>NZ_JAMYVA010000020.1:0-90596 GCF_040323505.1 Mesorhizobium sp. M0040
CCTCGCTTCCGCAGAAGCCTGGATATACGTCGCTCACATTCGCCTGCTCACCCGCAGGCTCGCAAGAAGTTGATATCAAAACACTCTTTTTGATTCAGGCTCTTAGAGATCGAAGGTACGCATACGACGAAGGCCGCATGATTGGCACACGCGCGTTAGCGCGGCGGGCTCTATGATGGCGTTGCGTGAAGGTCAGGCGGCCTGCTGATCGGCGGGCTTGTCGGCTTCGCGCAGGCGCTTCCATTCCCAGGGCAGTAGTTCGTGCAGACGCGAGGCGGGAAGATCGGCAATGCGGGCCAGGGCGTCGGCAAGCCAGGCTTTCGGGTCGACGTCGTTGAGGCGTGCCGTGGTGATGAGGGTAAGCATGACGGCGGCGCGGTCGGCGCCGCGCTGGGAACCGGCAAAGGTCCAGTTGCGCCTTCCCAGAGCTATGCCGCGCAACGCTCTTTCGGCCGCGTTGTTGCTGAGGCAGATCCTGCCGTCGTCGATGAAGCGGGCGAAGTCGGCCCAGCGCCTGAGCATGTAGTTGATCGGCTTCAGGACCTCGGAAGAGCGCGAGAGGGTATCGCGCTCGCGGAGCAACCAGGCGTGCGTGTCGTCGAGAAGTGGTTTGCTCTCCTCCTGGCGCACGGCATACCGCTCGTCAGCGCTGCGGCCGTTGATGGCGCGCTCGATCTCGAACAGCGCGTCGATGCGCCTGACCGCCTCCAGCGCGATCGGGGAGACCGGTTTGCCATTCCTCTTGCCCTCGCGGGCATTCTTCTCGATGTCGGCCAGTTCGAAGAAGCCCCGCCGCGCATGGGCGAAGCAAAATGCCGGCGTGATCGGCAGCACCTTCTTGTGCGGGTCGAACAGCGGTTCGAAGCCATTGTAGCAGTCGGCCTGCAAGATGCCGGCGAAGGCGGCCAGATGCTTCTGTGGGTGCTCGCCGCGTCGGTCGCTCGAGGCGTAGTAGACTGCCGCCGGTGGTGCAAGCCCACTGAAGGGCCGATCGTCCCGCACGTAGGTCCAGATGCGCCCGGTCGTGCACCTGCTCTTCGCCAGGATGCGGATGGTGGTGTCGTCGCCATGAAGGCGCTCGGCCGCGAGCACATGGCGCTCGATCAGCTGGAAGAGCGGCATGACGGCGAAGGTTCCGTGGCCGACCTGATCGGCCAGCGTCGACAGCGGCAGGTCGATCCCCTCGGCCTTGAAGCGCGCGCTCTGGCGGTTGAGTGGAGCATGCATGCCGAACTTGTCGAACAGGATCGTCGCCAGCAGCTGCGGACCGATGAAGCCGCGTGGCGTGGCATGGAAGGGCGCCGGCGGCTGGCTGATCTTTTCGCAATCGCGGCAAGTGAACTTCTCGCGCACCGTCTCAATCACCTTGAACCGGCGCGGGATCTCCTCCAGCGTCTCGGTCACGTCCTCGCCCAGCTTCGACAGCCGGGATCCGCCGCAGCAGGCGCAGGTGGTGGGAGGCTCGATGACGACGCGCTCGCGCTCGATATTCTCTGGCCAGGGTTTACGCACTGGCCGCTTGCGCGTGAAGGAACGCACGCTCTGGGTCTTCGCCGCCGCGGCGGCCGCGGCAAGCTCGTCCTCGCTCGCCGCGGTCACGAGGTCTTCGAGTTGCAATTCCAACTGCTCGATCAGCCGCGCCGTGCGCTCGGAGCGCTGCCCGTACAGTTCGCGTTTCAGCTTCTCGATACGCAGCTCGAGATGCGCAATCCGCGCCTCGGTGTCGGACAGCATGGCTTGCGCATTGGCCGCTTCGGCCTGCCAGTTGGAGGCCTCCGTCTGCGCCACGTCGCGCTCGGCTTCGACCCGCAACCGTGCTTCGCGTTCAGCCCGCAGCGCCGCCAGGGCACTCGCGAGGTCCGAAGGAAGATCATCCGGCTTCAACGTCATGAGGCCAGTGAATCAGATTTTGCCTGCAATTTCAAAATGTAAATGCTAGCCGACCCGCGTCGGACGCCAGGTTTCCTGAGGGTTGCGCCAATCGATCCCGGACAGGAGATAGCTCAACTGCGCCGTCGAGATCGTAACGCTTCCGTCTGCCAGAGAAGGCCAGATGTAGCGGCCACGCTCAAGACGCCTGGTAAACAGACACGATCCTTGCCCATCATGCCAAATGACCTTCAGGAGATCGCCTCTTTTTCCGCGAAAGCAAAAAATATGGCCGCTCAGCGGATCCTTCTTCAAGATCTCCTGCACGCGTAGAGCAAGGCTGGGAAAGCCGCAGCGCATGTCGGTGTGTCCCGTCGCCAGCCACACCCGCACCCCCGTCGGAATCGGGATCATCGCAGCGTTTCCAGGCCGCGCATGATCCGAAGCAGCGCTTCCACGTCCACGTCGGGCTCGACGATGACCCTGCGGCCATTCACGCTCACCACTTCCATGCGCCCGCCAGCCGGTTCTGGACCCTTCTTTGGCTGCTCCGCTACGATCATCGCCGGCACGAAACCGCAGACGCCACCTTCGCCGAGCCGACCCTCGCGATGCGCCTTGCGCCAAGCAAACAGCAGTGGGTTGGAAATCCCGTGACGCCGCGCTGTCGCGGATGCTTGCCGCGGAGCCGAATAGCTCTCCTCGACGATCCGCAGCTTCTCCTCCTCCGACCAGCGACGCCGGCGGCCAGTGTCAACAATCTCGAGTCGAGTGACTTGGCGACAGTCAGTAGCGATATCCATACCGACAGTCAGCTACACCATCCGTTCGCAGGCAAGGTGGCCGTCCGCGGACGCGTACGATCGAAGATCGAAGCGTCCAGCCTCTCGCCATACCCTGATACATGGGGTGGCCTCTCCGCTCGCACAGCTTAAGATCGAGTGAGGACGAGTTGCAGGAGGGACGGGGTCTACCAGAGAGGGTAATTGTCTCCCGGGTCAGCTTCTTCTTTGGTCCTCCCGCGGCTTTTCGTGACCATCCGCGCCAATGCTATTGCTGCGACGATCAGCAAAGCAGAGGCTATCCATAAAAGGACAGAAGCACTCATCTCAACACCTTGTAAAAGCCTGCAAGGGCAGCGCGAACCTAATCCGGCTCAAAATCACCTCGGTAGTCTATCGCGAGGGAAGGATCCTGCTCTGTTTTCCGAAGAACGCAGTTGCCCGCCACAAGCATATCCAGGTCTGTTCCCATAAAGCATCGAAAAGCGTCCGTGGGAGAGCACACGATCGGTTCGCTGCGAACATTGAAGCTGGTGTTCACCAAAACAGGGCAGCCGGTTAGCGCTTCAAACCGGCTGATCAATGCGTGGTATAGCGGGTTGGTTTCGGCGTGGACCGTCTGAACCCTGGCCGAATAGTCGACATGCGTGACGGCAGGAATGTCGGATCGCCGGACGTTGAGCTTATCTATTCCGAACATCGCTGCCTCTGAGGGCGTCATTGCACGGTGTCGGGACTGCTCAACCGGAGCGACAAGCAGCATATACGGGGATTCTACTTTCAAATCGAACCAGTCCGACACATGTTCCGACAGAACCGAAGGTGCGAACGGGCGAAAACTTTCCCGAAATTTGACCTTCAAATTGAGCGTCTTTTGCATGTGGTCAGAGCGTGGATCGGCCAGGATAGACCTGTTGCCAAGTGCTCTGGGGCCGAATTCCATCCTGCCTTGGAACCATCCGACAGCTTTGCCGGCCGCCAATGCGGTTGCCGTCGTGTCGATAAGTTGGTCGGTAGGCATGACCTCGAAAACAGCTTTGGCTCGGCTGAGCTGCGCTTCAATGTCGGCCTGGTCGAATTCAGGACCGAGATAGGCCCCTTTCATTGAATCTTGTTTGGCTGCGACACGGTTACCGCCGAGTTTTATGTGCCAGGCTGCGAGCGCTGCCCCGAGTGAGCCGCCTGCGTCGCCAGCCGCGGGCTGAATCCATATTTTCTTGAAGGCACCGTCTCTAAGTACTTTGCCGTTTGCTACGCAATTAAGCGCGACGCCACCTGCCAGGCAGAGATTGGGGATCGCAAATTCCCGTGCCAAACCGCGCGTCAGCCGCAGAACGATCTCGTCGGTGACCGCCTGGATAGATGCCGCGACGTCCATATGGAAGTCGGTCAGCAGGTCAGTGTCGGGCCTTCGGACCGGTTGCCCAAAGAGGTCGGCGAACCGTGTATTCGTCATTTTTAGTCCGGTAGCGTAGTCAAAATAGCTCTGGTCGAGACGGAAGGTTCCGTCCGCCCTAAGATCGACCAGCTTTTCAAGGATCAGCGACTTGAACCGAGGCACGCCATAGGGCGCCAGCCCCATTACTTTGTATTCGCCACTGTTTATCTTAAAACCGAGATAATAACAGAATGCCGCATACAAGAGCCCCAGGGAATGCGGGAAATGCAATTCCCTCACGACGTCCAAAGTTGCGCCCCTGCCGATGGCAACTGTGGTGGTTGCTTTCTCGCCCACGCCGTCGAGAGTCAAAATCACAGCTTCGTCAAATGGTGACGGGAAAAACGCACTGGCCGCGTGGCTTACGTGATGCTCGGAAAAAAGGATACGAG
This sequence comes from Mesorhizobium sp. M0040, assembly GCF_040323505.1. Lineage (NCBI taxonomy): Bacteria > Pseudomonadati > Pseudomonadota > Alphaproteobacteria > Hyphomicrobiales > Phyllobacteriaceae > Mesorhizobium > Mesorhizobium sp. M0040. Next base: position 4,482 of record NZ_JAMYVA010000020.1, read on the forward strand.
ACGGATCATTGAAATCAGGGTCAATCCTTCTGAGCTCGTCGAAAATGAGCCTCTTCTGAAACAATTTGCCCCCAACCCAAGCTGGCATCGCCTTTCGAAAAGAGCTGAACCCACGGGGAGCCGCATCGAGATAAGTGTCAATTAGACGCGAAAATTTCAGTAGCGGCTTCTCGTAGAACACGACGTGGTCCACATCTTTCAGCAAGACCCCGCCGGTCTGCAAAACCGACCGAATGGCGTTCGAGGGGAAACGTTCGTCAGCCTTTCGACGGGTGAATCGCTCCTCCTGGGCCGCAGAAACTATGGCGCCGTCAACAACAAGGGAGGCTGCGCTGTCATGGTAGAACGCCGAGATACCTAGGATGTTTGTCACAAGGATGTCTTCAAAACTGACTGGTCATCGAATTCAAATCGTTCCTGCTTTCGCGCACGATCCAGAATGTCTCGTTTGAATGCCCTGGTTGGAGCCGTCGGCTGATTGTTCCGATCAACCGGCGCGCGAAACCGAGGGGGAATACGACACCATAGAACGTCAATGCGCATATCAAATCGGAAAACCAACCATTGGTTTCCGCCCTCTTGGAGAGAGCATTATCGACGTCAGACATTGTTCTGTCCCCATGCAACTAAGTCGATTGAGCCAAAGGGACTCGGCTTGTCAAGGGCGTGCCCCAACTGGCAGAAACATGAGGCTCCCAGTCCGGACTTGGCTGGAATAATACGTCGGTGCGTTCGCAGCGGTCAGGGAGATATTGGTCATGCTCGCGGGCTCCGGGAGGCGGCGCAGCCTTAAATTACCGACATGCAAGGATCCGATCGCAACCACACCCTCTCTTGGTCAACATGGGACAAATCTTAATATAGGATAGGCTTCTTTTTCGACGAGTATAGTATGTTATTTTTATGGATTACATCGGCAACAATTCTTGCTGCAGCATCTGCGCCGATCTCCGTAAAATGCACAGCGTCGCGGTAATTTTCATTAAGACTGGTGTTCCCATTTACGGAGTAAGGCAGCAACCCGTTCAGATCAGCAACCGGGACGTCCATCCTTTTGCCAATATCGTCAACAACGCGTCTGTGCTCCCAAACCGCATTTGCGGGTGGGTCGTCTGGACTCTCCTGCCGGTAATTTGGATTTACAAAAAGAACCGAAGCTCCAGCTGCTCTTGCCAAGACGACCAGGGCACTCAGATTCGCACGGAACGCATCAGGCGGATTGTGCGCTATGTTGCTAGATTTGCCAGGTCGATTGCCTGAACGGCGGACGACGTTCGCGACATACGACGTCGCCAGTTTTTGACGTCTATTTATCCAACCAGAAACGCCGCCGCCTGACGGAGGCTCGAACCAAGAGCAAGAGTATTCGTTGTAATCCCGAGATAGTCCCTCTAGTCGACGGGGATGAACGTCATTGTGTGTGTAGTAATATATAATGAGATCAGGAGATAAAGGAATTACATGGAAAAGAAGTCTCAAGACGTTCTCGATTGAGGTATAGCCCATCACACCTGCATTGACGACATCAAGATCGACTCCTGGCTTCAAACTCTTCAGATACTCGCCCAATCGATATGGGTAGGTCCGACTATCGTCTAATCCCGTACAGTATGTCGACGATTCCCCCATGCATACGACTCTCCGGCGCCCGGCCGGTTTTGGCATCGATATTTCCGAGCCCCGGAATCCCATACTATTGTGTCTGGATTTACCATCAGCCGAACGCCACGCTGGGTTCAGCTCATAGAGCGCGTAAGGGTGAGGCCGGACCAAAGGTGGTGGGCAACCAAACCACTTGGCAATTCGACCGGGATAACCGATTTGCAGCAACGCCCGATCGCCAAAAATCCTGATTAGGCTTCTGAGTACGCGCTCTGCGATCGAACGTTTCCTGGCCATGCTTATCTCGACTCCAAGCATCAACTACGTGTGCATCTGCTCAAGGGAACAGGGCGGTCTCATTTGGTTTATCGTACGCAAAAACTCCCATGGAGGTAGGCCATTCGGAGCGACCTCCCAGATCAAACCACCCCTGCAAGGTCAATAAGCATGCTCGAATGACTGGATGCAAGTGTCGGTTTGCTGTCCACAACGACTATGATCAATGAGCACTCGGCCTTCTGGCATTGACTGCGATCAGGAACATCGCCACAGACAATGCCAATGCCTAACTGGTAGCTCAGAAAGGTCAGATAAAGCGAATGGGAATTAGCTGGTACCGGATTGGATTACAGTGGGCGTCACGATGAAAGCAAAGAAACAGTCTTCAGCCTCGCTCACCTATCCGCTGGCAAAGCGCTTGATCGTGGAAAATCTGCCGCCGCACAAGATGCTGTATGTGACAGGTTTGCTGTGCTCGATCGCTGCTGCTGCCGCGGTCGGCGCGACGGCCTGGATCATGAAAATCATGATCAACACCATCTATGTCGAGCGAGATGCTGCCGCTGTATCGGGTATCAGTGTCGTCATCATCGGCATTTTCCTGGTCAAGGGCATAGCTGCCTACTGCCAGACCGTCACGACGGGAAAGATTCGCCGGGCTATCGTTTCGGACCTGCAAAACCGGCAATTTTCCCGAATGGTGTATTTCGACATCAGCCGTTTCGCGAACCAGCATCCGGCAAAATTCATCTCCAAAATCATGTTCAACGCGCGCGCCGGGGCGACCGTTATTCTCACCCTCACGAGCAGCGCCGTCTCTGATCTGCTGACCCTGATTGCCTTGGCCAGCGTCATGGTCAAGCAGGACCCGGTGATGTCGCTGATATCCGTGGCGGTTCTGCCGATGCTGTTCCTGTCAGTCGGCGCGATAACCAGGAAGCTCAAGGCGCTGGCGAGGGGCGAGACGGAATTGGCTGCACAAGTCCAGTCGATCGGCACGGAAGCCGTCGAAGGCATCCGCACCATCAAGTCCTTCCAGCTCGAGGACAAGGCCGTCGCCAGCTTTGCAAAGGCCGTCCGCAAGATGGAAAGACGTGGCATCCAGATCAACCGGACGTCAGCATTGATGAGCCCATTGATGGAGACCGGCGGCGGCGTGATCATCGGGCTTTTCGTTATGTACGCCAGCTGGCAGACCCTCGGCAACGGCAAGACGCCCGGCGAATTCATGGCCTTCATTACCGCGTTCCTGCTTGCCTATGAGCCTGCCAAGCGGTTGGCCCGGGTCAATGTCGACATCCAGAAGCAAATGGTCGCCGTCGAGCAGATGTATGATTTGATCGACACGCCCGAGCAGCGGCGACTCGCGATCGCGGGCGAGCGTCTGACCGACGTCGATGGTGGTATCCGCTTTGAAGATGTGGCCTTTTCCTATGACGGCAACAGCCCCGCGCTCGAGGGTGTTTCCTTCGACGTGCGACCTCGTGAGAAGCTGGCGATCGTCGGCCGCTCCGGCGCCGGCAAGACCACCATCGTCAATCTGATCCTGCGCCTGATGGAGCCGGACAAGGGCAGGATCCTGATCGACGGAAAGGACATTTCGAAGATCAGCCTGGCCGACGTTCGCGATAACATCGCACTGGTATCCCAGGACGTCTTCCTGTTCGAAGGCTCGATCCGCGACAACATTCGCGACGGCCGCCCGAATGCCACGGATCAGGAAATCGAGTCCGCTGCGAACCTCGCCCGGGTCACCAGCTTTGCTTCGGCGCTCGAAAACGGGCTCGACACGCTTGTCGGGCCAAGCGGCACCAACCTGTCCGGCGGCCAGAAACAACGCGTTGCCATCGCGCGCGCCCTGCTCAAGAATGCTGCGGTAATCGTCTATGACGAAGCGACATCCGCGCTTGACGGTGAAAACGAACGGGCGGTTATGGAGGCAGCCTTCGACAACACATTTCAGCGCACGGTGATCTGCATTGCGCACAGGCTGTCTACAATCAAGGCGGCCGATCGTATTCTCGTGTTTGACGCCGGACAGCTTGTCGATGCTGGAACGCATGACCAGCTTGCCAAGCACAGCGAGATATATCGTTCGATATTCCACCTGGAGACGCCCGATCCGATGGTCGAAAGCGGCAAAAAGCTGCGGCAGAGCGTATTGCGCTGAAGGCCGATGACCAGCTTTTATCACGGTTCCTATGTCCGGTATGTGATTGGTGGACTGGGCCTTCAGGTGCGCCGGTACAAAAAGGCGGTGCGCAGGTTGTTTTTCAGTCCCAAGCAGCCTCGTTCCATTCTTGAGCTGCAGGCCAAGGTTCAGGCCCTGATCGTGCGCAGGGACTGGAAAGGCCTTGAAGCCGGTACCAATGAGATGGCTGTCACGGCCGATCATAATCGCGACCCGGAGCTGATGCAGAAGGCGGGCCAGGCGTTCGAACGCCTTGGCAACTTTGCGCGGGCAGCTGAGCTTCGGCTTTCCGCTCGCCGGCTGCGGAAAGGGAAAAGCGCCAACGAGTGGACCGGCGAGAATCTCGGATCGGATACACTGCTGATCGATCTTGTGGAGGATGACCCGCGCAGCCTTGGCCGGGTTATCCGCCACGCGCGACTGGCCGGCGCTGCCGCTGCCTATGCCCAAAGCGCAACAATTCGGGTCGAGCCGCGCCTGGTATCAATTCTGCAGCGAACGTTCCCTAAGGCGACCGTGGTCCCGGCACAGCAGGATGTGGTCGGCAACAAACGTGCGACTTTCGAACATCTCGCCTGGGTGTTCGGACGCGATGCCGAAAAACTTGCTGCCGACTTCGTGCCGCTGCGGGCAGATCCTGAACTCGTCGAGACATTCCGCAAGCGCTATCGCTCGATGACGGATCTGCCGCTGGCAGGTCTCTCCTGGGGCAGCAAATCCCACACCAAGGACGTGCCTGATTTTTCTGAATGGGCACGGTTCATCGCCCAGACACAAGCGACATTCGTTTCGCTCCAGTACGGACAGATCAAGCCGGCGTTGCGGCGCCTTCGCAACGGCAACGACGCGCGTCTGATCTTTGACGACAGCGTCGACCAGATGGTCGACATGGACCGTTTCGCCGCACAGGTCGCTGCACTCGATGCTGTCGTGACGATCAGCAATACGGCGGCCCATCTTGCCGGAGCCCTTGGCGTGCCGACTGTTTTCCTCATCGACGATAATTTTCAGACGGCATGGCCAGTGACCGGCGACCGGACACCCTGGTATCCGAAGGGCATTGTCATTCGCAAGGAGGGGCGCCCTTGGTCGCTGGTGCTCGACGAGGCCGGCCGGCGGCTCTCGTCGATCCTGACGACGCTTTCCGACGCTCCCCGGGGACGATAGAACATCGCCGTGCAGAACAGACGAACCATCCTTAAGAAGGCAAAAACCGCCGATCTGCGCCCGCAGGGCGCCGTCGGCAAGCGGCTGCAGAAGGTCCTCGAGCGGGCAAAGGAACTTCTTAGACGTCCCTCGCGCCACGCCGACGAAAGCGCCGAACGGCATATGAGGCTGATGGAGGAAAGCGTGCAGCGTGGTGATTGGCAAACTGCTCGCGACCATGCACTGGCGCTTGGCGTGCTTGGTGAGCAGCTTGGCGATCTCGGCCTGATCAAGAAAGCGGGGCGTGGACTGAGGCGTCTCGACGGAGGAAATCGCATCTGGCAGTTGATGGCGGCGAGCAAGCAGCTGCGCGGCAGGCCCGATTGGGATGGCAGTGATCTTGCGGGTCGCACGCTTCTCGTCGATCGTCGCGAAGGCGACCTGGCGATCTTTTTCCAGTTCGCGTCTTTGCTTGGTCCAGCAGCTGCGGCTGCCGGTCGATGCATCGTCTTCGTCGAGCCGCGACTGGCACCGCTTTATTGCAGAACATATCCTGCGCTCGATGTCAGGATTGAAGGGGAAGAGGACATGGCGGCAGTGGACGCCGATGTCGTTGCCGGTTTCGAGACACTCGCAAAGCATTTCTGGCCGGACGACCCGGCGGCACGCGCGCCCTTCGTTCCGCTGGAGCCGGACCGCCGACTGGTTGCCGAGCTGCGCGGCACCTATCTCGATGGCGGCCCAGGTCCCCTGATCGGATTTGCCTGGGGAAGCCTCAACAAGAGCAAGGATCTGCCGGCTCTGGACGATTGGCGGACGCTGTTCAGCAGCCTGCCGGGGCGCTTGGTCAGCTTGCAATATGGCGATGTCGGGCCGGCCCTCTCCGAGTTCGAGCGCCACGCGCCGGGGCGCATCATCCATGACGCTTCAGTCGACCAGTTGACGGACATGGACCGCTTTGCCGCCCAAATTGCGGCGCTCGACGCGGTGGTGACGATCAGCAATACCGGCGCCAACCTCGCCGGAGCGCTCGGCGTGCCGACGATTGTCATGCTCGACGATGGATTTCGGCTGTCCTGGCCTGCTTTCGGTGAGACCGTCGCCGCATATCCGAGCGTTCGACTGGTCCGAAAAGGCGGCCGAGCCTGGGCGTCGGCAGTGCAGGAAGCAGGCGGACGGGTCATGCAAATCATCGGCGGAGCTGGCGATGGAGGGTAGCCAACTTCTCGGCCGGTTGCGCCGCGCTGTCGCGCTTGCAGGCTACAAATACAAGGTCTGGTCCCGACGTCACCGCCGGCAGCTCTTCCTTCGCTGGCGCGACGGCGACATTGCCGATCAGATGGCGGATTATCGGCGAAGCGTCGAGTCCCGCGATTGGCCGGCGGCACTGCCGAAAGCCCTGGCTCTTGGATCCATTGCGAAGTCGAGGGGCGAGGTCCACCTGATCGACGAGCTCAGCAAGGCGCTGATGCGGATGGGCGCCTATGGCGCAGCCGCCGAACTCAGGATCGCCCGACGCCACATCGTCAACGGCCGCGTCGATGGCGAGTGGCTGGGCCAGGATATTTCGGGCCAGACACTGCTGGTCGATCTGATGGAAACCGAAAAGCAGGGTCTGGCCACCGCGATCCATCATGCGAGTTCCGTCGGCCGTGCGTTGGGGCGTGCCGCCCGTTCGATCGTCTTGGTCGAGCGCCGCCTGGTACCGCTCTTTCAGCGCACTTTTCCGACCGCCGATGTGCGGCCGGTCGGCGCTGACGGCAAGGCTGCCTATGGCGAGGCGCAGGCCTTCGCCGGCGTCCAGCATCTGACTGCCGTCTTCGAGACCGACGAGGCGACGATCCGTGAGCATTTCGTCCCTCTTAAACCCGATCCAGCCAAGGTCGCTGAACTTCGCGCCCGCTACAGCAAGGGCGGGCGGGCGCTGGTCGGTGTCGCATGGGGCAGCTCCAATCCCGGCAAAGACCTGCCGCCGCTGGCCACCTGGCGTGGCCTGATCGGCCGACCGGACCTTCGGTTCGTCTCGCTGCAGTACGGCCAGATCGAGACCGATCTGAAGATCCTGACCGACGGTGAGCCGGAGCGCATTCTTCATGACAAATCAGTCGATCAACTCGTCGACATGGACCTGTTCGCCGCCCAGGTTGCCGCGATGGACGCCGTCGTAACCATCAGCAACACCGGGGCGCATCTGGCGGGCGCGCTCGGCATCCCCTCGGTCTTCATCCTGGGCGACGGTTTCAAACGTTCATGGCCGGTGGAAGGCGATCGCACGCCTTATTATCCCTCTGCCGTGCTGGTCTCGAAACGGGAACGGTCCTGGGCCGCTGTGATGGACGAGGCCGAGAGCATTATCGTCGGTCTGCTCGACGCTAATGACCGTTTGGCGGCTCATCGGCGGGGCGGCAGTTGAGAGCAAACAGGGCCTACTATATTGATCCGGCCCCGACCGGCCAAGGCCGGCAAAAGCTTTTGAGTCAAAGACTTCGCTTGGGAGCCGTTTTGATGTTCGAACTGTTTGGCGTCTGGGCACAGCTGGAGATCTTTTACGTGAACAACCTGAGCTATCGTCCAATAAATCATTACACCTCGTGGCTTCGAGCTGGAGGAGCATTGCCGACATGGTGATGCGGACCGGATTCATTTGCGGCTGCGGCCATAGCGGGACGACGTTGATTGCGACGATCCTTGCGTCGCATCCCGACGTCTACCTGCCGCTCCAGGAAACCAACATTTTCTTCAAGTGGACGCCACTGGCCATGTTCCGCTTCCGGAAACTGAAGCGGGCGGCGCTCGATGCTGGAAAGAACGTGCTGCTTGAAAAGACACCGCGGCATATCCGCCGTGTCGCCCGCATTCGCCGGCTCGTGCCCGGCGCGCGTTTCGTCATGCCAGTGCGAGATGGGCGCGACGTCGTAGCGTCCCTGATCAAACGACTTGGCGAGCCAACGGAGGCTCTCGACCGCTGGATCAACGACAATGCGCTGGTTCTTGCGGAACGGGGAAAGCCGGATGTGCTGATCTATCGCTATGAGGACCTGGTCGAGAATCCGGCCAAAGTCGTCGAGCAGATATGCGGCTTTCTCGATGTAACCTTCAGCCCGGATCTCCTCGACTATCACAAGAACCCGCAGCAGTGGTTCAAGCCGACCGACGCCAGCGGCGAGACGCCGCATGCGGTGCTCCGGAACCAACAGGTCAATCAGCCGATCTATGACGGGAGCGGAAGATGGCGCTCCGAACTTGGAAACGCCGAGCTACAGGACCTGGTACAAGGACGAGGTGCCCAGCTTATGAAAGCATTCGGTTATGCATGATGTCGGTTCGGCATCTGCTTGAAATGCCGTCTACCAATCAATTTTGTCGATCAAACCCGTTTTGAACAGGCTGTGAGCTCCTTCGTACAGCATTGACTGTTCGCTCATCGCGCTGAGAGCGGCTTTACCGCTCGATACCTCATGATACTGGCGATATTTGGAAGCGCCGTTCCAATACTGACCTTCCGCCACCGCGACCTGCGCCTTGTCGTTGAAATCGGCGAAGAACTTGAAATGAAGCAGGCCAGCCAATCCCTTTATATAGTTTCGCCAGTATGGCAGCGGTGAGTGAATCGACGTAAAAATCGTCTGGCGATCAACATATATCAGAGGAAACTTGGTCAACTTGTGCTGCCTGGCGAAAAGCCGGGTTCTCGGGCCGCCTGTGATCTTGAGATGCCGGGGGCTCCTCGTCACCTCATAGCCGCTGCCGTCGAAATGGTCCGCAACTTGCCATGGCGGCACGATGGGATCGAAGGGTACGTCCCAGATGTTTCCGCTCGGATACATGTCGATCATCGGCGCCAGCAGGCGTGTCATTCCGCGCCGCTTGAGCCAGTCGGCCATCGCACCGAGCGGATGCTGATCCATACCGTCATAGACAAGATATTCGTCCGCATCCACGGTCAGATACCAGCGAGGCTGACCATAGATCTGCACAATCCGCTGACGCCAAAGGTTTCCCAGGTCCGACTGCGAATAGGTGATCGGCGAGCTGAATAGATCGACATCTGGCTGCTCGGCCAGAAGCTCAGCTGTTCCGTCTGTCGAGCGGTCATCGAGGACGGCGAATCTGGTGACGCCGAGTTCGCGATAGTGCTTCAGGAACGGGCGTAGCCTGTCCGCCTCGTTGCGGATGACGAGGATCAAAGGCAGGTCATTCGCTTTAAGGGGCGTTATCGGCCGCAGCGATGACACTTCTGCCCGTCTTCCGAAGGTGTGTCTCAGCCGATATAGGGCGGTGTCGGTAATCGTCCGGCGGACAATGGCGGGCCAGGTTGCTTTGCTCAAGCCATCGATTCCCCTCATGGCGGTCACCGCCCGGAGCTGGCGCTGATCCGCTGTTTGCAGTTAATTTCTACATGCAGCACCGTTAGGCAAATCGCAAGCAGTTGCGGACAATGGACACAGGCCTGTTCTGAGTTCCGGCGGGTGAGCTTTCCAAGTGTTGCCGATGCGAGCTGGCCTCTATAGACATCGTCAGATGGCAACAAGGCCGGAGCCCAGAGCCCATGTACGCCGGCATTCGTGGCACCGAAAATCAATTCGACAGGCCGATCCTGTTCGTGCGCCAGCGTTATGCGCCTTTTGGCGGAGGCGAGATCATGCTGGAAAACATCATGGCCGCATTCGCCGCGCGTCAGCGGCCGGTGGCCGTGCTCTCCGGCGACTGGCCGCGCTATGAAGGCATAGAATTCATCCATTGTGCCGGCCGCCGCTTTCCGCGTTCGCTGCGGGCGGCGTCCTTTGCTCAAGCCGCCTGCCGCAAGATCGCCGAGATGCCACCGGCGCTGGTGCAGAGCAACGATCGCCTCCCGTGCTGCGATGTTTTCCGGGCCGGGGAGGGCGTTCATGCCGCCTATCTTGCCGAGCGGCGGCGTTTCGAGACGCGGCTTGGCAGGGCGGCAATGGCGCTGAGCCCCTTTCACCGCCAGACGCTGCGCCTTGAACGTGCAACCTACGCCAGCCCGAGGCTCAAAGCTGTCATTGCCATTTCGAAGATGGTGGCAGAGGACATTATCCGTCACTACGATTATCCGGCGGAAAATGTGCACCATATTCCCAACGGGGTGGATCTCGACCGCTTCAACCCGCAGCTGCGCCAGCAGCATCGGGCGACAATCCGCGCGCGGCTCGACGTTGACGAAAACAGGCCGGTCGTCCTGTTTGTCGGCTCGGGCTTTGCGCGAAAAGGACTTCTTGCACTGATGAAGGCGGTCGCCAGGCTCGATGGCGAGCCTGAATTGTGGGTCATCGGCCATGATTCGCGCGCCAACGCCTTCAGGCAGGCCGGTGACAGGCTCGGTCTCGGCGCACGGCTCAAGATGCTGGGGCCGCAGAAAGACATGCTGCCGTGGTACGGCGCGGCCGATATTGCCGTGCTGCCTTCCATCTATGATCCTTTCGGCACAGTGGTCATCGAAGCGATGGCCAGCGGCTTGCCCGCCCTGGTAAGCACCGGCTGTGGAGCGCGCGAGCTTGTCGAGCGGTTCGAGCCGACGCTCGTTTGCGATGCGGCCAGCGAAAGCGACCTCGCTGCAGCGCTCGCGCACGCGCTGCAGTTGTCGTCACGACCTGAGACCGCAGCCCGGGTGAGAGCGGCGGCCGAACACTATGATTTCAATGTCATGATCAAGCGAATGATGGCGCTGTATGAAAGCCTTGATCTGAAATGATTTTCGACTTTGTTAGATCAAGTTAGTACCCTCAGTGTGCCAACGGAGCGGGAGCCGATGCTGCAGATGCATTCGAATGACAGTGGCAGCTTTGATGCCGGAACATTCTGACCGTGCCGGCGCTCTCGGTCATTATCATCACCCGCAACGAGGAGGCATCCATCGCGCAATGCCTTCGGTCGGTCCATTTTGCCGATGAGATCGTCGTTCTCGACAACAACAGCAGCGACAGAACCAGGGAGATTGCCGGTGCTCTGGGGGCAAAGGTTCTGATGACCGTCGATTGGCCCGGTTTCGGCGCGCAAAAAAACCGTGCGCTGGCCGCGGCAACGGGGGATTGGATCCTCTCGCTGGATGCCGATGAGTGGGTGGAGGCGCCGCTCGGCGCGGAAATAAGGGCCGCAATCGCCGACCCAAAAGCCAATGACGGCTTCGAAATACCGAGAAGATCGCGCTTTTGCGGGCACATTGTCCGCCATAGCGGCTGGTCGCCCGATCTGGTGCTCAGGCTCTTCCGTCGCCGCTCCGGGCGGTTCAGCGACGACACCGTGCACGAGAAGGTATTGGTGAACGGGAAGGTCAGCCGATTGTCTCAGCCGATCGAGCACGATTCCATTACCGACTTGGCAGATGCCCACGACAAGATCGGCCGGTACGCAGAAGCGTCCGCCGCGCAACTGCTTGCCGAGGGCAAAAAAAGCTCGATAGGCAAGGCGGTTTTGCGCTCGGTCTGGTCCTATGTGCGCAGCTATATTTTCCGGTTGGGATTTCTGGACGGTTCCATTGGTGCGATGGTGGCCGCGTATTCGGCCAGCTACACCTATCAGAAATGGGCCCGTGTCGCATTGGGAATGCGAGGCCCGGTCCACCCAAAAAAGCAACGCTGAGGCCAGGACAAATCTGTGAGAAACCGGCTTGGTTGCCCGCAATTGTTGCCGAGCCATCGCCAACTAGTTAGTGTACGACCGTAAAAATCGAAAGCCAGGGTAGTGAATATGACTGATGCGTTTAGGGTATTTATCGGATGGGACAGCCGTGAGCCGATCGCGTACGACGTCGCGCGACACTCGCTGCTCAAACATGCGTCGGCGCCTGTCTCCGTCATTCCGATCAAACAGGACGAGATGCGTGCCCGCGGGCTATATTGGCGGGAAAAAGATCCGCTCGCCTCAACGGAGTTCACCTACACGCGCTTCCTCACGCCCTTTCTCGCCGACTACACGGGTTGGGCCCTGTTTTGCGATTGCGATTTCCTGTGGCTTGGTGACGTCGCAGGCCTGCTGAAATATACGGACTCGGACAAGGCGGTCTATTGCGTCCAGCATGACTATACGCCGAAGGCCACAACCAAGATGGATGGTGTGGTCCAAACGTCCTATCCTCGGAAAAACTGGTCGTCGCTGATGCTGTTCAATTGCGCGCATCCTTCGGTCAGATCGCTCACGCCAGAGGTCGTGAATCAGGAAAGTGGCGCCTATCTTCACCGAATGCAGTGGGTTGCCGACAAAGATTTGGGCTCATTGCCGGTAGAGTGGAATTGGCTCGAAGGTTGGAATGAAAAGCCTGCGGTCGGCACACCTAAGGCGGTCCACTATACCAGCGGCGGCCCGTGGTTTGCCGAATGGCAGAATGTCGACTACGCCGATCTGTGGATAGCAGAACGCGACGAGTTCCTGGCTTCCGATCAAGCGGAATCTTCTCAGAGCGCCGTTCGATAAGAACATCGTGTTTGGCAGGTGACCTGGGCGCTTCCGAAAGTGGCATTGATTTTCGTGTCGCCAAGGGCGCAGCAACCAGCCGTCAGGCGCTGGGCGTCGACAACAATGCGTGTTGCCGCCTGGGGGCGGGACCGGGGCAGATTGCGCCTACGAATCTGGCGGCTCCGGCCGGGTAAACATGCCGCGCTGAGATAAGGATCAGTTCGCGGCAATATGATCGGTTTGGGGTCCGTCAGCTCTTTCATCGGCCTAGCCGGCACGCGAAAGTCGACCATGCCGTCACTGCGAAGACGCCTCGATCGTTTCCTGGAGAACCGCGGGCCTAAAATACCGCGGCTGCAGCTGAACCATGTCGAGCGCCTGGCGCTGGTCCGTCGCCATGGTGATTTTTCCCTGGCCTATTCGACCGCCGTGCAGAAGGGGCTTCACTACTTCGGCGATGCCCAGGGCTACATCGCTTACGGCAGCAAAACGCGACATCATTTCGCGCTCGGTGATCCAGTGGCTGCCCCGGCCGATCGGCGCGACTATATCAGACGTTTCATCGAGGTTGCCGGCAGCCCGTGGTTCGTGCAGATCGGCGACCAGACGGCGCGCGTGCTTGCCGGGCTTGGCTATCAGGTCAACCGCCTCGGCGTCGACACCAGGCTTGTCCTGCCCAGACACGACTTTTCCGGAAAGCGCAATGAGACAGTGCGCTATTCCGAACGCTGGCTCTTGAAGAAGGGTTTTTCCTTCGCAGAGGACAACGGGACTGTCTTCCTCGACGAGATTGCCAGGCTCTCCCAGAATTGGCGGGCCGACCGCATCGTCAAGCGCTGGGAGATGAGATTTCTCAACAGGCCCTTTGCCGATCACCTTGGCGTCGACATGCGCCGTTTCGTCCTGCACGGTCCGGATGGGGAGCTCGTGGCCTTGCTGGATTTCGATCCGCTGTTCAGCGACGGCAAGGTCATCGGCTACACCACCTCGTTCAAGCGCAAGCACATCGATGCCTCGGCGCATGCCGAGATCGGCCTGACCAAATTCGCGGTCGACCGCTTTCGCGATGAAGGTGTTTCCGTCGTCACCCTAGGCCTGTCGCCGCTTGTCGAAATCGGACCTAGCGGGTTTGCCGAAAGCGATTTCTGGCGGCACGCCTTCCAGCGTGCCTATGACTCCCTCTGGGTCAATCGCACCCGCTTCAATCTGCAGGGGCAGGCGGCCTTCAAGCGCCGGTTCCATGGTGTCGAAGAGCCGACCTATCTTGCCTTTCGCAAGGGGACCTTTTTCGAAGCGCTTTCTCTGCTCCGGCTGATCAGGGCCGTCTAGTGGCTGAGCGCTCGTCGTCTCCTAGTATGGTCGACCTCACACCGGTCAGGCTCGGTTGTTTAGGTGGGAAAGGAATGCCGCGGCGAGAAGCAAAAGACCGGCTGCGAACCGCCGGCCCATTCTGCGGCGTCCCCCAGTCCCGCCGGGGCACTTTTGGCAGCCTGAGAACGGCTCCGCGTCAGCGCCAAGGGGTCGGATTCACGGTTGCTGCAGCGTACCGCCAGGAATAACGAGGGTACCCTGGCCTGGCCTTGAGTATCTGAAGCCTATGAAGAACAAAGCAACGATGATCAAACAAATGACGATGACCGCGACGACGCTGCCAGGATGGTGTCCGGTATCTGGCGGTTGGACCATTGCCTTATCGCCGCTGACCTTCTTCATCTTCCAACCGAGCATGACGACTGTCAATGGATACGGGAGTTGCGCCCGCCATCCAATCAGCCGACTGCAGCGTCGATCACGTTGCGCGCTTGCTGACCGAAGCTGATGATGGACCTAACCACAGCTTGTTCCCAAGCACGCTTCCATCGCTGCGAAGCGTTGAAGGGCGGCGATCCACCGCGGCTTGGTCAGGCCGGAAACAGGAATGCAGCAGCGGGATCGAAAAAGACCTGCCGGCTGCAGGGCCACACATCCTGCGATTGCATGGCGGCGGTGGTCGGCCTGATGTCAACCTCCTGTCCAGCGGCGATGCGCGCGACGATCCGCCGGCGCTCGCCGTAAAATGCGATGTCGACGATCTCGACATTCAGTTCCGCGCTCGCCGGGCTCCGCTCCATGCTAAAGGCTTCGGGCCGGATCATCAGCCTGGTCTTCTGGCCTTTGCCGAACGTACCGTTGGCCCTGACTCCGGATATGACCGAACCGTCTGTCAAGCGGATCGTTGTCGTGCCGTTGGTAGTGCCGAGATGTTCGGCGGCGAGGAAATTCGAATTGCCGATGAAGCCGGCGACGAAATCGGTCGCCGGCCTGAGATAGAGATCCTCGCCGGTGCCGGTCTGCTCGATGCGGCCATCCTTGAACAGGGCGATTCGGTCCGACAGATGCAGCGCCTCTTCCTGATCGTGGGTGACGTAGAGAATGGTGACGCCGGTCTGGCGATGGATGCGGCGGATTTCGCCCTGGATTTCCTCGCGCAGCTTCTTGTCGAGCGCCGACAATGGCTCGTCCATCAAAAGGATCGGAGGATCGTAGGCCAGCGCCCGGGCCAGCGCGACGCGCTGCTGCTGGCCGCCCGACAGCGCACCGGGTAAGCGTCCGGCAAAGCTTTCGAGCCGCACCAGGGCCAGCATGTCGGCGACCTTTTTCTTCACCTCGGCGTCCGGCCGGCGGCGAACCCGCAGCGGAAAAGCGACGTTTTCGGCCACCGTCAGATGCGGAAACAGCGTGTAGCGCTGGAAGACCATGCCGATGTTGCGCTTGTGCGAAGGCACTGCAAGCAGTGATTTTCCTTCCAGCAAGACATCGCCGGAAGTCGGGTCCTGAAAGCCGGCGATCGCGTAGAGCGTCGTCGATTTTCCCGAACCGGAGGGCCCGAGGAAGGTCAGGAACTCGCCCCTGGGAATGTCCAGCGTGACGTCGTGCACGGCGACGATCGCGCCGAACGCCTTGCGCAGATTGCGGATGGAGAGGAAAGGGTGGGTCATGTCCGGAACTTTCGCTGCAGCAGCGCCGTCATCACCATCAGGGCAAGCGTCAGCCCGACCAGCAGGCTGGAGGCAGCGGCGATCACCGGACTAAGATCCGACCGCAGACTGCCCCAGATCTTGACGGGCAAGGTTTGCAAGCTGGGGCTGGCCATGAAGATCGCCACCACGACTTCGTCCCACGAGGCGAGGAAGGAAAAGATCGCGGCGGAGAAGATGCCGATCCGGATCGACGGCAAGGTGATCCTGAGCCTGGCCTCGAGCGGGCTTGCCCCGCAGACGATTGCCGCGTCCTCGATCGACTTGTCGAACCCTTCGAGCGCGGTGGCGATCGGAATGATGGCGAAGGGCAGCGCCAGCACGGTGTGGGCGATGACGAAGCCGATGGTGGTGCCGCCGAGGCCAAGGCGAAGGAAGAGGGCGTAGATGGCGATGGCGAAGACAACGACGGGCAGCACCATCGGCGTCAGCAGCAGGCCGCGCAGGATCTCACGTCCGGCAAACCTTCCGCGAACCAGGGCAAAGGAGGCGAGCAGGCCGATCGCTACTGCCAGGATCGCCGTCATGGTGGCGATCCGAGCGCTGGTCAGCGCGGCGTCGAGCCAGGCCGGATCGGCAAAAAGCTCCTGGTACCATTTGAGCGTCCAGCCGGGCGGCGGAAAAGCCAGCCAGCGCGACGAGCCGAAGGAGAGCAGGACAATGAAGACCACCGGCAACAGAAGAAAGCCAGCGACCAGCGCGGTGAAGCCGAGCAGGGCAACCCGTAGCCAACCCATGCGGTCATAGTCGAGCAGCATCTCAGATGCCTCCGCTCGTGCGCCTGGCACCGACAAGGCGCAGCTGCAGTGCGTAGAGAACCATGGTGACGACAAGCAGGATGAAGGCAGCGGCGCTGCCGAGCCCCCAGTTGAGCAGCGACTGGACCATCTGCGCGATCATTTCGGCAAGCATCATGTTCGACGTGCCGCCGAGCAGTGCCGGCGTGACGAAGTAGCCGAGCGACATGACGAAGACCATCAGGCCACCGGCGGCGACGCCGGGCAGCGACAGCGGCACGAGGATGCGGCGGAACGCCTGGAAAGGGCTTGCGCCGCACAGCGACGCCGCACGCAGCGTCATCGGATCGATCGCCCGTAACGTGCCGACCAGCGGCAGGATCATGAAGGGCAGCATGATATAGACCATGCCGATAGTGACGCCGGTGAGATTGTTGATGAGCGGCAGCGGGTGGTCGATGACGCCGATGGTCATCAGCGTCCGGTTGATGACGCCGGTACGCTGCAGGAGCACCATCCAGGCATAGGTGCGGGTGAGCAGGTTCGTCCACATCGACAGAATGATGATGCCGAAGATGATCGAGGCCAGTCCCGAAGGCATGATCGCCAGCATCCAGGCGACCGGAAAGGCGACAAGGACCGTGACGATGGTGACCAACGCCGCGACCAGGAATGTGTTGAAGAACACCCGCGCATAGGTGCCGTCACCAAGCAGGGCAGCATAGTTCTGCAAGCCTGGCTCGGGCTCCGTGACACTGCGCAAAAGCAGCGCCAGCACGGGGACGATGAAGAACAGCATAATCAGAATCAGGGCCGGCAGCAGGCCATTGAGACCTGCCGGCACCCGCACCGTTCCAAAGTTCCGGCGTGTTTCGACCGACATGACAGCGACCCGGCTACGGGACGAGACGGCGCGAACCGTCTCGTCCATTGCGGTTCAAGGGCGGGCTTATTTCGCCTGCCAGGCATACCAGCGCGCGGCGATGGTGTCGCGATTGGCGGCCCAGTAGTTCATGTCGAGATTGATCTGTCCGTCGACATGAGCGTCCGGCAGCGATTTCACGGCATCGGCCGGCATCTCTGCCTTGGCCTTGGTGTTGATCGGCGCATAACCGCTGGCTTCGGCAAATTTGGCCTGGCCGGCGGGGCTGCTCGCCGCGGCGAGGAATTTCATCGCCGTATCCTTGTTCTTGGCACCCTTCGGTACCACCAGAACGTCGGCTGCGGTCAGGTTCTGGTTCCAGGAGACGCCGACATCGGCGCCTTCCTTGTCCAGTGCGAAGACGCGGCCGTTCCACAGCTGGCCGAACGTCGCTTCGCCGGATGCGACCAATTGCTGCGACTCCGCCCCGCCGCCCCACCAGACGATATCCGACTTGATGGTGTCGAGTTTCTTGAAGGCGCGATCGAGATCCAGCGGATAGAGCTTGTCCGCCGGAACACCATCGGCCAGCAGCGCGATCTCGATGACACCGGGCGCCGACCATTTGTAGAAGGTCCGCTTGCCCGGGAACTTCGTCAGGTCGAACATGTCGGCCCAGCCGGCCGGTTCACCCGAAACGGCGCCCTTGTTCCAGGCGAGCACGAAGGAATAGTAGAAACTGCCGACGGCGTGATCGGTGGTGAAGCGCGGATCGAGGTCGGCCTTCGGCACGGTCTTGAAGTCGATCGGCTCGAGCAGACCGTCCTTGGCCGCCTTGATGGCGAAATCCATCTCGACGTCGACGACGTCCCAGTTGACACTGCCGCTGTCGATCATCGCCTTCAGCTTGCCGTAGTCGGTCGGGCCGTCCTGCATGACCTTGATGCCGGATGCAGCGGTGAACGGCTCGGCCCAGGATTTGGTCTGCGCTTCCTGGGTCGTCCCGCCCCAGCTGGTGAACACCATGTCCTCGGCTTTTGCGGCCGTCGTTGCCAGAACTGTCGTTGCAATAAATCCGGCAAGGAAGCCGGTGATGATCAGTTTCATGTCGTTCTCCTCTGTTGTTTTCGTTGTTGTCTGTTCGCGATCGGTCGTTTTCGCCTTGATCGCGCATCTCCGGCCAGCGGCGGCTACCGCATGACAAAAGGATCGGGAATCGGGTCGTCGGAGGTGCGTATCCACACCGATTTCGAACGCGTGTAGTCGCGGATCGCATCGAGGCCGCCCTCGCGGCCGAGCCCGGATTGGCCGTAGCCGCCAAACGGAACCAGCGGCGAGACCGCCCGATAGGTGTTGATCCAGACCACGCCGGCATTGATGCCGCGCGCCATGCGGTGGGCTTTTGCCAGATTGGTGGTGAACACGCCGGACGCCAGGCCGAACTTCGTGTCGTTGGCGAGCGAAAGCGCTTCAGCTTCGCCGTCGAAGGCTAGCACACAGAGCACCGGGCCGAAGAGCTCTTCGCGCACGCAGGCAAGGGTCTGATCAGGCGCGTCGATAATCGTCGGCGCGTAATAGAAGCCGTCCGCCATGCCCGCGGGGCGAATGCCGCCGGTGACCAGTTGCCCGCCCGCGGCCAGGCTTTCAGCAATGATCTTCTCTATCCATTCGCGCTGGCGCGAGGTGGCGAGCGGTCCCATTTCGATCGCGGGATCCTGCGGATCGCCAATCCTGATCGCCTCGGCTTTGCGCTTGAGCCGGGCGAGGAATTCGTCCTTGACGGAGCGCTGGACCAGCAGCCGCGAGCCGGCGACGCAGCTCTGGCCGGTGGCAGCGAAGATGCCGGCAACGACCGCGTTGGCGGCGCTGTCCAGATCGGCATCGGCAAACACCACGACCGGGCTTTTGCCGCCGAGCTCGAGCGTCGTGAAGGCGAGGTTTTCCGCCGTATTCCTGACGATCTGCCGAGCGGTCGAGGGACCGCCGGTGAAGGCGACGCGGGCGACGAGCGGATGACTGGTCAGCCGGTGACCGCAATCGTGGCCGAAGCCGGTCAGGATGTTCACGGTCCCGGCGGGAAATCCCGCCTCATGGACGAGTTCGGCGAAGGCCAGCAACGGGGCAGGGCCGTCTTCCGATGCTTTCAGAACGATGGTGCAGCCGGCCGCCAGCGCCGGCCCGAGCTTGACGGCGGACAGGAAGAGCTGCGAGTTCCACGGCACAATGGCGGCGACGACGCCAATTGGCTCCGGCCGGATGGTCACTTCCATGTCGGCCTTGTCGATGGGGACAAACGAGCCCTCGTGCTTGTCGGCCAGCCCGCCATAATAGCGGTAATAGTCGCCGACATAGGCGATCTGGGCGCGGGTCTCGCGGATGATCTTGCCGGTATCGCGCGTCTCGAGTTCCGCCAGCCGGTCGGCATTGGCGACCACCAGATCGCCGAGCCGCACCAGAAGCTTGCCGCGTGCCGTTGCCGTCATTGCCGGCCACGTGCCGGAGCCAAGCGCCCGGTGAGCAGCTTCGACGGCGCGGTCGACGTCATCAGACGATGCAGCGGGCATCTTCGCCCATGGCGCGCCCGTCGAGGGATCGATGCTGTCGAAGGTCGCCGCCACTTCGACGAAGCTGCCGTCAATATAGTTCCTGAATTGAGTGGTGCTCATGGCAACCCAGCTTTCGGCTCGGAAAAGGCCGGCATCACCCTGTCGATGAAGAGCTGCAGCGATTTCTTCTTGCGCCGATGGGAAAGGCCGCTGTCGATCCAGATCGAATACTGATCGTAGCCGAGCGCTTCGTAGGCTTTCAGCCTGGCGATCACCTCGTCGGCTTCGCCAATGACCAGGTTCTGCTTGATCTTGTCAGGCGCATATTGCGGCATGGCCGCGATCTCGTCTTCGGTCAGCGCTTCCATTATGCCCTGGTGCACCGGCTTCTTGTTCTGGAACCAGGCGCCGAACTGGCAGTAGAACTGCGACAGATCCTGCGCGAGCCGGTCAGCCTCCGCGGCATCCTCGGCGACGAAAGTATGCATCAGCAGCATGATCTCCGGCCTTGGTACGTCGGGGTGGGCATTACACGCCGCGTTGAAACGCTCCATCAGGCTGGCCACTTCGCCATCGCCGGAGGCAAGCGGCGTCACCTGGACGTTGCATTTGCTGGAAACCGCAAAGTCGTGCGAGTTCGGATCGCGTGCGGCCACCCAGATCGGCGGATAAGGCTTTTGCAGCGGCTTGGGCGACGAGGTGGTCGACGGAAACGACCAGAACTCGCCGGCGAGTTCGAAATCACCATCCCAAAGGCCGCGGATCGCCGGCACCATCTCGCGCATACGCTGGCCGGCACCCCAGGCCTCGAGGCCCGGGAAAAGTCGCTGGTATTCGTAAGCGTAGGCGCCGCGCGCAATGCCGATGTCGAGACGGCCGCCGGTGACGACGTCGGCCATCGCTGCTTCGCCGGCAAGCTTGATCGGGTGCCAGAACGGCGCGACGATGGTTCCTGTTCCGAGCCGGATGCGCCTGGTTTTGGCGGCGAGCCAGGCGATGTTGATGAACGGGTTCGGCGAGATGGTGAATTCCATCCCGTGATGCTCGCCGATCCAGGCAGTCTCGAATCCTGCCTCTTCCGCCTGCAGAACCAGCTCCTCCAGCTCGCCGACAAGCTCGGAATGCGGCTTGGCCGGATCCGATCGCTCCATGTGGACGAAAAGCGAAAACTTCATCGGTTTCACCCGCGACCGGAAAGAGAAATTTGAGAAGGCGAGGACTTGGCGAGCGGCCGGACTTCGCCTTCGACCTCGTTGCCGACATAGACGCCGAATGCATCTTCCGTACGTTCGCGCGCATAGCGGGTAAGCATCGAACGCACCGCGGGATCGGCGATCTTCAGATCGGCGATCTGCTCGATGTCGACAAGCCGCATCTGGCGATCGTCGGAATATGCGCCATCGACCGTTCCGCGATAATAAACATGCGTGCGCCAAGGTTCGGCGGCATCGTCCCACACCGCGAACAGGAAGCCGAGCTGGGCGTCTATGGCCCTGGCGGCAAGGCGCCCCTTGAGGCTGCGCGCATCGTTGGGCGTGCCCAGTCCGTGCCCCGCAGGCAATTCATAAATCCCGTCGGCCGTTTCGACGAACAGCACACGGCCCTCGTTCTCGAGAATGGCGCCGACCTCCGTATCGGGGGGCGCCGCCGCCAGCGCCTCCTGGCTGAGGCCAGGCGTGACGTAGGTGCCTCTGCAATAACCGAGGGGCTGGGCTCCGTTGTGGCTGAAGTCGCGGACGCGGCCGATGAGGATCGAGTGATCGCCAGCATCGACCAGCTGCTCCATGCCGCAATCGAACACCGCAACGGAGCCGTCGATCAGCGGATTGCCGGTCCGGCCCGGTTGCCAGCTCACGGCCGCGAACTTGTCCGCTGCTTTGGAAGCGAAGATGCCGGAATGGGCCTTCTGGTCCTCTGACAGGATGTTGATGGCGAAACCTCTCGACGTCGAAAAAGCACTGTGCCCCAGCGCCCTCTTGGCGATGCAGACAAGCACCAGCGGCGGCTCGAGCGAGACCGAGGTGAAGGAGTTGGCGGTGAAGCCGCGCGGTTCGCCTTCCGCGCTGATCGTGGTGACGATGGTGACGCCGGTCAGGAACGAGCCGAGTGCGCGCCGGAATTCGCCTCTATCAAAGACTGCATCCGACTCCGGCTTCACGCCAGCGTCTCCTTCCGTGTCGAGAAACTCCATGATGTGTTTGGTCACTTTTTCAGGAGAAGCCATTGCCATCATGTGCCTTTCTCCATTGAGCACGAGGCATTGGCCGTGCGGCGCTAGCCTCGCCATCGCCGCCGACATGGCCGGGGTCGAATTGCTGTCTTGCGACCCGGTTATGAACAGGGCCGGCGCGGCAAGACCGGGGAGAGCACCGGCGTGCTCAGCATCGGCATGGGCAAAGAGGCGATAGGTGCGCGCGTAGCCTTCGGGGTCGACCTTTTCCAGGGCGGCGCGCGCTGTGGTGGCCGCCCCGACAAGGTTCGCCGGCAGCGGGTCGCCGAACCAGCGGGCAAGCGTAGCCGCAATGGCGGAAGGGTTGCCATGGGTGCCGAGCGCGGCCGCACGCTCGCGTACGGCCTGCGCCAAGGCCGCGGGGCGGCGGAACACCGCGTTGAGGCACACGATGGAGCGAACGCGCGAAGGGGTGCGAAGGGCGATCTCCAGAGCGACCAGCGCGCCCATCGAATGGCCAACGATCGACACCGACGCCACGCCAAGATGGTCGAGAAGGCGAACCGCCTGATCGGCGAAATCGGACAGGCTGGCTTCTTCCGGCGGCAGCGGTGAAACGCCATGGCCGAGCATGTCGATGGCGATCAGGTCATGATGGTCTTTCATCGCCGCGATCTGATCGTGCCAGATCGCGGCGTTCATGCCGACACCGTGAATGAGCAGAACCGGCGCGCCGGAGCCGGCGCGGATGAAGCCGGTGCCGTCCGGAGCCGTGTCCCGGACCCATGCGGTGGCAGCGACGTCAGCCATGCAGGTCTCCGACCTCCTTGAGGTCCTGATGGCGGTCCCCGATACGATGGTGCGGGCGGCCGCCAATCGAAGCGCCAAGCGCCACCACCAGCTCGTCGGGCGCGGGCGCGTCGCCGATTTGGAAATGTACGGTCAGATAGTGGGAGCGGCGGCCTTCGTCGTTCTTGTCCATCAGCGGGATCATGATCGGGGTGTTCGGCCCTCCGCGCAGATTGGTGAAGGCGAGATAGGTCTTGGCGCCGACCGCGCGACGGTAATGGTTGCCGAAATGCAGCGTATGGATCAGCGCCGATGCATGCTCGATCTCGCCCGCCGTGCCGCAGACCGCGGCTTTGCCATAACCCTCTATTGCCTCGCCGGAACCGGCAACGGCGATAATCTCGCGGGTCAGCAGTTCGCCGAGGACGGGAGCAATGACGCGGATCTCCGGCGACAGGTCGTCGGTGAAACCGCGGCCCGCCCAAGGGTTTGTCAGTACGGCGGCGACGCCGATCAGACGCAACGGTTTTGGGGCTTCCTTGCCGCCCTCGATTAACGTGTTCTCGATGTAAGTGACGATCTTTCGAATGGCTGGTTTCATGAAAGTCCTCGGTCGCCGGCGCTGTGCAACGCCGAAATCTTTACGTCATCTTATGGTATACCATACTATGGAGCACCAGAAGCCTTGTCAATCAGCTATGGAATCTGTTTTGTGGCCGGATTGGGGGTAGGGAGAGAAAATGTCAGGCGATACGCTGCGGATCGACCGCTCTGCCAAGACGCTGAGGACGCTGGCGCTGGAGCGCATGCGTGAAGCGATCATGGGCTTCCATTTCCAGCCTGGTGAAAGGCTGGTCGAGCGGCCGCTATGCGATCAGCTCGGGGTGAGCCGTTCCGTCGTGCGCGAGGTGCTGCGGCAGCTCGAGGCGGAAGGCCTGGTGCAGATGATACCGGGCCACGGACCCGCCGTGGCCAAGCCGGATCTCGGCCGCACCGACGAAATCTATGAATTGCGGGCGCTGCTCGAGGGAATCGCGGCGCGGGCTTGCGCCCTGACGGCCACGGACGCGCAGATCGCTTTGCTCGATGCCGCCTTGACGAACCTGCTTGAGGCGTGGGCGTCCGGTGCGCCTGTCGAGGTGATGCGGGCAACGACCAAGTTCTACGAAACGCTGTTCGAGGCGGCGGACAAGCGCATTGCCTGGGAAATCGTGACGGGGCTGAATGTCCGCATCAACCAGCTCCGCTCAATGACGATCGCGTCGGAGAACCGCCGCGAGCCGGCGATCGCCGAAATGACCGAAATCATGGATGCAATCCGGTCGCGCAGGCCGGACGAGGCGGAGGAGGCGGCGCGGCGGCATGTCGAATCCGCGTGGCAGATTGCCCGCAACGCGCTTCGCCTTGGCTGACTGGTATGCCGCCAACGCGGTTCATCGTTCCATGGCAGGCATCTAACTGGTGCGTACAGTGACATGTGTGACATGCCAATTTGCTTTCAGTTGCGGCGGCAAAATCGTATATCGGGTCAGTTAGGTGTGCATCTCTTGCCAAATTGCTCTGTCATTCGAACGGAGTATCGGACGGACTGAGACAGAAAAAATAGTAAAATGAACATGTTACGCCACAAAGTTGCCGTGGCGCCGATGATGGATTGGACGGACCGGCACTGCCGGTTCTTCCATCGCCAGCTGACGCGCGAGGCGCTGCTCTATACCGAGATGGTGGTGGCCGATGCGGTCATCCACGGCGCACGCGAGCGGCTGCTCGGCTTCGACGACAGCGAACATCCGGTGGCGCTGCAACTCGGCGGCGCCGATCCGGGAAAGCTGGCCGAGGCGGCGCGCATCGGCGAAGCCTTCGGCTATGATGAAATCAACCTCAATATCGGCTGCCCGTCCGACCGCGTCCAGTCGGGCACCTTCGGCGCCTGCCTGATGAAGACGCCCGTGCTCATCGCGGATTGCGTCGCGGCAATGAAGGCGGCGGTGAAAATACCGGTTACCGTCAAGTGCCGCATCGGCGTCGATGAGCAGGATCCGGAACCGGCACTCGATGCGTTGGCCGATGGTGTTTTCGCGGCCGGCGCCGACGCGCTGTGGGTGCACGCCCGCAAGGCCTGGCTGGAAGGACTGAGCCCAAAGGAAAATCGTGACATCCCACCGCTCGACTATGACCGCGTCTATCGGCTGAAAGCCAGAAAACAAAACAAATTCATCGGCATCAACGGTGGCATTCAATCTCTCGCAGAGGCGCTGACGCATCTCGACCATGTCGATGGCGCCATGCTCGGCCGCGCCGCCTATCACACGCCAGGGATACTGACCGGCATCGATGCCGCGTTTTACGGCAGCACAGCTGAGTCGTTCGATTTTGCCGCACTGATCGATGCCATGGCGGATTACGCGTCACACCATATCGAGCAGGGCGGACGCCTCGGGCATGTCACCCGGCACATGGTCGGGCTGTTTCACGGCCTGCCCGGTGCACGCCGCTACCGGCAGATCCTGTCCACCGAGGCGACACGGCCCGGTGCCGGACCGGAGGTGCTGAAGTCAGCCTTCGCAGAGGTCGATTTCGGCCGGACCGCAGAGGCGGCCTGAGGAAAAACTTAATCCCGCAAAATCATGCGATCGCCGCGTACGTCGAAACCCGATAGCGAGCCGATGAAATTCATACCGAGAAGGCTCTGGCCGAGCGTGCCTGGTGCGGCGATCATGATGGGCATGTCCTTGCGCACGATGCCGCCGATCGACAGTTCGTCGGTTCGCACCGCCGCCGCGCGTGTCATGCCGTTGGCGGTAGAGATCGGTATGGTGAAGCGGAGAGCCGCCGAATTGAACCCGACCGCCAGCGCGTCCTCGGTGGTCAGCACGGTGCTGGTCGCGCCGGTATCGACAACCGTCAGGATCGGCGTGCCGTTGATCGTGACGCGCGCTTCGAAATGGCCGCTGCCGGCCTTGTCCAGGGTCACGGTGGCATGGCCTTCTTCCACGCCCAGCGCCAGCGGACTGCCGGGAACAAGGCCGGCGGTGACGCGGCTGGCGAAATCCTGCAACTCATAGCGGTACTGATAGCCGGCGATCAGCGCCAGCACGATGGCACCCCAGGCGCCGAGGCTGCGGGCCATGGTGCCCAACGGCCTGCCCGATCTGACCAGGCCGGCGCCGACGAGTGCCGCTAAGGCGCCAAGCCAGATCAGCTGGCTGAAATCGTAATTCTCAATGCCGAATGTACTGCCGGCGGAATCGTTGAGCATGAGCAGGAGTACACCCGCCCCGATCGCGACGATCAGAATCCACAGCAGTCGGTTCATCTCTGCGGCCGGTTCACGAGAGGGCGTCGCGTTCGCGTGCCATGCGGCTGCGACGGGTTTCCCGGCGGGGGCGTCGCTCGACCGTTTCCAGCCTTGCCGGCAGCTCGGCCATGACGCTGCGGCGGGTTTGCGGGGTCATGTCGATCCAGGCGGCGATTTCCTCGCGCGTGCGCCCGCAACCGAAACAGAAGCCGGTTTTCATATCGATCGAGCAGACCAGGATGCACGGGGATTCAATGGCCGTCATAAGGATTTCCTTGGCTAGCCTCCACATGGTGCAACGACAAAGTCAATGCAAGCCCTCCGGGAAGCGCCGCCAACGAATGCTTTCGCGTCAATACCGCCAAGTTGTACCAGGCCTGGAGGTTGTGCCGGCTTGAGGTTGTGCCGGCTGGCCAAGGCGGCTATGCCGCTCACCAATTCACACGGACGATCGCCATCGACATGACCAGCGCGCTGCCTTTCGACGATTTTCGCGACCTCCTAGTGAGCCTGCCGCCGGGAGATATGGCGGCCAAGGCCCGCGTGCGCCAGTTGTTTGTTAGGGCAGACAAGCCCAAAGGCTCGCTTGGCCGCATCGAGGACATCGCCGCCTGGCTTGCCGGGTGGAGCGGCCGCGCGCCGCCGGCGGTGACGCGGCCATTGGTGGCGATCTTTGCCGGCAATCATGGCGTCACCCGCCACGGCATTTCGCCGCGCCCCGCCGCCGCCACGGCAAATGCAGTCGAGCTCTGCGCCGCCGGCGGTGCAGCAATCAACCAGATCTGCATCGCCAACGATCTCGGCTTGAAGGTGTTCGATCTGGCCCTGCACATTCCGACAGCCGACATTACCGAGGATGCGGCACTGGACGAGCGCGGTTGCGCCGCCACCATGGCCTTCGGCATGGAAGCGATTGCCGGCGGTACCGACCTGCTTTGCCTTGGCGACCTCGGCGTCGGCAATTCGACTGTCGCCGCGGCCCTTTGCACGGCATTGTTCGGAGGCACCGGGGCCGACTGGATCGGCCCTGGATCAGGGGCCGACACGGTGATGCAGAAGCGCAAGGCGGAGGTGGTCGATGCCGCGATCGCGTTTCACGGCGCGAGCCTCAAGGACCCGCTGGAAGCGCTGCGCCGGGTCGGTGGACGGGAATTCGCCGCGATCTGCGGCGCCATTCTGGCGGCGCGGATGCAGAAGATCCCGGTGCTGCTCGATGGGTTTGCGGTGACTGCGGCCGCTGGTGTCCTACATGCCGCCAACCCCGCCGCGCTCGACCATTGTCTCCTCGCAAGCCTGTCGCCGGAGCCTGGTCATGCCAAGGTCGCCGAGCGCCTCGGCCTTCGCCCGCTGCTCGATCTGGGCGTCAGTCAAGGCGAGGGGGTAGGGGCGGCGCTTGCCGCCGGCTTGGTCAAGGCGGCCGCGCTGACCAGCTCCGGCATGGCAGCCGCGGTCCGCGGTTAAGCATTCAGCGCCGGCGCGAGGCAACCGCCTTGGTCGGCAGCGCCGGCAGTTCCTCCATCACCCGGCTCAGCGGGAAGATGGCGATCGCCTCGGTGCCTTCGCGCAGCCTGGAATGGAGCTGGAATTCGCCGCCATGCATGGCCAGCAAGCCTTGCACGATCGGCAGGCCAAGCCCGGTGCCCTGTTCGGCGCTCTTGATGGCGATCGAGCCCTGGCCGAAGGCCGAAAGCACGATCGGAATCTCGTCTTCCGGTATGCCCGGCCCATTGTCCTTGACGGAGAGATATTGCCCGCCGCCCGCCGTCCAGCCGACGCGCACGCGGATTTCGCCGCCGGTGGCGGTGAACTTGATGGCATTGGACAACAGGTTGAGCGCAATCTGCCGCACCGCGCGTTCGTCGGCGAACAGGCGCGGCAAGGCGTTTTCGAAATCCTGGACGATGCGGATGTCCTTGTTGCGCGCCTTCAGCTCCATCATGTGGCAGCAATCCTCGACGACGGAGAGCAGCATCATCGGCTCCTCGTTGAGCTGGTAGCGGCCCGCTTCGATGCGCGACAAATCGAGAATTTCGTTGATCAGGTCGAGCAGATGCTGTCCGGAGTCGTGCACGTCACGGGCATAGTCGCGATAGGTCGGGTTGCTCATCGGGCCGAGCACCTCGTTGGCCATCACTTCGGAAAAGCCGAGAATGGCGTTGAGCGGTGTGCGCAGTTCGTGGCTCATCGAGGCCAGGAAACGCGATTTCGCCAGATTGGCGTCTTCCGCCCGCCGCCGTGCCTCGTCCGACATCGATTTTGCCGTCTCCAGTTCGGCGATCAGCGCATCCTTTTCGGAGCGGAAC
Source organism: Mesorhizobium sp. M0040 (assembly GCF_040323505.1). Taxonomy (NCBI): domain Bacteria; kingdom Pseudomonadati; phylum Pseudomonadota; class Alphaproteobacteria; order Hyphomicrobiales; family Phyllobacteriaceae; genus Mesorhizobium; species Mesorhizobium sp. M0040. The sequence continues at coordinate 32,835 of NZ_JAMYVA010000020.1, forward strand.
GACAGCAGCATCAGCGAGGAACGGTTGAGTTGGCGCGCCACATAGGCGAAGAACGGCAACGAGGAGATCAGCAAGCCTGCCATGATCACTTCGACCGGCATCCATAATTTCGCACTGGCATAAGCATAGATGGCGACCGGGAGGGCGAAGGTCGCCAACAGCGCACCGCGCAGGGACGAGGCCAGGATCGCGGTTGCCGACATGGCGAGCAGCAGCACCACCGCCTTGGCGACCTGGAACTGATCCATTTGGCAAGTTTCGCAGCCGAGCCATGCGAACCAAGCCCAGCCAAGCCCGCACAGAAAATGGCCGATCAGGAAATCCCTATGCGTTTCCAGCGGGTTGAGTTCGGACGCTTGAGTGACGCGTCTGGCCATGAACGCAACGATGGTATAGCAGATGAATGTGAACAGCGCCCAGACGCCGATCTCCTTGCCGATGCCCGCGAACAAGCCTGCCGCGGCCGTTGCCAGAACGAGCAGCGGGATAACGATCACGCCGCCGGTCATCGAAAGCGCGTGGAGCTTCAACAGCTCGCGGTCGAAGTCGGGATTTCCGGCTTGCTGCGAAAGACGGTCGCGCGTCTTGCGCACCGCGCGCGCGACATCGCTGTTGCGATGGCGTTTTCTGCGGTCCACAATAAACTTGTCCGCCGTGGTCGAGCGTTGCAGGGGCATGAAGTCTTCAATTTACGCGGGCAGCAATTTCAAATCGTTAAGCTACGTTCGAATGATTAACCAACGGTTTGCCATATGAGCCGTTCGTGGTCGCGATGGCCGCGCCAGCGATACTATGCGCCGCGTCCGCGAAGCCTGTGGCGCCGACTAATGGACTATGGGCTGACACTCATCGTGCTCGGCCTGGCGATCCTCCTGGCGGCGCGCCTCGACCGGATCGAGACGCGCAAGACGGAGGGCGCGGCCACCGTCAATGACGGCGATAGCATCACCCTCGGCAGCGAGCGTGTCCGCATGCGTGGCATCGACGCGCCGGAATATTCGCAGATCTGCCGCAAGAACGGTGCCGACTATCCATGCGGCAAGCTCGCGCGGCAGTCCCTGGTGCGGTTGATAGCCGGCAAAGCGGTCTCCTGCAGCGGCTGGCAGCGCGACCGCTACGGCAGGCTGCTCGGCGACTGCAAGGCCGGTGGCAAGGATCTCAACCGCGCACAGGTCGAGGCCGGCTGGGCGGTCGCCTTTGGCGATTTCGAGACCGAGGAAGCTGCTGCGCGCGCAGGCAAAGCCGGCATCTGGGGCGGAACTTTCGACGAACCGAAGAACTGGCGCGAGAGCCACGGCCACGAGCTGGTCGAAAGAAAGCACGGCACCTTGGCGTCGATCGGCGATGCCTTGCGTGAAATTTTTCGCTTCTGGTGAGTTGTGCCTATAGTTCGTCGGGACGGACGAGGAGGATGGAGATGAAGCTGTTCGACGGCGGGCGCGCGCCCAATCCACGTCGGGTTCGGATTTTTCTGGCCGAAAAGGGACTTCAGGTTCCGCTGGTGCCCGTAGACATGGGCGCGCTGGAGCACAAAGAGCAGCCGGTCAGCTCGCGCAATCCGCTGAAGCGTCTGCCGGTGCTCGAGCTCGATGACGGCACCATCATCACCGAATCCGTCGCAATCTGTCGTTACTTCGAGGAACTGCACCCCGAGCCGGCTTTGTTCGGGCATGGGGCGCTCGGCAAGGCAATCGTCGAGATGTGGCAAAGACGTGTGGAGTTCAATCTGTTCGGCTGCGTCGCCGCGGCGTTCCGGCACATCCACCCCGCAATGAGGGAATGGGAGATCCCGCAAATCCCCGAATGGGGCGAGGCCAACAAGCCGAAGGCGATCGAATTCCTGAGATTTCTGGACACTGAGCTCGCCGGCAGGGAATTCATCGCCGGCGATGCCTATTCGATCGCCGACATCACCGGGCTGGTCGCCATCGACTTCATGAAGCCGGCTCGCATCAAGGTACCCGAAGAGTGCACGAACGTGCTGCGCTGGTATCGAGAAATCTCCAGCCGGCCGAGTGCCGCCGCCTGACAACGAGTTCCGAATGCGCGAAGAGCTGGAAGCCTTGACGGCGCGGGTACGCGCCTGCCGCATCTGCGTCGATAACCCGGCCGGCAGGCCGTTGCCGCACCAGCCGCGTCCGGTGCTCAGGCCATCGTCGAGTGCGCGTATCCTGATCGCCAGCCAGGCGCCGGGTACCAAGGTTCACATCACAGGGACGCCGTTCACCGACGCCTCCGGCGACCGGCTGCGAAGCTGGCTGGGCGTCCGCAGCGAGGAATTTTACGACACGGACAAATTCGCCATCGTGCCGATGGGCTTTTGCTTTCCCGGTCAGGACGCCAGGGGCGCCGACCTGCCGCCGCGCCGCGAATGTGCGCCGGCCTGGCGCACATCGCTGATGGCGCTGATGCCGCAAGTCGATATGGTGCTGACGATCGGCATCTACGCGCAAAGCTGGCATATGGGCGCGGCGCGCCGTCCCTCGCTGACGGAAACGGTCATGGATTGGCGTGCCATCTGGGCGGCGGCAATCGACCCGAAAGTCCTGCCGCTGCCGCACCCGTCCTGGCGCAACACCGGTTGGCTGAAGCGCAATCCATGGTTTGAAATGGATTTGCTGCCCTTCCTGAGATCGGAAATCCGCTATCGCCTCGGCTAGGCATTCAGCAAGAAATCACTCGCTTTCGCACTATGCGGCAGAATTTCTTTCTTGTAATAGGCTCGAGCAAGAGGGATTATGGTAATCCATTCCTCGAAGCGCGCCGCGCATGAGGGGACGCGCGTTAAATTCTTGTTTTTATGCATGTCGTTGTGCCAAGGCCGCTGCGCACTTGGACGACTTGCATCAGGGGAGCACCCAATGGACCGCCTTGATAGAAAAATTCTCCGCCTCCTGCAGGAGGATGCGACGCTTGCAGTCGCCGACGTCGCCAAGAAGGTCGGCCTGTCGACGACGCCGTGCTGGCGGCGCATCCAGAAGCTCGAGGAAGAGGGCGTCATCAAGCGGCGCGTCGCCATCCTCGATCATGAAAAGGTCAATGTGCGGGTCACGGTGTTCGTCTCGATCCGCACCAATTCGCACAGCCATGAATGGCTGCGGCGCTTTTCGGAGGTCATCCAGGAATTCCCGGAAGTGGTCGAATTCTATCGCATGAGCGGCGACGTCGACTATCTCTTGCGCGTCGTGGTGCCCGATATCGCCGCCTACGACGCCTTCTACAAGCGGCTGATCGCCAAGATCGAGATCCGCGACGTGTCGTCTTCCTTCGCCATGGAGCAGATCAAATACACGACCGAGATGCCGCTGGATTACATGATGCTCGACAAGGAGTCCGGCGCCAACGCCGCCTGAGATTCTTCTGTTTAGTTCTTCTTTTTGTTCAGGAAAGTCCATGGCGAGTTGACCGGCAGCGTGATCGTGTCCGGCACGGTGTCGACATTGACCACCTCGGCCTTGCGCACGGTGTAGCCCGACTGGATGACGCTGACGCCGTCAAGCATGAAAAGCTGGCTCTTCTCCATGCCCGGCCGTAATGCGCCGGTCACCGAAACCGGCTGGTAGGCCTCGGACATCCTGTAAGGGTGTGCAGGCGTGACGAGGACGATCTGGTTGGGCGGCGGCGTCGGCATGTGGCTGCAGGCTCCCGTCCACGGCACCAGCAGGAACTGGTAGACGAGATCGCCGTCGCGATCGACCGGCAGCGCATAGCCTGCGAGTTGCACGGTCTTGTCCTGCAAGTTGAGTGAGAGCGTCTCGCCATGATCCGGCATTTTGGCCGCAATCATCGGCAGTCCGACGCTTTCGGCGGCTGCCTGGGTCGCCGGGCGCAGATCCTTCCAGAAAATATGCATCGTCCCGGCGCAAGCGCTGTCTGCCACAATGGACACGAACACCGCGGCCGCCAGGATCGCTCCTGATTTGAGACGGTTGCTCATTGCTGCTCCATTGTTGAGCCTTGATCTGCGGCCTATGCCAGCAAGTAAAGCTGCCGCTGTCGCCAAGGTCAACGTTCAAGCCGCATCACATGCCGACGCGAGCCGGTCATGCCGATCTCGCGAAAGCCGCGGGCGGCGAACGTGTCCCGAAAACCCATAAAGCTGTAGCTCGGCGACGCCTGGTCGACCGGATAGGCTTCGATCGTCCTGGCGCCTTTGGCAAAGGCGTGATCGATGGCCGCGTCGAGTAATGCGCTTGCCAGCCCGCCGCCGCGCAGCGCTTTCGGTACATAGAAGCAGACGATCGACCAGATGCCCATCTCGCTATCGTTCTGCTGCCGTGACAGCTTGCGGTAGGTCTCGCGCGGCGCAATCGAGCACCAGCCGACGGTCCGGCCATCGATCTGGGCGACAATGCCGACCGGCGTGCCGGCGTCGATCAGCGTCATCATCGCGCGTTTCTTCTCGTCGTTCTCGACATGCTCGCGGCGATCGAGATTGCGCCAAGCCATACACCAGCAGTATTTCGGCCCGCCGGGTTGCTCGAACAGGTTTTCGAAATCGGCGCGCGTCGATTGCGTCACCTCCGTGAAGCGCACTTCGCTCAGGTCAAGCTTTTCTGGCGGCGAGCCGTTCGAGCGTCTTGGCATCGGAAAGTTCCTTCACGGCATCCTTGCCGATCCAGCGAGCAGTCCTGTCTGTCGAGGCCGCCAATTTTTGCGCCAGGGCAAGGGCAGGGCCGTGCAAATTCATCGATCGCTTGCCGATCGAACGAAGCGCCCAGTTCACGGCCTTCTTCACAAAATTGCGGCCGTCGGTCGCATGCGCCTCGATGATCGACAGGAATTCGAGGAAGGTCGTCTCGGGTTCCTTCTTCCGGTGGACTACCGACCAGGCCATCATCGCAAAAGCCGTGCGTCGAACGAATTCCCGTTCGTCGACCGCGAATTCGGCGATCAATTCCTTCCAGCAATCCGTATCGACAAAGAGATCGGAGACCCCGTCGACGATATCCCACGAGTCGAAAGTCGCCGCCCATCGTCTTGCATCCGCGGAGGAGAACCGCTCCGGATCGGCTGTCACGGAAGCGATGAACTGCGCCTCCATGATGCCTGTCTGCCAAAGCTCAAAGGCACGCTCATGGTTGCGCTTGATTTTCTTGGAAATCTGCCGCTGCACGCCATGCGAGATACCTAGCGCACGTTCGATCTTGATGCCGTAGCGCAGCATGCCAAGTCGATTTTCCTCCGAGGCGATCGAGCGCAGATGAGCGACGATTTCATCGGCGCTGGATTGAGGCGAAAGCTCGGCCACGGTGAAATCCTATTTCTCCAGCCTTGCCAGCAGCGAGGACGTGTCCCAGCGCTTGCCGCCCATCGCCTGCACGTCCTTGTAGAACTGGTCGACGAGTGCCGTCACCGGCAGTTTGGCGCCGTTGCGGTCGGCCTCGGCGAGGCAGATGCCAAGATCCTTGCGCATCCAGTCGACGGCGAAGCCGAAATCATATTTGCCGGCATTCATCGTCTTGTGCCGGTTCTCCATCTGCCAGGAACCGGCCGCACCCTTGGAAATCACCTCTATGACCTTTTCGATGTCGAGCCCAGCCTTCTTGCCGAAATGGATGCCCTCCGCCAGGCCCTGAACGAGGCCGGCGATGCAGATCTGGTTGATCATCTTGGTGAGTTGGCCAGCCCCGGCCGATCCCATCAATCCGACCATGCGGGCATAAGCATCTATGACTGGCTTGGCCCTGTCGAAGGCGTCGGGCTCGCCGCCGACCATCACGGTCAGCATGCCGTTCTCGGCGCCTGCCTGACCGCCGGAGACCGGGGCGTCGAGGAACGCAAACCCGAGCGCGTGCGACTGCTGCGCCAGTTCGCGCGCGACCTCCGCCGATGCCGTGGTGTTGTCGATGAAGATGGCGCCTTTCTTCATGGAATTGAAGGCGCCTTCGGCACCGGTCGTCACCGAGCGCAGATCGTCGTCATTGCCGACGCAGGAAAAGACGAAGTCCTTGCCCGCGGCCGCCTCTGCTGGTGTCGCGGCGAAGCTGCCGCCATGCTGGGCAACCCACTGCTCGGCCTTGGCCCTGGTGCGGTTGTAGACGGTGACGTCGTGACCGCCCTTGTTCTTGAGATGTCCGGCCATCGGATAGCCCATGATGCCAAGACCGAGAAATGCCACCGAAGCCATGTTTTCGAATCCCTTAGAAGCCTGCTTTGCGGTCCTCTCTACCGGATCAGGCAAGGCGATGGGAGTCAGCGGTGCAGATGGATGGTGATGCGGCGTTCGATCCACTCGACGCCGTGGCGCAATGTTTCCACGATGATCAGATAGATGATCGCCGCCCAGATATACGACTGAAAGTCGAAGGTGCGCGCATAGGTGAGCCGGGTGATGCCCATCAAATCGTAGACCGTGATGATGGCGACGATTGCCGAGCCCTTGATCATCAGGATGATCTCGTTGCCATACGGGCGCAACGCGACGATCAGCGCCTGCGGCAGGATGATCTTCCACATCGTCTGCAGTTTGTGCAGGCCGAGCGAGGCGGCACCTTCCCACTGGCCCCTCGGCACGCTCTCGATTGCGCCACGCAAAATCTCGGCCTGGTACGCGGCCGTATTCAGCGAAAAGGCGAAGATCGCGCAGTTGAACGCTTCGCGGAAGAAGCCCCACAGTCCGACCATCTCGAGCTCCGGCCGGAAGGAGCCGACCCCGTAGTAGACCAGGAAGGTCTGCGCCAACAGCGGCGTGCCGCGAAAGAAATAGACATAGGCATAAGCGAACCCCGAAAGGATCGGGTTCTTCGACATGCGTGCATAGGCGATCGGCACCGACAGGATCGCGCCAAGCACAATCGAGATGGCAACCAGCAGCAGCGTGACGCCGAGGCCGGATATGTAGCCGGGTGCATATTTCTGGAAGAACTCCGGGTTCCACGCAGCGACCAGGTAGACGACCATGCCAATGCCGAGAGCGATCCACAGGCCGACCAGGACATGGCCGAGGATGCGTTGACGCGACCAGCCGCGTGCGGGCGGCGGCGGCCGGTCGACCTTCAGCGTGTCGGTGGCCAGGCTCATCTCTTGACCTCGCTGCCGCCGACCGCTCGTTCGATCGCATTGATGCCGAAGGAGGAGACGATCGCCAGCAGGAGATAGATCAGGCCGGCAAAACCGTAAAACAGGAAGGCATGCTTGGTGACGCGCGCGGCAACCCCGCTCTGCCTGAGGATCTCGTTGAGACCAACGGCCGATACGAGCGCGGTGTCCTTGAGCAGGATGAGCCAGAGATTGGCAAGTCCGGGTAATGCGATGCGGATCAACTGCGGCAGCACGATCAGCCGCATCGTCTGGCCGCTGGACAGGCCAACCGAATAGCCTCCCTCATATTGCCCTTTTGGAATGGCGCGGAAGGCGGATAAAAACACCTCGCTGGAATAAGAGGAGAAAATGAAGCAGAGCGCGATCATGCCGGCGACGAAGCTGTTGACGTCGGCGGACGTTCCGGGGCTCACCAGCCGGACAATGTACTGCAGGATCAATGGGATGCCGAAGAAGATCAGAAACAGCGTGAGCAGCTCGGGTATTCCGCGAAAAATCGTGGTGTAGATGTTCCCGGCCAGTCTCAGCGACGGCTCTTCCGATTGTTTGGCCAGCGCCACGAAAAAGCCGAGCGTCAGCCCGAAGGGCAGAGTGGCCAGCGCAAGACATACCGTGACAAATACACCCGCGGCGATGTCGTCGAGCCAGCCTTCGGGTCCCCAACTGAGAAGCGTCAGTGCGCTCTGCATCCGCCTGCCTGTTCTCCTTGAGGCTCTTCGAGACCCGTGCCGCGTCACCCCTCGTGCGCGGCATCCTTATAAGCACGGCGGGAATCTCCCGCCGTTCAAGTCCTCGTATGTCGGTCGATCAGGACTCGCCGCCATAAACGTCATATTTGAAGTATTTGTCGTTGATTTCCTTGTACTTTCCGTTTGCTCGGATGGCGTCGATCGCCGCATTGAACTGGTTGACCAGATCGGTCTCGCCCTTGCGCACGGCAATGCCGGCGCCCGGACCGTGGATTTCGATGACCGGCTTGATTGTGCCGACCAGCTTGCAGCAGGCGCCGTCCGGCGAATCCAGCCATTGCTGCAGCACGACGATGTCGTCATTGGCGGCATCGAGCCGGCCATTGGCCAGATCGAGCTGGTATTCCTGTGCGGTCGGGTACGGCTTGACGGTGCTGTCGGTATAAGTCTTGGTCGAATAGTTGAAATGCGTGGTGGACGCCTGCACGCCGATTGTCTTGCCGGCCAAATCTTCCTTGGTGACACCCTTGATGTCGGTGTCCTTGGGCGCGGCGATCGCCGGCGGCGTATTGTAATATTTGTGGGTGAAGTCGACCTTCTCGGCGCGTTCCGGCGTGATCGACATCGACGCGACGATGGCGTCGAACTTGCCTGCCTGAAGGGCTGGAATGATGCCGTCCCAGTCCTGCGCGACAAAGGTGCACTTCACCTTCATCTCGTCGCAGAGCGCCTTGGCAATGTCGATATCGAAGCCTACGAGCTGGCCGTCGGCTGTCAGATTGTTGAATGGGGGATAGGCTCCCTCGGTGCCGATCCTCAAGGTCTTTTCCTGGGCCTGGGCAACGCCAAGCGTCAGCAGCGCAGCCGAAGCGGCAAGCGCGATACGCAGTGCAATACGCATAATGGTCCTCTCTGTTGGTCCCGGCCGTCGTTCCCGAACGGCTCTGTGGGCGGTGCTTTTGACCGCCCGCTGATGCGATACTCCCATTCTTTCCCAAGAAAAAGCAACTGCAAAACCGTCGCTTGAGGGAAGGTCATGTTCAGAAAGCGATGACGCTGGGTCAGACGCCTAAATTGGAAAGCAAGTGGGCGGAAACTGTCTTCTGCCGCATTTTCAGCGCGACAGGCTTGTGGCGCGCTCGATGAAGTCAGCTATCGAATTCGTGTCGTCGAGATCGAAGGCCGGCAGGTCTTCGCCGATAATGGGGAAGTCGGAGGCGATGGCGACAATGTGTGGATCGCCTGCCGAGAGCGGTGTCCGGTCCTTGGCCTCGAGCCGTCTCGTCTCGATTTTCTTGTGCGCTTCGCGCTTGTAACCCTCGACCAACACGATGTCGCACGGTGCCAGCCGTGACAGGATCGCGTCTAACGTCGGCTCGTCCTCGCCGCGCAATTCGTGCATCAGCGCCCAGCGCCTGCCCGACACGACCGCGACCTCCATCGCTCCCGCCTGCCGGTGGCGAAAGCTGTCCGCTCCGGGTTTGTCGATGTCGAAATCATGATGGGCGTGTTTTACCGTCGACACTTTCCAGCCGCGCCGGACGAGTTCGGCTACCAGCTTTTCGGTCAATGTCGTCTTGCCGGAGTTCTTCCAGCCGGTGATGCCGAAAATACGTCTTTTCATGGCTCGATGCTCTGCAACAGATGCACGGCCTGGGCAAGGTCGTCGGGAGTGTTGATGTTGAAGAACGGATCGATCTCGGCCCCGCCGGATTTCAGGATGGGAAATTCCACCTCGACAAAACCGTGCCGGTCGATGAACGCCGCAACGCGCCGGTTGTCTTCCTCGATGAGAAATTTTCGCAAGACCTGATCTAACCCTAGCGGCCAGAGTGCAAAGGTCGGATGCCGTTTGCCGCCGGAACAGGCGACGGCAATCGAGCCGGGGCGTTCGTCGGCTGCCGCGAGCAGCCGCTCGACCATATCCCTGGGCAGGAAAGGCGTGTCGCCGGCAGCCGTGACCAGCGCCTGGCAGGTCGTGTCGGAAGCCCATTCGAGGCCGGTCAGGATCCCGGCAAGCGGCCCGGCATAACCTTTGACAGTGTCGGCAAGCACCGGAAGCCCCGTCGCGGCAAACCGTGTCGGATCGCCATTGGCGTTTAGCGCAAGCGGTCCGACCTGCGGGCCAAGGCGCGAAACGACACGGTCGAGCAGGGTACCGTCGCCAAGCGCAAGCAGCGTCTTGTCGCCGCCACCCATCCGGCTCGATCGGCCGCCGGCCAGAATGATCCCTGCGATATGTCGGCCCATCGTTTGCTGCCTAGACCCAAAATCCAGTTTTCAAATCAGACAGTCGTCGACAGTCACTCTATATGCCGTCCGGCGCCATGTCCGGTCCAGTGCTTTCGGCGGCTGTTTTTCGCCGGCCGACGATCCGTTCGCGGTAGAGTGCATAGAGGCCTGACGCGATGATGATCGTGGCACCGAGGATCATCGGCAGATCGGGGACATCGCCGAAGATCGTGAAGCCAAGCAGGATCGACCAGAGCAGGGCGGTGTAGCGAAACGGCGCGATGAAGGAGATATCGCCCACCCGCATCGCCGTGATGATGAAGTGATAGCCGATGAGCACGAGCACCGCCGCCAGCGCCAGGAACGCCGTGCTTTGTCCTGTCATCGGTGTCCAGCCGCCCATCGGCGAAAGCAGTGCCGCGCCCAGAACTGTCATGGCAAGTGCGGTGGCGGTCGACACCAGCAATGTCGGAATTGCCTGCGGGATCCGCTTGGTAGCGAGATCGCGCACCGCACAGCATGCGACGCTGGCCAGCGCCAGCAGAGAAAAGACGCTGAACCCTTCGAAGCCGGGCCGCACGATGATCAGCACGCCGGCAAAACCGGCGGCAATGGCCAGCCAGCGCCGCCAGCCGACGCCCTCGTTGAACACAAGCGCGGCGCCCATCGTCACCGCCAGCGGCAGCGCCTGCAGCACGGCGGAGACATTGGCGATCGGAAGATGCGCCAGAGCAACCAGGAACGACACGGTGGCGCCAGCCTCGCCGGCAACGCGCAGCGCAACGGTCGGCTGCAGCATCGAACCTGGCCGGGCAAGCGCGCCCCGTTGCCACGCAAGCAGGCCAACGAAAAGCGAAGCGAAGGCGCCGCGGATCAGCATGACCTGCGCCATGTTCATCGATTCCGATGAGAATTTGGTGATCGCGTCGTTGAGAGTGAACCCAGCCATGGCCACCATCATGAACAACGCGCCGCGGAGGTTTGGCGAAAGAGGCAAGGCGATTACCGGGTGAGTCCTGCAGCAAGCGTCTAGCAGGCACCCACAAGACAGCAACGTCAAAGGGCTGGGCCACAGCCTTTCTGTGGCCCGTGACATCTGCCGCGCAAGAGCGGCAGGGCTTATTTGGGCGTCAGTACCTCGGTGCCGTTGCCTTCCTTGCCGGCAATCGTCCACAGGCCATGCAGCGAGCCGTCTTCCTGCATCTTGTAGACGACTAGACCGACCGCCTTGCCCATGACATAGCCGGCGGAGAAGGCATCGTCGTTGCGCATGCAGATACCGTCCGAGGACGAGCCGCCTGTCTCCCAATGGATCGTGCAGGTCGTCTCGCTGGTCAGCGTGATCGTCGCGTCGCCACCATAGGACGACCCATCGAAATTGGTGCCGGCCACGGCATAGGTGCCGCCGATCGACTGAGCCGCCGCGGGCAGGGCCGCGAGGCTGAGCAATGCAAGAGAAAGAATGAGTTTGCGCATATCGTATTCCCCCACTGGGCGAAGAACCGCTCCAGAGCAAAGGCTAGGCCCGAATGGGCTTGCGGTAAATCCGGTGACCGTTTGCGGACAAGACCTTTTCTGGGTGTGACCCAAAAAAAAGGTGCCGTTCTAAAGGATGGGTTCGGAGGGCAAATTTATCACACTGCGGCTCGAGGAAAATTTTTCGACGAGATCAAATTTGCTCGGCAAGATTCACCAAATTGGTCATTGTAAGCTTCTGATCGTGTTGGGGAGATGGTCCATGATGAATGCACGAGGCAATGCGGACTGGCTTGGCACAGGCAGCAGGCGGCATGTTTCGTCGGCTTTCCGGTTCTCTTCTGCCCTGGCGGTTATCCTCATGGCGATAGCGCCTGCGTTCGCCGAGAACGGCGCTTCGGCGTCGGCAGTCGAACGGATGTCCACGCCGGGTCACGAAGCGGATGAGCTCGCTCGCCGCGTCGGGACATGGTCCGTCGTCAACACGATCTGGCCAACGCCCGGCGCCCAGCCGATCGTGATGACGGGGCTGGTGGCCGAGCGCACGATGATCGGTCCCTTCATGCAGGAGGTGATGCGCCCGGCGCCCGGGTCGAAAATGCCGGACTTCCAGCGGATAGCCTATTTGAGCTATGACCGGGTGGAGGGCCGCTGGAAGTATGTCTCCATGGACACCCGTTTCCCGGCAGGGATCATGCCCGCCTGGAGTTTTGGTGGCGAGGAGGACGGCAAGATTTCACTGCTGTTCCAGCCGCTTGGTTTCGTCGGCTTCGGCCCCGAGGTCGAAGGGCGGTTCACGGCCTCCGATTTCGTCATTTCCAGGGACGGCGACAATCACGAAGTGGCCGAGCAACATTTCCTCCAGGCCAATGGCAGCGGCAAAAAATGGCTTGCCGTACGATATGACTACACGCGCCAACAACCGTGACTCGCTAGCAAAAACAATAGGCTGCCAATAAGTTCTGACGTCGCCGGATGCTCACGGTCCCCTGAGGCTGCCGGCGATCGCATCGACGAGCGGGTCGTATTTCGATTTCAGGGCTGGCGGGTAGTCGATCCAGACCGTTCGGATGACACCGTCTTTTCCGAACAGGCGGCGTTCATAGAAGATGTTCCCGCCTTTGATGCCCGACAGCACCGCCCAGTCCTTGCCGGTCTTGCTGTAGGTGATCCTGTAGCCAGGTTCCTTGCTGGCCCTCTCGGCGGAGACGAAGGCTGTCGGGGTGTCATCATCGATGTTGAGGATACCCGAACAGATCAGGCTGGCGCCATCGGCAGTGAGCCATTGTTGTCCATCGCCATTGTCCGGCTCAGGCTGGCGAAGAGTGAAGATTTCATCCGGATAGGTGCAGATGGTACCGAAGCGCTCGTTCGTGTAGGTAAATGGCGCGGCAACTGCCGTGGTCCCCGCCATCACTCCGAAAAACGTCAGGACTGCAAAAAACCGCTGCACGCCTTGCCTCGCGCCGATACCAAGGTGATTATTCTTGCACGAAATCGGCGAAAAATCAGCCGCCGGTGACGCTCATATGCCGCGACACCGACGGACGGTTGGTGCGGCGATCGATGATGAAGTCGTGGCCTTTGGGCTTGCGGCCGATTGCTTCGTCGATGGCATCGGCGACCAGCTCGTTGCCTTCCGACGCACGCAGCGGCGCGCGCAGGTCGGCCGCATCTTCCTGGCCGAGGCACATGTAAAGGGTGCCGGTGCAGGTCAGCCGGACCCGGTTGCAGCTTTCGCAGAAATTATGCGTCATCGGCGTGATGAAGCCCAGCCGTCCGCCGGTCTCGGCGACTTGGACATAGCGGGCCGGGCCACCGGTCTTGTAGGGAATGTCGCTTAGCGTGAACTGGCGTTCGAGAGCCGCGCGCAGCAGCGACAGCGGCAAATACTGGTCGGTGCGGTCGGCGTCGATCTCGCCCATCGGCATGGTTTCGATGACCGTCAGATCCATGCCGCGGCCATGCGCCCAGCGCAGCATTTCCGGCAATTCGGCGTCATTGAAGTCCTTCAACGCCACGGCGTTGAGCTTTACCCTTAGCCCGGCCGCCTGCGCGGCGTCGATGCCGTCCATGACCTTGTCCAGATTGCCCCAGCGGGTGATCTGGCGGAATTTGTCGGCATCGAGGGTATCGAGCGAGACGTTAATGCGCTTGACGCCGCAGTCGGCGAGCTCGGCGGCAAAGCGGGAAAGCTGCGATCCGTTGGTGGTCAGCGTCAGCTCTTCCAGTGCACCACTCTCGAGATGCCGCGAAAGCTGGCGTACCAGGTGCATGATGTTCTTGCGCACAAGCGGCTCACCGCCGGTGAGGCGGAGCTTGCGCACACCCTTTTCGATGAAGACCGTGCAGAGCCGGTCGAGCTCTTCCAGCGACAGCAGGTCCTTCTTCGGCAGGAACGTCATGTCCTCGGCCATGCAATAGGTGCAGCGGAAATCGCAGCGGTCGGTGACCGACACGCGCAGGTAGGTGATCGTGCGACCGAAAGGATCGATCATATCCATGCTTGTGCGCTTCCCGTGGGCGTGAACGGCTTCGTTATATATGGCTATGTGATACGAGCCAACTTGGCATTCAAGATAGAAGCTCGCGATCATCGGTAACATTCCGACGCCGACAGATCATGTCGGAACTTTCCATGCGGCCTTTTCCCTCGACGCGAAGCGGCGTAGGGAAGGGCAGTTCTCCGCAGGATCCACCAGCATGACAGCGCCAAAAGAACTTAGGGTCTCGAAGGACCGCAAGCTGCTTTCCGTCACCTTTCCGGGCCATCAGCCGTTCGAATTGTCGGCCGAGCTGCTGCGCGTCGCCTCGCCATCGGCCGAGGTGCAGGGCCATTCGCCCGAACAGCGCGTCACCGTTCCCGGCAAGCGCAATGTAGCGATTCTGAAGATCGAGCCGGTCGGCAATTATGCCGTGCGCATCACCTTCGACGATTTCCATGATACCGGCATCTTCACCTGGAATTACCTGCATACGCTGGGTCATGAGAAGGATGCACGCTGGGCCGCCTATCTCGCCGAACTGGAAGAGAAGGGGCTGAGCCGCGACCGTTGAATGGATCCCGCAGGGCTCTCAGGTCAACGCAGGATCGCCAGTATCTCGCTGGTGTCGTAATAAAACGGCGTGCCTTCGATCAGCCGGTCATCCTTGAAGCGCAAGACTTCGGCAAACGGCTGTTTGACGGTTGCACCATTGGCCCGCGATGTCAGCGAAAGCGAGCAGCTCATGAACACCGTGTCATCGTTTTGGGCGACCTGAAGGTCCTCCACCGCCACGTCGCTCCAGATTTCCCGCATTTTGCGGAAAAGGGCGCCAACGCCGTCGAGGCCGTTCCAGTCACCGGCATAGGGCAGGGAGCGCGGCTCATGCACGACAATCTCGGCATGAAATGCGCCGGCAAGCATATCGAGGCTCTCCGAGCCTGATTGCAGGAAACGCATTTCAACATTGAACATGTTTTCAATAAGTTCCATGGCGGTGCGTCGCCGGTCGAGCGGTTTATCCATTTTTGACCTCCGTATCCGTTGGCACGATCATGCAGGTAAAGCGGTTTGCCCTTGTTCGCGTTGCCTCGACCCCGTTTCCTGATGACCGGCAAACGGGCACTTGTCGTGAAAACGTCATCCATCTGGAGTAGCGCCGGCAAAGCGTTGGAGACGAAAACATGTCCATAATCACCAGCATCGAACAGCTTGAAGCGCTCTATGGCCTGCCCGGCGAGGCGTCGGTGGTCAAGGAACTCGACCAGCTGATTCGCGAATACGCAGCTATCATCGAGGCTTCGCCGTTTGCCGCGCTCGCAACCTGCGGGCCAGAAGGGCTGGACTGCTCGCCGCGCGGCGATCTCGCCGGCTTCGTCCGCATCCACGATCCGAAAACGCTGATGATGCCGGACCGGCGCGGCAACAACCGTGCCGATTCGCTAAGGAACATCCTTCGCGATCCGCGCGTCGCGCTCCTGTTCCTGGTGCCGGGTTCCGGCACGACGCTGCGCGTCAATGGCCGCGCCCACATCACCACCGATACCGGGCTCTGCGCCTCGTTCGCCGTCGAGGGCAAGCCGGCGCGCTCGGTGACGATCATCGAGATCGATGCGGTTTATTTCCAGTGCGCCCGCGCCATCCACCGATCGGAACTGTGGAATCCGGCAAGGCATGTCGACCCGAGATCGCTGCCGACTCCCGGCCAAATCCTGGAAATCACCAGCCGCAAGAACATTGACGGCGAGGTCTACGACAAGGAATGGCCCGAGCGCGCGAAAAAATCGATGTGGTGAAGCATTTGGTGGTGGAGCACTGGGCTGTCAGGCGGTCTTCAAAACCTCGGCAACCCTACGCATCTGTTCGCCGATCATGTCACATTGTTCCGGCGTCGACTGGCTCATCGCCTTCTCGATCAGCGCCATATGGACCTTCAGCGCCTGCATCAGCAGTGCCTCGCCGGCCTCTGTCAACGTCAGCCTCAGCACGCGCTTGTCCTTCTCGTCGCCCTCGCGGCGCAGCAGGCCACGGGTCTCCAGCTGAGGCAAAAGCATGGTGATGTTGGAGCGGCCGACCAGCAGCCGACGAGCAAGGTCGTGCTGCGACATGCCGGGATGACGGTAGAGATTCATCAGCACGTCGAGCTGCGCCGGCTTCAGGTCGAGCGGCGCAAGCTTCACCGCCAGGGTGCGTTCCACCACATGGCAGGCGCGCGCCACCGCGACCCAGTTGCGAAAACGCGGGTTGTCCCAGGGCAGGTCTTGCTTAATGTTCATGTTTGAACTATTATGTTCATGCTTGAACCAATGAATGGATCGCCACTATGGCATCATTTGGACTGAAGGTCATCCGCGGCACGTTCGGCGTGGCTGAGCATGTGGCACCGCGACTCACCGGGCGTGCTGCATTCGAGCTGTTCTGCCGCACGCCGCACGAGAAGAGCTTGAGCAAAGGCGAACGCCGCGCAATCGATCGCGCCGCCGATTTCATGACCCAGGCACGCCATCACCGGCTAAAGACCAGAACCGGCTGCGTCATGGTGCATGAATTCCGGCCCGAGCCGGGCAGGGCCACTGCCGGCACCGTGCTCGTCATCCATGGTTGGCGTTCGCGCACCGAATACATGCGCACGCTGATCGAAGCCTATCGCGATGCCGGCTACAAGGTGGTCTCGCTCGATCTGCCGGGCCACGGCCAGTCGCAGGGCCGCCGGCTTACCCTGGTCAGTGCGGTCGATGCGGCACGGGTTGCCGGCGAATGGTTCGGCCCGTTCGCGGCCATTGTCGGCCATTCCTTTGGTGGTGCCGTTGCCGCCAACGCCGTCGCCGGTTCGATCAGGAACATCCCGCGATTGGCGGCCGGGCGGCTGGTGCTTATCGCCGCGCCGAGCTCGCTGCCGGCGATCTTCGCTGATTTCAGCCGCATGCTGAATGTCGGCTCGCGCTCGCAGGCCGCCATGGCCGACCGGGTCGAGCGCATCGCCGGCCGGCCGTTGCACGAGTTCACCGGTGACCGCCAGCTCGCAAGCACGCCGCTGCCGACGCTGGTGATCCACGCGCCGGACGACCGCGAAGTGTCCGCCGAGCATGCAAGGCTCTACACGCGCGCCGGAGACCATGTGCGGCTTTACTGGGCCGACGGGCTCGGCCACCGCCGCATTCTCGCCGACAGGGGTGTGGTGGAGCGTGCCGTTGGCTTCGTTGCCGGCAGGCTGGAGCCGTCTCTGCAGTGACCTGAATATCGTTCTTGTCAGCCGGGTTCGACCGTCACGCCGCCCCGGTGCTGGCCATCGCTATCCAAGCCGCCATTGCCCCGTCCACCGTCGCCAGAAGAGCCGAGCGCGACGCGCCGTCGCGCGCCTGGATCGACATGCCGTGCTGCACGGTCGCGTAGAAGGTCGCGGCCGTACCGCAGTCGAAATCAGCCGGCAACTCCCCCTCGGCCACGCCACGCTCGAGCCGTCTCAGCAAGGCTTCGCGGTTTTCGGCGCGGCGACGGCGCAGATCATCGCAGATGGCGCCGCGGCTTGAGTCCTGGTGCAATGCGCCGAGCGCGATAAGGCAGCCTTGCGGACGACCGGTCTGTGAATAGGCCCTGGCAGTCTGCCGCAGGAACCGTTCGACCGCCTGGCGCGCGGTCGGCGCCTTTTCCAGCGCGGACCAGATCTCGGTTCCCTCGACCCGCGTGTAAAGCTCGGTTGCCTCGAGAAACAGCGCTTCCTTGCTGCCGAAGGCGGCATAGAGGCTGGGAGAGTTGATGCCCATTGCAGCGGTCAGGTCGCTTATCGACGCGCCCTCATAACCCTTGGCCCAAAACACTTCCATTGCGCGCCGCAAGGCGGCGGCTCGATCGAAGGTGCGGGGGCGGCCTCGTTCCGGCATGGCATCCTTTCTGTATTGATCGATACATAATTCAGTTGACGTGGTTCAGCAAGGCTGGCAGATATTTATGTATCAATCACTACAAAATGGAGAAGCAGATGTCATCCAGAAGCTTGAACGGCAAGGCCGCCCTCGTCACCGGCGGCAGCCGCGGCATTGGTGCGGCGATCGCAAGAAGGCTCGCGGCCGACGGCGCAGGCGTGGTGATCACCTATGTGAATGGCGAGGAAGGGGCGCGTGCGGTGGTCAGGGAAATCGAGGCGGCCGGCGGCCGGGCCTTTGCCATCAAGGCCGACAATCGCGATGCTGGGGCGATCGAGGCGGCAGTCGATGAGGCGGCAAAAGCCTTCGGACGGCTCGACATCCTCGTCAACAGCGCCGGCATCTGGCGCGCTGCGCCGATCGATGTGCTGTCGCTTGCCGATTTCGATGAGACGATGGAGGTCAACCTCAGAGCCCCGTTCGTCGCCGCCAAGGCGGCAGCAGCGCATATGGGCGAGGGTGGCCGGATCATCTCGATCGGCAGCAATCTGGCCGAGCGTGCCACCGACACCGGCCTGAGCGCCTATTCGGCCAGCAAGGCTGCCTTGGTTGGCCTGACCAAGGCCTTTGCACGCGATCTCGGTCCGCGCGGCATCACCGCCAATGTCGTCCATCCGGGGTCGACCGATACCGACATGAATCCGGCAGCCGGCCCGCACGCCGAGCATCAGCGCCAGAAGATGGCGATGCCTCGCTTCGGCACGGCCGACGAGATCGCCGGCATGGTCGCCTGGCTTGCCGGTCCCGAAGGACGCTTCGTGACAGGCACGGCATTGACCATCGACGGCGGCGCCAACGCTTGAGGCTTGGCTCACGGGCACTACCATTGATCGGGGGCGATGACGGATTGACTCGACCCGTCACGATCTTGTGAAACCGTTCTGCAACAGACGTTCCGAAATTTATGGAAGCTTAACGAAATCAGTATGAATCAGTGTAGTCACGCCTTACATCCGCCATGCGGTGGGCGAGACCGTGAAAGCGGTGCGGAACGGGATCCGGTTCAACCGGAGCGGGTGATCCATGAAACTCCTTGGAAACAAAGCAACCGTGCTGCCGTTTGCAGTGGCCGCGGCAATGCTGGCCTTCGGGGCGCCGAAGGCTGAAGCGCAAGGGTTCTTCGACATGCTTTTCGGCGGCGGCGTCAAACACGCACCGCCGAAAGGTAACTTTCCGCCGCCACCGTCAAAATACAAGCCGAAGCCCAAGGCGCCGGCCGCTTCCGGTGGTGGGGGCGGTGGTGGTGCGCAAATCAGCGGCCCGTCCTATTATACCTACAAGAGCGATCCGCTGGTGCGCGTCGATTTTTCGGCACTGTCGGCAGCGCCTGAACCAGCAACGCCTCAGGACGCTGCTTTCGAGCCGGCGGCCACCGGGGCTGCATTCCGCGAAGCCATTGCCGGCCTCGACGGCTATGACCTCTACGCCGAGAAGGACATCGCCAAGGCGCTGATCGCCTATTACTCGGCCAATCCGGATTTCATCTGGGTGACGGGAACCAGTCCCAGCAGCCGTGCCCAGGATGCCGTGCGGGTGCTGGGCGAGGCCGCGAGCTACGGCCTGACGCCCGCCGACTACACCGTCGAAGTTCCGGCAGCAGGCACATCGGCGGGCAATGTCGATGAACGCCTGAAAGAGCTGGTCCGCTTCGAGATGGCGCTGTCGGCGCGTGTCCTGCGCTACGCCCGTGACGCACAAAGCGGCCGCGTCGATCCCAACCGCATGACCGGCTACTACGATTTTCCGCCGAAGCCGCTCGACATGGAAGGGGTGCTGAAGACGCTGGCTCATACCCAGCAAGTGCGCACTTATCTCGAGTCGCGGCATCCACAGAATTCCGAGTATCAGGCGCTGCGCGTCGAACTGGAAGCGCTCCAGGCCAGCGCCGAAGACGAAATCGCCATCGATCCCAATCTGCTGTTGAAGCCGGGGCAGACCAGCCCCGAGCTGCCGAAGCTTTTGACAAAGATCGCGCGCAATCTCGATGACGAGATGGGCGGCGCCTATGGCGAGGTCCTGGCGAGGCTCGCTACCAGCGAGGTCTACGATCCGGAGCTGGTGCCGGTGATCAAGGCGGTGCAGAAACGGGCCGGCATGAAAGGCGACGGCGTCATCGGCCCGCGTACCGTTGCATCGTTGGCCGGAACGTCCAAGGCCGACAAAATTCAGAAGGTTCGGGTTGCGCTCGAAGAGTTGCGCTGGTTGCCTTCCGACCTTGGCAGCCCGCGCGTCTTCATCAACCAGCCGGCTTTCGCCGCGAGCTATATCGATGATGGCGAGGAGAAGCTGAAGACCCGCGCCGTGGTTGGCAGGCCCACCAACCAGACTGCTTTCTTCTATGACCAGATAGAGCAGGTCGACTTCCATCCCTATTGGGGCGTGCCGCAGTCGATCCTGGTCAACGAGATGCTGCCGCGGCTGCGCCGGGATCCTGGCTATCTCGACCGCGCCGGCTACGAGGTGGTCAATGCCCGCGGCAAGCGCATTCCCTCGTCCTCGGTCAATTGGGGCGCCTACGGCGCAAAGATACCCTACGGCGTGCGCCAGCTGCCGAGCGAGGCCAATGCGCTGGGCGAGCTGAAGATACTGTTCCCCAATAAGCATGCCATCTACATGCACGATACGCCGCAGAAGTCGTTTTTCCAGCGCGACATGCGTGCGCTCAGCCATGGCTGCGTTCGCTTGCAGGATCCGCGCGGCATGGCCGCTGCCGTGCTCGGCACCTCGGTCGACTACATCGAGGACAAACTGAAACACGGACATTCGACCGAGGACGTGACACGCAAGATCCCGGTCTATGTCGCCTATTTCACCGCATGGCCGGACCTGTCCGGCAAGGTCGAATACTTCAACGACGTCTACGGCCGCGATACAAGGCTGCAGCAGGCGCTCGACAGCACGGAAGCGGTGCGTTCGCCGGCAAGCTGACGAATGCGGTTCTAGCGCTGAAACAGTGGACGCCGGAAACCGGCATCGCGTCCGGCGATGAGCCAATAGACCAAGCCCGCGACAACGCCTGCGGCGGCAATGATGCCGATATCGGCCCAGCGCTCCGGGTTCGTGTCATCCGGTACACTCGGCCAGATCAAGGCGAAGCCGCCAACCGCGGCCGCCGCGCCGAAGACCATGTGCAGCCAAAAACTGCGCAGCGAGAAAAACTCGGCAATCAGTGCGAAGATCAGCGTCTGCAAGCCGGTCAGCACGATCGTCAGAAAATAGATGAACATGCCGAGCGGCGGCAACAGCAGCACCGCAACGGGGGTGACACCCATGACGTCGAAATAATTCGGCGCATTTGGCAGCGAACTCAGCCCGCCATAGATCGCCGCCACCGCGATCAGCCCAACCAGTACCGCTATGAAATAACCCGCGAGCATCATCAGAAAGCGTTTCAATACGTGCTTTACCGTCGCCATGCCCACCCCCGCGCGCAATGATAGCACCCAGTCAGCCATCAAAGTCATATCTACGCAAGAGTGTGCCGAAGGCCGGGGGCCTTCGAGGCGCGCCTTTTTCGAATGCTAACCTTTGCAGGCAGCGACTATTTCGGCGCGGCTGTCACCGGATCGTAGGTGATTTCGACTTTCGCCTTGTCGCTCGTGTAATAAATGACGGTGTAGCCATCGCTGTCCCAATCGATTTCCTTGATGTAGCGGAAGTCGTCGCGCTGCTCGACCTTGGCGATGATTTCCGACAGCTTCTTGGCATTCTGCGGCGGCACCGGATTTTCGTCCGCGGCAAAGGCCGATCCGCCGACAAGCAGCACGGCGGCCGCCAAAACAAGTCTGGACATGGCTTTCCCTCACATCTCGATCAGCAGAAACTCGTTTCTATGTAGGTTTGTTCCGGGATAGCGGACCGTTGCGCTACAAGGAGGCGCCGGCCGTGCCTGACTTATGGCCGCCGAAAGAACACGGCGACTGCTTAAAATCATGATGCGTCGCCTCAACATCGCGGCCATAATAGTGCCGGCGGTCATTCGGGGGTCTACATGCAAATGCGTCATGCCATCATATTTGTACTTTCCATACTTTCCATCCTGGCCGTTTCGATGCCTGTGCAGAAAGCCGCAGCGCTCGAACCTGAACGCTATACGGTCTATTGCGCCGACGACCGCATCGAGGTTTCGTTCTGGGATATCGAGCAGATGAGGTGCGGGCCGGCTCCAACGTTTGCCAGTTCCAAAGCTATACGAGCTACAGCAGCGCCTTGAATTTCGCCCAAAAAGAATTTTGGCGGCGAGGGGGCGACCTGCAGCTGCTAGTGGTAAAAATCTGACGCTTGGTGCCCGATGCGGATTATCTGTTCCGACCCTTTCCGGTCGTACAGACGTGGCAATGCTACGGCGTCAGTTGACCCGTTCCGATCATTGGCCATCTTGCAACCGTTTGAAATCTGGCGCTAGATGGGACATGGGACCATTACTGCGCGAGGTCTCTATGGCAAACACAGAAGAAGGAACGCGCGTAGCAGGAGTTTGGCTTGCGATCGCCTCTATCCTGCTGGCAGGCGCGCTGGTCGGCCATGGTCCGATCGATCCCGATATGGGTCGCCAGATGGGAGTCATCACCGACGACCCTGTCCGATGGGCGATCATCCATTGGGTTTCCGCGGTAGCGCTATCACTGTTCGTCCTGACAGGTCTGATCGTGCTGGCGGCCAGATCGCGCCTCACCGAGGCGTGGTGGACGTTGTCTGCCTGGGGTGTGCTGACTGTCGGCGCGCTCTGGACCATGACGACCGCGGTGGCCGAGGCCACCGTGGTCTCCGCCGCAGCTGCCGCCGGGGACACGGCAACTTTCGAGGCCTGGTGGGCATTTTCCGAAGGAAAGGCTAACGGCTTCATGTTTTTGGCGTTGGCCGTTGCCGTGATCGCTGGCAACGAGGCGCGGACCACTCACCGAGCCACGCCGGTCTGGGCATCGTACATCGCAGTCGTGGCCGGAATTGGAGCCTTCCTCGGTTGGCCCCTGGGCATGTGGCTCGGAGTCACCCTGGGCAGTTTCGTCTGGGTCGTGGCATCACTGGTGATGTCCCTGTGGACACTTTGGTTCGGGTTGGGTTTAGCGCGGACCGTGATCGGGCTGCGGCCTCACAATGGGTGACATCGAGTCCGTAGCGGGAGCGTAGCGAGCGACCGCTTGATGACCGCGACGGGCGCTCCAGCCGCTCCGAGGCGGCGGGGATTGCTTCGCGCCGCTGAAAACGGCCTCGACGCGCGAGTTTGCCGAATGGGCAATATGCTTGCAGTAGGCGCGATAAAGCCGCTTCAGCAGCCGGAGCGAAAGGCAGGTTTACCCAGAGCGGGCCTACTGCTTCGGCACCAAGCGTCAGATTTTGACCACTAGCCGCTCTGACTTGGAATTGATTCAGGAAAGCAGATGGTGGGCGATGCAGGGATTGAACCTGCGACCCCACCCGTGTGAAGGGTGTGCTCTCCCGCTGAGCTAATCGCCCGCTCGTTGCCCGAAGGCCAAGCGCGCCGCGATATAAGGGAGGCCGGCCTATGAAGTCAACCACTTGTCGGTCGTCATCTGGCGGTCTGGACTATGGTCGGCTTCAGCCCTCTGCCGCGGCCATCAGCCCTTGTACCAGATCGAGCGTCAGCGAATCGAAATGCGAGATCACCGCCGACGGTTCGAACTCCCGTACATGACGGTCGGTGTAGCCGAAATCGACTGCCACCACCGGAATCCCGGCGGCCTTTGCCGTGTCGATGTCGGTCTGCGAATCACCGACCATCAGTGCACGGTGCGGGTCGCCGCCGGCGCGCGCGATGGTTTGCGTGAGATGGCGCGGGTCTGGCTTGCGGAACGAAAAACTGTCCTGGCCGCAGATCGCCGCGAAATGCCTGGTCATACCGAGCGCCTCGATCAGCGCCACCGAATTGGCCTCGTATTTATTGGTGCAGATGGCCAGCAGGTAACCGGCTGCCTCGAACCGTGCGATCGCCTCGGGGACGCCGGGGTAGGGGCGCGATTTGCCGGGAATGTTAACGGTGTAATGGTCCAGAAACAGCTTGAGCAGGCGGTCGTGCTCCTCCACTGCCAGCGACCTGTGCTGCGCTGCGTGAGCGCGCTCGATCATCACCCGGCCGCCATGGCCGACGAAGCGCTTGAAGCCGGCTTCGTCGACGGCCGCGAGCTGGCTGGCGGCAAGGCTGTGGTTGAGACTGTCGAGCAGGTCCGGCGCCGTGTCGATCAGCGTCCCGTCGAGGTCGAACACGATGATCGGTCGGGTCATGGCCTGTCCTGTGACGATTTGATTGCCGGCAGGCGATAAACGCTGCGGCCCGTTCAGGCAAGCCGGCTTATCCACCGCGGGCAAGGTCCTTTGACCAGCCCGGCAAAAATGCTACGAGCGCCGAAACAAATCTCGGGACCCGGCATGGATGCGAGGCAATTGAAGGTTGAGGCAGCGCGGGCAGCGCTTGCCCATGTCACGGATGGCATGCGGCTCGGCATCGGCACCGGCACGACGGCGGATGAGTTCGTGCGGCTGCTCGCCGACAAGGTCGCCACCGGCCTGACTGTCATCGGCGTGCCGACCTCGGAGCGCACCGCCGTCCTTTGCACCGAGCTTGGTGTGCCGCTGTCCACCCTCGAGGAAACCCCCGAGCTCGACCTCACCATCGACGGCGCCGACGAGATCGATCCGGCGCTGACGTTGGTCAAGGGCGGCGGCGGCGCGCTGCTGCGCGAAAAGATCGTCGCGGCGGCCTCCGCCCGCATGATCGTCATCGCCGACAGCTCCAAGATGGTCGAGATGATCGGCCGTTTTCCGCTGCCCATCGAAGTCAACCGGTTTGGCCTGCGCGCCACCGAAATTGCGGTCGGCGCGGCGGCTGCAAACCTTGGCCTTTCCGGCCCTGTTACATTGAGGATGACGGGGAGCCAGCCATTTGTTACAGACGGCGGCCATTTTATCCTCGATGCATCTTTTGGCCGCATTCCGGATACAAGAGCGCTTTCGAATGCTCTCCACGCCATTCCGGGCGTGGTCGAGCATGGTCTTTTCATCGGGCTGGCATCAACGGCCATCATAGCCGGCGGCGACGGCATCCAAACCGTCCATGCCGCCCGAAAATCAGGGAGTTTTACCGATCATGACGTTGCATAACCGGGTTGGCCGCTTTTTTGCCATTCTGGCGGCCTCGGCCGTTTTCGCGTTTTCGTCGCCTGCGTCTTCGCAGGACGTCACCGATGCGCATTTGAAGGCGGCGCGCGCCGCCGTCGCGGCGATCCATGCGACGGATACGTTCGACAGCATCCTGCCGCAAGCGGCCGCGGCACTGGAGCAGCAGCTGATCCAGAAGAACCCGGACATGCAGGAACTGATCGCCAAGACGATCAACGAGAAGGCGATGGCCTTGGCATCGCGCCGCGCCGACCTGGAAAGGGAAGCGGCGCTCGCCTATGCAAAGGTGTTCTCGGAAAAGGAACTCAATGAAATCGCCGCCTTCTACAATTCCGATTCCGGCAAGAAGCTGCTCGACAACGGCCCGATCGTGACGCGCGAACTGGTGAAGGCTGCCGAGATCTGGCAGAACGGCCTGGCTCGCGATCTCGCCCAGCAGGTCGGCGAGACCCTGGGTGCAGCGGCGAATGCCAAGGCGCCGGCTGCACCTGCCGACGGTACCGCTCCGGCCGATGGCGCAGCTCCCGCGGATGCTACACCGAATTGATTGCGGACTTCCGAGCCGCCTGACCGCCACTGGACCAAAAGCCCGGCAAATCCGGGCTTTTCTTTTGATAGTCGGCAGCCTACCTGTCTCGGGGTTTGAGGGGCAAGGAGTTCAGCCATGGCCGGTTACGACTACGATCTTTTCGTCATCGGCGGCGGCTCCGGCGGGGTGAGGGCGGCGCGCGTCGCGGCCGCACTCGGCAAGCGTGTCGGCATTGCCGAGGAATACCGCTATGGCGGCACATGCGTGATCCGTGGCTGCGTGCCGAAGAAGCTCTATGTCTACGCCTCGCAATTCCCCGAGCATTTCGCCGATGCCGCCGGTTATGGCTGGACGGTGCCTGAGGCGCGTTTCGACTGGCAGACGCTGGTCGCCAACAAGGACCGCGAAATCAGCCGGCTGGAGGCCATCTACCAGAAGAACGTGCAGGGCGCCGGCGGCGAGGTCTTTCATTCGCGCGCCACCCTGGTCGATCGGCATGTGGTGCATCTTCTTGGTGAGGATCGCACCGTTACCGCCGACCAGATCCTGATCGCTACCGGCGGGCGACCGGCGCCGCATCCGGCATTGCCCGGCCATGAGCACTGCATCTTTTCCAACGAGGCCTTCGACCTCAAGGAACTGCCGAAGGCAATCATGATCGAGGGCGGCGGCTATATCGCCGTCGAATTCGCCAACATCTTTCACGGCCTCGGCGTCGACACGACGCTGGTCTACCGCGGCAAGGAGATCCTCAGCCGTTTCGACATGGACCTCAGACGCATGCTGCACGACACGATGGAAAAGAAGGGGATAAAAATCCTCTGCCACGCCGTGTCCGAGTGGGTCAGGAAGCGGCCTGACGGCCGGCTCGACGCGCTTGTCACCGGCGGCACGGTGCTGACGGTCGACCAGGTCATGCTCGCCATCGGCCGCATTCCCAATACCGAGAACATGGGCCTGGAAGGCGTCGGCATCGAGATGACCAAAACCGGGGCAATCCACGTCGACGAATACTCCCGCACGAACATCGACAACATCTGGGCAATCGGTGACGTCACCCATCGCGTGCAATTGACGCCGGTGGCAATCCACGAGGCGATGTGCTTCGTCGAGACCGCCTTCAAGGACAAGCCGACGGCGCCCGACCATGACACGATCGCTACCGCAGTCTTTTCGCAGCCCGAGATCGGTACGGTCGGCCTGTCGGAGGATGAGGCGGCAAAGCGCTTTTCGGATGTTGAAATCTACCGCGCCACCTTCCGGCCGATGCGGCACACGCTTTCCGGCCGCGACGAAAAGATGCTGATGAAGCTGGTCGTCGACGGCGCCTCGAAAAAGGTCCTCGGCGCCCACATCCTCGGGCCGGATGCCGGCGAAATGGCGCAGCTTCTCGGCATACCGCTGAAGGCCGGCCTGACCAAGGATGATTTCGATCGCACCATGGCGGTGCATCCGACCGCCGCGGAAGAACTCGTCACCATGTACAAGCCGACTTACCGGGTGAGAGATGGTGAGCGCGTCTGACGCGACAAGAACCCATCGCGGCAACGAGATTGCCGCGATGGAAGCGCGTGAGGTTTTTTACAGCAGCGTTCCGCGCAGGATCACCAACGCCACCGAAAAATAAATCACCAGCCCGGTGACGTCGACCAGCGTGGCGACGAACGGAGCCGACGCGCTGGCCGGGTCGAAGCCGATGCGCTTCAGGGCGAACGGCAGCATCGATCCAGACAGCGAGCCGAAGGTGACGATGCCAACCAGCGTGGCGCCGATCGTCATTGCGATCAGCGGCCAGTGGGGGCCGTAGTCGTAGAAGCCGAGATACTGCCAGAGCGCGATGCGGCAGACGCCGACTACGCCAAGGATCGAGCCAAGCACCAGGCCGGTGGGCAGCTCGCGCAGGGCCACCCGCCACCAGTCGCCAAGGCCGATCTCGCGCAGCGCCAGCGCCCGGATGACGAGCGAGGTCGCCTGCGAGCCGGAATTGCCGCCGGAGCTCATGATCAATGGAATAAATAGCGTCAGCACGATCGCCTTTTCCAGCTCGCCCTCGTAACTTTGCATCGCGTTGGCGGTCAGCATCTCGCTGATAAACAGCGCGCACAGCCAGCCGGCGCGTTTCTGGATCATCGCCAGAAAGCTCATCTTCATATAGGGCTCGTCGAGAGCCTCCATGCCGCCGAAACGATGCACATCCTCCGTCGTTTCCTCGATCATCGTGTCGATAATATCGTCGATGGTAACGATGCCGAGGAGCTTGCCGTTGTCCACGACCGGAACGGCGAGCAGATCATATTTCGAGATCAACTGAGCGACCTTTTCACTATCGGTCAGCGGTGAAACGGTGATAGGCGCACGATCCGGCGCTATTGCCATGATCAGCTCGTCGGGCCCGCCAGCGATCAGCCGACGCAGGCTGGTCGAGCGCAATAGGACCTGCGTTTGCGGATCGACGATGTAGATCGCGTAGACGGTTTCGCGCGTCCGCTCCACCTTGCGGATGTAATCCAGCGTGCGGGCCACGCTCCAGTCCGGCGGCACGCTGACATATTCGGTCGTCATGAGCGAGGCGGCGCTGCCTTCGGGATAGCCGAGAATGGCAAGCAGCGTCGCGCGCAGCGGTGGCGCCAGGCCACCGAGCAGTCCGGAACGAGCCGGCTCGTTCAGATCGCGCAGTATGTCGGCGGCGCGGTCGACCGACATGGCGGCAAGCAGTCTGCCTGCCTTGATGCGGGGCAGCGCCTCGACCAGTTCGGATGCGCCGTCGAGTTCAGGCTGGTCGAAGATCTCGACCAGCCGCTCGAACGGCACTTCGCAAAGCAGCTCCGATGCCGTCTCGCGGGGCTCCTGGTTCAAGGCCTCGACGATGTCGGCGACGTGTTCGTTGGCAAGTACGCGAGCGATGGCGATGGCATCGCCGCCCGCGACAGGGGAAAACTCGTTCATGGCTCACTCCTTGCCGTCCGGCAGGACGTGAGCCTGTCAGGTCACGTCAAGCGGACGGCGGTTGCGTTCGACTGTGACTGTCGCCAGGCATGGCGCGGTGACCTTTCTGCTCGCGGGTTCGAGTTGAGATTCTGCAAGCCGGCGCAACATAGGAGCGCGCCTTGCCGAGTCAATCGCGAGAGCGGGTTAAAACGGCGGCAAACCGACTGGATCGCGAGACTGTGATCGGGCTACGTGGCAGGCTGGCTGGATGCTGGCAGTGGTGCCGCGGCTATCTCTGCTTCAGCCGGCGGGGAAAGCGCAGCCACTTGTCCTCGGCCGGCCGCGTCGGCTGCGTGAGGATGGTGGTGAGCTCTACCGGCAAGCTCGGAACCAGCGGCTTCTTGGTGGCGACGCCGTCGGCGATCGCAACCACGCTGTGGTAGAATTCGGTGCCCGCGAGCGATCTCGGCGGCGTCGCCTCATGCATGATCGAGATCACAGTTGCATCAGGGCAATTGTCCTTGATCGCCTGGTGGAAGGCGATCCGTCCATCGGGGTCGAGCGCGCCGGTGGCTTCATCGAGGAACAGCAATCCCGGCTGCTGCAGCACGATACGGGCGACAACCAGCTTCTGTTTCTGCCCACCCGAGAGAACCTGATCCCAGATCTTTCCTTCACGACTCTCATCGGCCAAATGCTCGATGAAATCGCCGAGGCCGGCCTTGTGCAGGGCGGATGCGACCTGCAGGTCGGCGTAATCATGCTCGGAACCGGGCAGGCAGACCAGTTGCTTCAACGAGACCTGCTGCAGCTTCACCTCCTGGGCGGCGTAGAAACTCCTGACCCCTTCCGGGAAGACGATGGTACCGCGGCCATAAGGCCACAGCCCGTTGATCGCCTTAATCAGCGAGGTCTTGCCGCAGCCGGATTCGCCCTTGAGGAAAGTCCACTCGCCACGCCGGAAGCGCAAATTTGCAGCACTCAGGAAGGGCGTTGCGTCCTCGCCCTGATGCGCCAGTTCGAGCTTCTGGATGGTCAGGCCGAAAACTGGGTTTTGGCGGTCGTAGCGAAAATCGGAGCGGCCGGTCTGCTGATAAAATTCCTGCGGGTGCTGGACGTTTTCGATCGCCTGCGCCAATTCAATGACGCGCAAGCTGTTGGCGCGCAACGTGGCAAGACTTGGCATGACATGGATGAACCACGAACATTTGCTGATCAGCGCGTTGACCTGTTCGGAACCTGTTATGTAACCCTTGAGGTCGAGGCCGTTATGGATGAACGGCACAAGGCCAGGCCCGAAGGCGACAATTTTGGCACCGACAAAGTTATAGACCGATTCGAATCCCGAATAGATGGTGTTGACGATGTTGAACTTCGACCAAGTCCTATCGATGTCGAGATAGAGCCGGCTATGTATCGTCTTCTGCACGACTTCGCCTTGCGAGGCCGCGACATGAAAGCTGCGGCGCAATAACGTGATCAGTTCGCCCCGATAGCTGCCTTCAGCCTTCTGCATCCTGATGTTGAGCCACTCCAGCATTCCGCCGATTTTGACTGCGATCCAGGTGTTGAACGGCACGTAGAGAGCGACCGCCAGCAGAGCAAGCACGACACTCCCGTAGCTGCCGAGGAACTCGAGTCCTTTTACCTCCACAGAATTTGCCAACAAAGCTCCACCGACAAAGTAGAGCGAGGTAAAGACACTGAATACCCCCATGGCAAGCCCAATAGCGCCCCCTGTCATGTCCTTGATCGATTCCTGCACGCGCTGGTCGATGTTGTCGGGCGCTGCCGTGCCGGACGAGCCATGCTGGGCGTGGTAGTGTGAATGGTTGGGGTCGAGTAGCGCCGCATTGAAGCGGCTATCTAGCCAGCCGCGCCATTTGCGATGCAATGTCGCCGATACAAACTTGCATGTACTGGTAATGCCCATGTCCTTGAGCACGACCAGCAGCACGAGCAGGCCGGCATTGGTCAGCAACGTTTTGAGCGGCGTGGTATTCGCGGCGTCGTGAAAAAAAGCGATTGAGGTATATAGTTCAGCCGCCGCCACGGTAAACCAGACGTCGGCTTTGCTGGAGAGCCCTGTCAGCAAGCCTATTACCAAGGTGAGCGTCCAGGCTTCGACCCACTTGTCCGAGAACCAGTAGGCCCGCATCAGTCCCCAGAAGCTGCGCATCGACGATACGGGCGTCAGGGGCGACTGCCTTGCGGCACCGCGGAGCCATTTTTCCGATATTGAATGTCGCGTTGGTCTATCGACCCGAATCACTATCCCGCCCAAACGATTTTTCTTTTGTTACGGACAGTAACACCAATTGATCATTTTCCATTAGCTTTTCACCAGTCGCAGGTGGCTTAGCTCGCCGGCCGTTGCAGTGGAGCAACAGAATGAATGATCATGGCGCTATGCCGTCATGCTTCGAGGGGCGGAATACCCACGCAATTTCAATTAGTTACTTGCCTGTGCCGGAGCAAGTAGAGACCTTCCCCAAGGGAAGGTCTTCACACAGCTTTGTGAACATAGAAGCGCCGTCCAGCGGTCGATCTTCACAGCCTGAATCGCCTTCACGGCCAGTCCGGCCTCGTCGGCGGCCAGAAAGTGACCGCATGATTCGTGGTTGAAGCCGCCTTGTCAGGACGCCGTAGTCGGCCAAGCAATGACTTTGCCGACACAGTCCAGGGTGAAGATCAATATCAATTGGCCCGTGCCTTTTTAAGAGCGCGCACAAACCGCGTTTGACAAACACGCGCTTCGGATCGAACCTGCCGGACGCATCCAGGTTTGACCCGGGGGGAAGTTTGCCATGCTTGCACGGACATTGTTTGTGGCGATGCTCGTGATGTTTGCCTGGCTGCCGCAAACATATGCCGGCAGCCAGACCGTTCCCGCAAACGCCGAGGGACAGATCGAGTTCAACACGCCGTCCGGCAATATTGGCTGCATCTACACGCCGAACGGCGGCACCAGCACCTACGAGCCGCAGGATGGCGGACCGGAGTTGAGCTGTTCGCGCGTCGAGCCCAGCTACGTCACCGTCATCCTCGGCCCGAAAGGCCAGGCGACGCTGATCAAGAATCCGGGCGAGCAAGGCTGCTGCGGCGACGTCGCCAACCTGGCGTACGGCGCCAGCTGGAGTAAGGGCCCGTTTTCCTGCCAGTCATCCACCAAGGGATTGACCTGCACCGGCAAGCATGGCCATGGCTTTTTCGTCAGCAAGGCCAAGGTGACGGTGAAATAGTCCGACTCAGTTCGCCGTTTCCAGTTCGCCGCGTGCCTTGGCCGCGGCGACCTGGCGGAGTGCATCGGCGAGCGTATCGGCGTCCTGGGCGCCCATCACCGCATATTTGCCTTCAAGCAGAAAGCACGGCACACCCGATATGCCCATGCGCGAAGCGGTGGCGATTTCGGTGCGCACCGCCTCTACATCGGCGTCGGTCGGCAGAAGCGTTTCGACCACGGACGCATCCATGCCGGCCTCGCGGGCGGCTTCGATCAGCACGGCATGATCGCCGAGATTGGCGCCTTCCTCGAAATTCAGCTGGAACAGCCGACGCACCAGCCGGTTCTGAATGGCCTCGCCGGCCGTCCCGGCCCAGCGAATGAGACGGTGCGCATCCAGCGTATTGGGCGCGACCTTGATGGCGTCGAAGGCGAAGGAGATGCCTTCAGCCTCGCCCAGCGGTTCGATCCGGGCATGGATTTCGCGGATGCGTTGCTCGCTGCCGAATTTCGCCACCATATAGTCGCGGCGGTTCTTGCCTTCGGGCGGGATTGTTGGGTCGAGTTGGAAGGGCCGCCAGCGTATGTGAACGTCGATATCGACGGCGGCAATCGCCTTGTCGAGCCGTTTCTGGCCGATAAAGCACCAGGGGCACACGACGTCGGAGACCACATCGACGGTAATCGAGTTCTCGTCGTTCATCTTGATCTCCTGTTGTGAAGAGGTCACTTCGGTTTGCGCCACCAGGTCGGCAACTGATAACCGTATATGGGCGTCTTTTGCGGATGTTCCAGATAGTTCCAATAAGCGAGCCATTGCTGGTTGTTGTGCTGCGTCGGCACCATGTAGTTGCCGGAGATCAGCAGCCGGTCGAGAACGCGGACGGCGGCGACGGAGTCCTCCTTCGAACGAGCTCTCAGCATCGCCTCGATCGCCGCATCCACCGCCGGATCGGCGACGCCGGCGAGGTTGAACGATCCTTCGGCCTTGGCGGCAGCGGATCCCCAGCGCCCGGTTTGCTCGATACCGGGCGACAGCGAGTTGTTGAAACCGGTCGAGCCGACCAGCACCTCGAAATCGAAACGCTGCTTGCGCGACTGGATCTGATCACCGTCGAGGCTGCGGATGCCGACATCGATGCCGAGCTTCTCAAGGGTGCGCTGATAGATAGCGGCAAGTCGCTCTTCGTCCTGCGAGGCGGTCAGGATCTCGAAACCGAACGGCTTTCCCTCGGCATCGAGCATCGCGCCGTCCCGCACCGCATAGCCCGCGCTCTTCAGCAGCTCGAATGCCGCCTTCAGCACCTTGCGGTCCTGGCCGGAGCCGTCGGTAACGGGCGGCCTGTAGGTGCCGTCCATGACATCTGCGGGCACGCGGCCGGGGTAGGGGGCCAGCAGGGCCTTTTCCTTTTCGCTGGCCGGGTGGCCGAGCGCGGACAGCTCGGAATTCTGCCAAAAGCTCATCGTGCGCGTGTATTTGCCGCCGAACAGATTCTTGTTGGCCCATTCGAAATCGTAGAGCATGCCGAGCGCGCGCCGCACGACCGGATTGGAAAATTTCGGCAGCCGCGTGTTGAACAGGAAACCGTTGACCACCGGCGGAATGCCGGTATCGAAAGTTTCGGCGATGACCTCGCCCCTGTGGAAGGCCGGAAAATCGAGATCGCGCTCGCGTTTGACCGGGTCGCTGTCGTCGTCGATGGCGCAGATGCCTTTCTTGAACGCTTCCTGCTTGGCGTTGGCGTTGAGGAAATATTCGATGGTGATCTGGTCGTAATTGTCGAAGCCGCGCTTGGACGGCACGTCCTTGCCCCAATAGTCCGGATTGCGCTTGAACACGATGCGCTGACCGGGCACGACTTGCGCCACCGTGTAAGGCCCGCTGCCGATCACCGGCTTTAGCGTCGTCCTGTCGAAGGTGTCCTTGTTGAAGGCGTGTTTCGGGATGATCGGCGTCAGCGCAATGATCAAAGGAAATTCGCGGTCGGCCTTGTCGTTGAAGGTGAAGCGCACACTGCGGTCGCCGGTCTTTTCGAGCTTGGCAATCGCTTTCATTCGCTGGCTGTAAGGTGGGCGGCCCTTCTCGGTGAAGACGTCATAGGTAAACAACACGTCTTCCGGCGTCACCGGCTCGCCGTCCGACCATTTGGCGTTGGGATCGAGGTGGAATTCGATGCTCTTGCGCTCGGGATCCATGTCGGCGGTATCGGCGAGCAGGCCGTAGAGACTGAAGGCCTCGTCGTAGTTGCGCTGCATCAACGGCTCGAAGACAAGATTGCCAAAGGCTTGATCCATCATGCCGCGCGCGGTGGTGCGCAGGCTTCTCAGGATGAACGGATTGAGATTGTCGAAGCTGCCGACGACGCAAAAGGTAATGCTGCCGCCTTTCGGCGCGTCGGGATTGACGTAGTTGAAATGATCATAGTCGGCCGGCAGCGCCGGCTCGCCCTGCATGGCAAGCGCGTGCACCGGTTCCGACAGGGCCGGCTGCAGGGAAAGGCCGACAAACAAGATTGCGGCGATCAGCCAAACGACAACGCGGCCCATGACCGTCTCCTTCCCGATTCGATGCGCAGCATACATGAGCCGGTCGTGCACCGGCCAACCCCTTGAGCCTATCCCTCGGCCAAGATTCGCGAGACCCGGGCTGGATTCGGCACCGCTTGCAGTGTAACACGCCGTCCGAAGTCATTCTGTTGCCTCATTTCGGCAACAGGTAGCTGGACCACACGGCATGAAAAAAGCCGGTTCCGGGATCATTTGAGAGGAATGCACGACATGACGAGCCTGAACAGCAACGCGTACCGCCTGTCGGTCATGGCCGCTGGCGTGGTCGGCATTCTGGGCGCCGGGATTCCCGCTGCTTCCGCGCAGCAGCAACAGCAGATTCCGCAAGGCTGGTTCAAGGCCTGCACCAAGCAGGAAGACGTCGACATCTGCAATGTCCAGAACATCACCACCGCCGGCAACGGCCAGCTCATCACCGGCGTCAGCCTGATCGAATTGAAGGGCAAGGTGAACCGCAAGGTGTTCCAGGTGACGGTTCCGACCGGCCGTCTCGTTCCTCCCGGCATCGGCCTCCAGATCGACGGCGGCAAGGCGCAGAAGCTCGACTATGTGATCTGTTTTCCGGACCGCTGCGTGGCGGAAGTGCCGCTGACCGATCAGCTCGTCGCGTCCTTCAAGAAAGGTTCGAACCTGACGCTGACCTCGGTCAATTTCCAGAACCAGCCGAACCCGATCAAGATCGCGCTGACCGGCTTCAGCGGCGCCTTCGACGGCCCGCCGCTGCAGCAGTCGGACATCGAGGACCGACAGAAGAAGCTCCAGGAGTTCGTCGCCAAGAACAATCAGGACTTTGCCAAGAAGCTCAAGGAAGAGCAGGAAAAGGCGAAGGCCGCCAACTGATCGGGGGGTTTCGGACGAATAAAAAAGCGGGGTTCATGCCCCGCTTTTTTCGTTTGGACCGGCTGTTTGTCGGGTCCGGCCATGTCTCAAGCCTGTCCCAGTCCAGCCAGATTCCGACTAAGTCAATGTCTCAATTGGTGCTTCGGCTCGTAGCGCCCGTCCGGCTTCTTGTCGAACATTTCACCAATCTGCGGATGCCGGACCGGTTCGCCCGACCGGTCCTCGAGTAAATTCTGCTCGGACACATAGGCGATGTATTCCGTTTCGGAATTCTCGGCGAGCAGATGATAGAAAGGCTGGTCCTTGCGCGGCCGCACGTCAGCGGGGATCGCCTCGTACCATTCGTCAGTATTGGCGAATTGCGGATCGACGTCGAAAATGACGCCGCGGAACGGAAACAGCCGGTGCCGAACCACCTGTCCGATCGAGAATTTGGCTGTCTTCATCGCACTCACCACTTGAACTTCTTGAACGCCACGTATCCTGGAACACGCAAGGAACGCTCCAGGACTTTAGATTCTTACGCACCGGTCCGGCAAAGATTGGCCCAGACCTTAAGGTCGACATCGTCATTATTTGGCGCAGACGCCGCGTCAATTCAATCCCGATCCCCTTGTTGCCGGGTTGAGCATCGCGAGATGCGGATCAAGGGCGGTGGCCAAGATCGCTATCGCTCAGCCGGTTTTCGCAATCCGCCAAAAAACGCCGCAAAACCGCTGCCGGGTCGAAGACCCTCGCGCATGAAAAACGCCCGTAACGGCGCAAACCCCTCAAGCGCGCCAAGGCCAGCGCTGCGCACCATCTGAGCCGGCAGCATGTCGGAAAGCAACGACATGTTGAGCAGGTTGACCGCGCTGCTGCGCGCCAGAATGTCCGGCCGCCGCTTGAAATCATAGGCTGCAAGCGCCTTGGCGGCGCCTGGGTCCGAGCGGTTTCTGCTTGCGGCACCAATCAGGTCGTCGATGTCCCGGATGCCGAGATTGAGGCCTTGCGCGCCGATTGGGGGAAACACGTGGGCGGCTTCACCGACAAGTGCCACGCGGCGATGCGCAAACCGCCACGGGCTCACCGCTGAAAGTGGGTAGATCTGCCGGCCGGGCTCAACCGACACGCGGCCCAACATCGATTGCATTCGCTGTTCGACCCGCGTCGAAAGCTCGGCGTCGTCGAGTGCTGCAAGGTCCTTGGCGATATCGGGTTCGAGCACCCAGACAAGGCTGGACCGGTTGCCGGGCAGGGGAACCTGTGTGAACGGACCGGTCTCGGTGTGGAATTCGGTCGAGGTGAAGGCATGGTCGCTGCGGTGACCGAAATTGAGCACCAACGCCGCCTGCGGATAGGATCGGATCGAGGTCCGGATGCCGGCTGCCTCGCGGGCCGGCGACTGACGGCCATCGGCGGCAACTGCCAACGATGCCTCAACCTCGCTGCCGTCGGCGAGAACGGCATGGGCATGGTCGGCATCGAGGCGCCATGCCTCCACCATCGACTTTCGCCATTCGATGCCCGAATGCGCGACAGTCTCGGCTAGCGTGCGGTTGAGAACGCTGTTGGGCAAGTTCAGCCCGAATTGCTCTTCGTTGATCTCGCTGGCGCGAAAGGTCACTGTCGGGCTGCGGATCAGCCGGTTGGTTGCGTCAACGATACGCATCACCTTGAGCGGCGCTGCATGCGGCCTGATTCCGTCCAAGATCCCTAGGCGTTCGAACATCTTCAGGGCAGGGTTCATCAAGGCTGTCGTCCGGCCGTCGGGGCCGGCTGCATCGGGTCCGACGAGCGTCACGGGAAAGCCCGCCTCGGCAAAGCCAAGCGCCGCGATCAGCCCCGCAGGGCCGCTGCCGGCGACCAGTATGCGTGCTGTTTCCCGATGGTTCAAATTCGGCTTCCGGATTGCGAGGTGAGGCCCGTCCGACCTGCTGGTCCATATAGGTCAGGTGATGCGGCTTGATCAACGCGGCGATTCGGCCCATTCGGTTGCCATGACCGGCCAACAAGACGATTTCAGCCACCTCGACGGCACCGGCCGCGCGATGGCGAGCGTTGCGCGCAGCCCTCGACTGACGGTGAGCGTCGTTGCCGGCATGGGCATCGCCCTTGCCTGGCTCCTTCTCGGCGCAATGGCAGTTCGTGGTGCCGTAAGCCGGCTCCCGGGCACCGATGCACCCGGCGACACGATGCTGGGGAACCTGCCGCAACTGCCGCTGCCGGATTTCCTTGCGCGTTTCTTCGCCCTTTGCCTTGCGCCGGCGCCCCTTCGCGCAAGCGTAGGCGCGCAAGGCGGGGCACTCACCGCGATGTGGCTGTTGATGGCCATCGCGACCATGCTGCCCTCCGCGGCGCCGATGATCCGCACCTATTGCGAGATCGCAGATACCGCCAGGATCAAGGGGGAACCCGTTGCCCATCCGTTGATCCTTGTCGCTGGATATTTGAGCGTCTGGCTTGCCGCTTCGGCAATATTCGCTGCCCTGACGCTCGCAGTCCATGCATTCGTGTCATCCGGGCAGATGCTCGATCCGCTGCTTGGAATTGCCGGAGCAGCCGCGCTGTCGATCGCTGGTCTCTATCAGTTCAGCTGGCTGAAGGAAGCCTGTCTGGAGAAGTGCAGAAATCCGTTCTCGGTCCTGTTCGCCAACTGGAGCGCCAGGCCCATTCGCATTTTCCGGCTCGGTATGGAGCAGGGCCTGTGGTGCCTTGGATGCTGCTGGGCGCTGATGCTGGTAATGTTTGCCGTCGGTGTGATGAACGTGTTCTGGATGGCGCTGATCGGCTTGTTCAGCCTGGTCGAAAAACAGACGGCAGGCAATCTGCCGACGCGGTTGGGCGGTGCGATACTGCTTGTCTGGGCAGCCGCGCTACTAGTAGTCTCGGCATGAGGGGGGAGAATTCGATGACAGATCAAAACTGGGCAATGAAGGGAGAGCTCATCCTTTCCTGCAATTGCACGGTTTTTTGCCCTTGCGTTCTGTCGCTCGGCAATCATCCGCCTACGGAAGGCTATTGCCAAACCTGGGCGGGGTTCCAGATCGATGCCGGCCATTTCGGCGAGGTCGACCTGTCCGGCCTCAATCTTGGGCTGGTCATGGAAATCCCCGGTTATATGAGCCGCGGCAACTGGACGGCGGGCCTGTTCATCGACAAGCGCGCCTCGGTTTACGCTGTGAAGGGACTGACGAAGATATTCACCGGCAAGGCCGGTGGAACCACATCGCTGCTCTCCATCCTGGTCGGACAGTTCCTCGGTGCCGAGCAGGTGCCGATCACCTACGAGACGCGTGAGAAAACACGCATCTTTCAGATACCGAAGATCATCGACGGTGCGGTGACGCCAATCACCGGCAAGGATCGCGACAAGGATACGGTCATCAGCAATTCGGAATACTGGATTGCGCCGGAAATCATCGTCGCCAAATCCGACAAGAGCAAAATGCGGGCCTTTGGCCGCAACTGGAACTTTGCTGGCCGTTCGGCCGAAATCTGCAAGCTGGACTGGCGGGGCCCGTGAGCAAGAAGACGACGGCCAGGAAAATCGCCGACCGGATTCCGCGGCCGAAGAAGAAAGTCACATGGCCTCAGGCGCGGGCGTTCTCGGTCCATCTCTTGACCGCGTCGGGCTCATTCCTGGCGTTTCTGTCGCTAGTGGCAGCAAGCGAGCAGCGCTGGACGGCGATGTTCTGGTGGCTGGGGCTGGCGCTTTTCGTCGACGGCATCGACGGGCCGATCGCCAGGAAGCTCGATGTCAAGGAAATCCTGCCGACTTGGTCGGGCGAACTGCTCGACAACATCATCGATTACGTGACCTACGTGCTAATTCCGGCCTTCGCGCTCTATCAGCGCGGTTTCATGGGCGAGCGCCTGTCGTTCCTGTCGGCGGCGATCATCGTGGTGTCGAGCGCAATCTACTATGCCGATACCGGCATGAAGACGAAGGAGAATTTCTTCAAGGGCTTTCCGGTCGTCTGGAACATGGTGGTGTTCACGCTGTTCGTCATCGAGCCCGGACAATGGGTTTCTTTCGCCGTGGTCGTGGTGGCCGGCATTCTCACCTTCGTGCCGATCAATTTCATCCATCCGGTGCGGGTGAAGCGGCTGCGGCCAATCAATCTCGGCATGACGCTGCTTTGGTGCGCTTTCGGCGCGCTGGCGCTGGCGCAGGCCGCACTTGCCTCCTTCTACGACCAGATCGGCGTGCTGGGCGAGCAGGTCAGCGATTTCATCAAGTTCGGGATTACGTTCACCGGGCTTTACCTCGCCTGCATCGGCGCTATCATGCAGTTCTTCCCAAATCTCGGCGCCAAGCCGGATAAGAAAGCCTGATCCCAAGAGAGCCAGAAAATGTCCAAAGCGATCCGCATCCATGCCCATGGCGGCCCGGAGGTCCTGACCTATGAGGATGCCGATCCCGGGCAGCCGGGCTCTGGACAGATCCTGGTCAAGCATACCGCGATCGGTCTCAATTTCATCGACGTCTATTATCGCTCTGGCCTTTATCCGCCGCAGGGCGGATTTCCGCTGATCCCTGGCGGCGAGGCGGCCGGCGTGGTCTTGGATGTCGGCTCGGATGTCGACTGGCTCAAACCCGGCGATCGCATCGCCTACGCCGTGACGACCGGCGCCTATGCCGGGCAGCGCGTGATCGCCGCCGACCGCGTGGTGAAGGTGCCGGACGGCATCAGCGACGAACAGGCCGCAGCCATGATGCTAAAGGGCATGACCGCCGAATATCTGTTGCGCCGTACATTCAAGGTGAAAGCCGGCGACACGATCCTGTTTCATGCGGCGGCCGGCGGTGTCGGGCTGATCCTCGGCCAATGGGCCAAGCATCTCGGCGCGACAGTGATCGGCACGGCGAGTTCCACCGACAAGATCGAGCTCGCCAAGGCGCATGGCTTCGACCACGTGATCAACTATCGCGAACAGGATTTCGTGGCCGGCGTTGCCGCTATCACCGGTGGCAAGAAATGCGACGTTGTCTACGATTCAGTCGGCAACGACACATTTCCAGCCTCGCTCGATTGCCTGCGGCCGCTCGGCACTTTCGTCAGCTTCGGTCAATCGTCTGGGCCGATCCCGCCCTTCAGCATCTCGTTGCTGGCGCAGAAGGGCTCGCTGTTCGCAACGCGGCCGACGCTGTTCGTCTATAATGCCAGGCGCGAAGACCTCGAGGTTTCCGCCGCCGCCTTGTTCGACGTGGTGCTCAGCGGCGCCGTCAAGATCAAGATAAACCAGCGTTACGCGCTCAGCGAGGCCGGCAAGGCGCATTCCGATCTCGAAGGGCGCCGGACCACCGGGACAACAATACTTATCCCTTAGGCGCGGCAGTTTCGGGCCGCCGACGCCGCCGTTCTTGCGAACTGCTCTTTACCGCTTGAGTTTCCGCTGAAATTCTTGAAGCTCTTTCAAGTCGTGAGGCGCTTACCGTAGAGAGCAGCCCGCGCATACGATGCTTGCGGGAACACAGAACATGTCTGGCAAACCAGATGGAGGCACCGTGAGTGCAGATCAGGACGGCGCAAACCTGCTTGAGGTTCGCGGCCTCACAAAGATATTCGGCACGTTGACGGCGTGCGACCATGTCGATCTCAACATCGCCAAGGGCGAGATCCATGCGTTGCTTGGCGAAAACGGCGCCGGCAAGTCGACCCTGGTGAAAATGCTGTTTGGATCGCTGGAACCGAATTCCGGCGAGATTTTCTGGAATGGCCAGGCGGTCAGGATCACCAGCCCCGGCACCGCAAAAAAGCTCGGCATCGGCATGGTTTTCCAGCATTTTTCCCTGTTCGAAGCGCTGACGGCGGCTGAGAACATCGCGCTGTCGCTGGATGACGGCTCGCCGATCAGCACGATCGCGGCCAAGGCGAGGGCGCTCTCCTACAGTTACGGCCTGCCTCTCGATCCGCTATCGCTGGTCGGTGATCTGTCGGTCGGCGAGCGTCAGCGTATCGAAATCATCCGCTGCCTGCTGCAGACGCCGCAACTTATCATCCTCGACGAACCAACTTCGGTGCTGACGCCGCAGGAGGCCGATAAGTTGTTCGAGACGCTCGAACGGCTGCGTTCGGAAGGAAAGTCCATCCTCTACATTTCGCACCGGCTGGAAGAGGTCAAACGGATCTGCGACCGCGCCACCGTTCTGCGTCACGGCAAGGTGGTCGGCCATTGCAATCCGCGCCAGGAAACCGCGTCTTCGTTGGCGCGGATGATGGTCGGCAACGAGGTGCTGGCCGTGGTGCGGGCGCCGGCCGAGGGTATCGAGACCGCGCCGGTGCTGCTTCAAATCCGCGAACTCACCCGCAAGCCGGCGACCCCGTTCTCAATCCCGCTCAGGAACATCAATCTCGAGGTCCGCGCCGGCGAGGTGATCGGCATTGCCGGTGTGGCCGGCAACGGCCAGGGCGAATTCTTCGAATCCGTTTCCGGCGAGGTGCTGCAGCAGGATGCCGGCTCGGTCCGCATCCGCGGCAAGGATGCCGGCGGCCTCACCATCACCGGCAGGCGTCTGATGGGCGCTGCCTTCGTCCCGGAAGAGCGGCTCGGCCATGGCGCAGCACCGCGCATGAAGCTTTCGGAGAACCTGCTTCTGTCGCGCCACGCCACCGATGGCAAGATGTTTGTCGGCGCCGGTGGAATGGTCAAGGGCGATGCGATCCATACCGCTGCCCAGCGCATCATAAAGGCAATGGACGTGCGCAAGAGCGCGCCGGATCCGGAGGCTGCGGCTCTTTCGGGCGGCAATCTGCAGAAATTCATCGTTGGCCGCGAACTCGACCGCCGGCCTAGCGTCTTGGTGGTCAATCAGCCGACCTGGGGGGTCGACGCGGGTGCGGCGGCCCACATCCGCCAGGCACTGATCGAACTGGCGCGCAGCGGCTCGGCGGTGCTGGTGATCAGCCAAGACCTCGACGAGCTGTTCGAGATTTCCGATGCGATCACGGTCATGCACAATGGCGAACTGTCGAAGCCGCTGCCGATAGCTGAAGCGACATTCGAGAAAATCGGGCTGCTGATGGGCGGCGCCGAACCCGGTCATGCCGAACATACGCTGGAGACGGCCTGATGCGCCTCGAACTTGTAAAACGCCCGCAGCGCTCGATGCTGTTTTCGGCACTCTCGCCTTTCATCGCTTTCGTTTTGACGATCATTGCCGGTGCCATCATGTTCGCGCTGCTCGGCGTCAACCCGTTGACTGCGTTCCGCATCTACTTCATCGAACCGATCAGCCAGGTCTGGCAGCTGCATGAGCTGGCGATCAAGGCCGCCCCCCTGATCCTGATCGCGGTCGGACTGTCGGTCTGCTACAAGGCCAACATCTGGAACATCGGCGCCGAAGGCCAGTTCATCCTGGGCGGCATTGTCGGCTCGATCATCCCCGTGCTGTTTCCGCAGTTCGAAGGCCCATTGGTGCTGCCGCTGACGCTTCTGCTCGGCATGGTCGGTGGGGCCGCCTATGCTGCAATCCCGGCACTGCTGAAGACGCGCTTCAACACCAACGAGATCCTGACCAGCCTGATGCTGGTCTATGTCGCCCAGCTCTTCCTCGATTGGCTCGTACGCGGGCCGTGGCGCGATCCGCAGGGCCACGGTTTCCCGCAGACCATCCAGTTCAACGACTCGGCCATACTGCCGGAACTCCTCCCGGAATCCGGCCGGGCAAACTGGGGATTTGTCTTCGCGCTGATCGCGGCGATACTGATCTGGATCCTGATGAGCCGTATGCTGAAAGGCTTCGAGGTCCGCGTGCTCGGCTCAAGTCCGAGGGCAGGGCGCTTCGCCGGGTTTGGCCTTAACCGCATGGTCTTCTTTGCCTTCCTGCTGTCGGGCGCACTGGCCGGACTTGCAGGGATTTCGGAGGTCTCGGGAGCCATCGGACAATTGCAGCCGGTGATCTCGCCCGGCTACGGATTTACCGCTATCATCGTGGCATTTCTCGGCCGGCTCAATCCGCTCGGCATCGTCGCCGCAGGCCTTGTACTGGCGCTGACCTATCTGGGCGGCGAGGCAGTGCAAAGCGCGCTCGGCATCTCCGACAAGGTGGCGCGCGTGTTCCAGGGCATGCTTTTGTTCTTCGTGCTCGGCTGCGACACGCTCATCCATTACCGCATTCGCCTGACCGGCTTTTCCGCGCCGAAGCTCGAGGCGGGGCCGAAGCTGGAGGAAGCCCGCTGATGGACATCACCGTCAACATCCTCTTGACCATCGCGACGGCGGCGACGCCGCTGCTGATCGCGGCGATCGGCGAACTGGTGGTCGAACGTTCGGGTGTGCTCAATCTCGGCGTCGAAGGAATGATGATCATGGGTGCCGTCGGCGGTTTCGGCGCCGGCTATCTCACCGGCTCGCCTTGGATAGGGCTGTTGGCGGCAGTCACCATGGGGGCAGTGTTCTCACTGCTGTTCGCCGTCATGACGCTGTCGCTGGCCACCAATCAGGTGGCCACCGGCCTGTCGCTGACACTGCTCGGCCTCGGCCTTTCCGGCATGATGGGAACGAATTTTGTCGGCCAGCCCGGCGAAAGGCTGCCAAACCTCGATATTCCCGGCCTGACCGCAATCCCGGTCGTTGGCAGGCTGCTGTTCGGCCAGGATCCAATCTTCTACATCTCGATCGCGCTGACCGCCGCCGTCATGTGGTTCCTGTTCAAGACCCGCACCGGGCTCACGCTGCGCTCGATCGGCGACAGCCATGCCTCCGCCCATGCGCTTGGCATCCACGTCATCCGCTACCGCTATCTCTCAGTGATTTTCGGCGGCGCTTGTGCCGGCCTCGCCGGCGGTCACCTATCGCTGGTCTACACACCGCAATGGGTGGAGAACATGACCGCCGGCCGCGGCTGGATCGCGCTGGCTCTGGTCGTCTTCGCCTCCTGGCGGCCATGGCGGGTGCTGGCCGGCGCCTATATTTTCGGCGCGATCTGGGTTGGCCAGCTTCACGTCCAAGCCATAAATCTGCAGGACTTCGTCGACGCGCCCTGGTTGCTCTACAAGTTAATTGCGTTCTTAAAATCGTTTCCCTCGCAACTGCTTTCTTCGCTGCCCTATCTGGCAACCGTCGTGGTTCTCGTTCTAATCTCGCGCAACAAGCGTTTGACGA
This sequence comes from Mesorhizobium sp. M0040, assembly GCF_040323505.1. Lineage (NCBI taxonomy): Bacteria > Pseudomonadati > Pseudomonadota > Alphaproteobacteria > Hyphomicrobiales > Phyllobacteriaceae > Mesorhizobium > Mesorhizobium sp. M0040. The sequence goes on from NZ_JAMYVA010000020.1 coordinate 76,997, forward strand.
TGATGAACACGCCGGCCTCCTTGGGCCAGCCATTCGTTCCGGATCGTTGACAACAAAAAGACGGAAGCTCCAAGGCTTAACTCAGAGAGGTAACACAATGAAAAAACTGCTTATTGCCCTGATGGCGACGACGGCCGCATTGTCGCTGGCGGCCTCAGCCGGGGCGGCGGACAAGCTGAAGGCGTGCTGGGTCTACACCGGCCCGATCGGCGATTTCGGCTACTCCTACCAGCACGACCAAGGCCGCCTCGAGGTGGAAAAGGCACTCGGCGACAAGGTCGAGACCGCCTATCTCGAAAACGTCTCCGAAGGCCCCGATGCCGACCGCGCCTTCGAGCGCCTGGCGCGCGAGGGATGCAAGATCATTTTCGGCACGTCCTTCGGCTTCATGGACCCGGAAGTGAAGATCGCCAAGAAATTCCCCAAGGTGATGTTCGAGCACGCCACCGGCTACAAGACGGCCGAAAATCTCGGCATCTACAATGCGCGTTTCTATGAAGGCCGCTACGTGCTTGGCCAGATCGCCGCCAAGCAATCGAAGTCGGGCGTCGCCGGCTACATCGTTTCCTTCCCGATCCCGGAAGTGGTGATGGGCATAAATTCCTTTATGCTCGGCGCACAGTCGATCAACCCGAACTTCAAGGCGAAGATCGTGTGGGTGAACTCCTGGTTCGATCCGGGCAAGGAGGCCGATGCTGCCAAGGCATTGTTCGACCAGGGCGCCGATATCATCGTCCAGCACACCGACTCGACCGCTGCCTTGCAGGTGGCGGAGGAGCGCAAGCTGCACGGCTTCGGGCAGTCCTCCGACATGATCAAGTTCGCGCCGCACGCGCAGCTGACCTCGCTGACCGACGAGTGGGGTCCCTACTACATCAGCCGCGTCCAGGCGGCGCTCGACGGCACCTGGAAGCCCGACAATGTCTGGCTCGGCATTAAGGACGGCGCCGTCAAGCTGGCGCCGTTCACCAACATGCCCGACGACGTCAAGGCGATGGCCGAAGCCACCACCAAGAGGATCGCCGACGGCTGGAACCCCTTCACCGGGCCGATCGCCAAGCAGGACGGCACACCTTGGCTGAAGGAGGGCGAGGTCGCCGACGACGCCACGTTGCTCGGCATGAATTTCTACGTGAAGGGCGTCGACGACAAGCTGCCGCAGTAGGCGGTCGGAAACATATCGAACGAAAGGGCGCCACGCGGCGCCCTTTTCATTTTGGACGGAATATCAGACTGCTGAGCCGCAAAGGTCGTAAGCGTCGGCGCGCTCGACCTTGACCGTGACGATGTCGCCCGGGCGCAGTGGCCGCCGCGACTGGATATGGACCGAACCGTCGATTTCGGGCGCGTCGTATTTGGTCCGGCCCTTGGCCGAATTGCCATGCGCCTCGTCGATCAGGACCGGCAGTCGCTTGCCAATTTTCTTGGTGAGCTGCGTTGCCGAAATCTTCTGCTGGCGCTGCATGAAGCGGTGCCAGCGGGCTTCCTTGATCTCCTGCGGCACTTGCTCGAGGCCGAGCTCGTTGGAGCGGGCGCCTCTGACCGGCTCGTATTTGAAACAGCCGGCGCGGTCGATCTTGGCCTCGTCCAGCCAGTCGAGCAGCATCTCGAAATCGTCATCCGTCTCGCCGGGGAAGCCGACGATGAAGGTGGAGCGGATGGCAAGGTCCGGGCAGATGTCGCGCCAGCCGCGAATACGCTCGAGCGTCTTTTCGCCATGAGCGGGCCGGCGCATGTTCTTCAGCACCTGCGGCGAGGCGTGCTGGAACGGAATGTCGAGATAGGGAACGATCTTGCCTTCGGCCATCAGTGGGATGACGTCTGCGACATGCGGGTAGGGATAGACATAGTGCATGCGCACCCAGACACCGAGCTTGCCCAGTTCTTCCGATAGATCGAGGAATTTCGCCCGCACTTCGCGATCGCCGAACATGCTGGTCTGGTATTTGATATCGATGCCGTAGGCGCTGGTATCCTGCGAGATGACGAGGATCTCCTTGACCCCGGCCTTGGCCAGCTTCTCGGCTTCGCGCAACACGTCGGCCGCCGGCCGCGATACGAGGTCGCCACGCAGCGCCGGGATGATGCAGAAGGTGCAGCGGTTGTTGCAGCCTTCCGAAATCTTGAGATACGCATAGTGGCGCGGCGTGAGCTTGACCCCTTGCGGCGGCAAAAGGTCGATGTGGGGATCATGGCTCGGGGGGGCAGCCTCATGCACCGCCGCCATCACGCTTTCATAAGCTTGTGGTCCGGTGATGGCGAGGACGTTCGGATGTCTTTCACGGATGACGTCCGGCTCGGCGCCGAGGCAGCCGGTGACGATAACTTTGCCATTCTCCGAAAGTGCGGAGCCGATGGCGTTGAGCGATTCATCGCGAGCCGAATCGAGGAAGCCACAGGTGTTGACGACGACCAGGTCGGCGCCGTCGTGCTTGCGGGCGATCTCGTAGCCTTCGGCGCGCAGGCGGGTGATAATGCGCTCCGAATCCACAAGGGCTTTCGGGCATCCAAGGCTGACGAAACTGACGCGAGGGGCGGACATCTAAGCTTTTCCGGATTTTCAGGAGTGGCGGCGCAGTATCACACTTGTCGCGGCATTGGTATGGGCAGCGGCTGCGGCGAAACGCAACCGCCAGCGTCGCCGAAGGCTCGCCGAAGCTGAAAGGCCGACCGATGAGAATTCGAGTCGGCGTGTCAGCTCACCGCACTGCTGACATGCGGCAAGACTTCCACCGCGCCCCGGTAGATCATATCGAGTGCGACATAGAAGATGATCAAAAGGCCGATATAGGCGATCCAGCGATGGCGGTGCAGCAGCTTGGCGATGAAGCTCGCGGCAAGGCCCATCAGCGCGATCGACAGGACGAGGCCTATCACCAGCACCTGGAAGTGATCGCGCGCCGCGCCGGCGACCGCCAGTACGTTGTCGAGCGACATCGACACGTCGGCGATGACGATCTGCAATGCCGCCTGACCCAAGGTCTTCTTGCGCGCCTTGCCGGCCACCATATCATCGCTGTTGATATCGGAATTGGACAGCGCTTCGGTCGCCTCCACCTCGTCGGCATACGACGTGCGCAGCTCGCGATACATCTTCCAGCACACCCACAGCAGCAAGATGCCGCCGGCCAGCAGCAGACCGACAATCTGTAACAGGGTGACGGTGATCGCAGCAAAACCGATACGCAGCACCGTCGCCGCCACCACGCCGATGAGAATCGCTCTCTTGCGCTGCTCGACCGGCAAGCCCGCCGCGGCCAAGCCGATGACGATGGCGTTATCGCCTGCAAGCACGAGGTCGATGGCGATGACCTGGAGCAGGGCAGAGAAGCCCGCGGCAGTGAAAATTTCCATCGACTGGAAGTCCCTTGCTGGTTGGCCGACCGTTCGCGTCGAATGCCTGGAGGGCCTAACGTGTATGGTTCCCGCGCGTCAAGGGACTGGTTGGAACAAGGTCGGCAAACCGCCCGTTATTGCGGCAATATACAGAGTTTGCGACGATCGGCCCGAACACCGGCAAAATGCGGCCACAGGTCGCGAATGCCTAGTTATAGAGATTGTATTTGGGCCAGTCGCTTTCCGGAATTTCATCACCGATCCGGTAGCGGAGCTGCAGGACTTCCATATGGTCCGGCGCTGTTTCGCATTTGAATTTCAGCCGGTACCACTGTCCCTTGCTGCGAAACGCAGCACCCGGGCTCTTGATCGCATCGGCGCCCATTTCGGGCGTCGCAAAAGCGTAGGCGACGACACGATCGGCTTTGTATTTGTGGTCGTCGCGGGTAATCCGGTCGAGAATTTCGGCGTCGCATCGCTGCTCCAGCCGGGTTTGCGGATCGAGTTTCAGCAGGCCGGCGCGCAATGCGCTGTCCATTGCGCTGGCCGGCCAAGCCACTATCGTCCATGCGAGGACCGCAGAAAATAGTTTATTCATGGGCGGGAGAAGCACCATATTCGGGCGGAGAAATCAACCCGACGAAGCGCGGCTGCGCGGCGGGTGACAGTCTTCGCTTTGTGGCAGGTTGTTGATTACGCAATAGTATCACCGGTACTTTGGTATCGTTGCCACGATCAGCACCTGTCGCATTTCAGCGACGCGAGAGGTGGTGCGCTGCATAAGGCAGAGCGGCGGTTCTCCCCGAAGCGGACCGGCCTGTTAAACCCAGGCAGTCGAGAATCCGACGAGCGGAAAACTCGACGTCATGCCTGCAGGATTGAAGAAATTGGACGGATATGGCGGAGGGAGTGGGATTCGAACCCACGGTGGGCTTGCACCCACGCCGGTTTTCAAGACCGGTGCCTTAAACCGCTCGGCCATCCCTCCAAGGTGATTTTCAATCACTTAGGATATCGCGAGAGGAGCGGGTTCGAGCTGTCGGTACCGGATTGGCACCAGGACGTTCCCCGACCGGTTCGCGCTCCATTCCTGTAAAGCCGCATTCAACGCCAAGTCAACCGTGGCGGCCGCACCTTTCGGCGCGATCCAGGACGGTGAGCAGCGTCATGGCGAGCTGTGTTTGTGCTGAGTGTGGAAAATCGTTTTTAAAACCCGCACGGACTATTAATCGTTGAGCGCTGATATGTGGAGCGCATTAGGCACATGTAAGTAAATCGTATTCTGGAGTTGATTTTGGCCGTACTTGGCGCTCTCCCGCCCGGTCTTCGCTGTAGACCAATCCGCGAAACCGACTGGGAGGGAGTGGTTGATTGCCTGTGCAGGGGCTTTCCGGCGCGTAACCGGAGTTACTGGATACACGCTCTGACCCGTTTGTCGCAGCGTCCTGCGGTTGCCGAGTTCCCACGATATGGCTTTGTTTTGGAGCATGCCGGTCGGATCGTCGGCGTTGTGCTCACCCTTTATGCTCGCTACCAGGGGCCAGAGGGCGACGAAATCCGCTGCAATCTTTCAAGCTGGTCAGTCGATGCAGATTTCCGTCCCTATGGCGCCATGTTGGTTGCGGCGGTTCTCAAGCGGAAGGACGTGACCTACACGAACATTTCGCCGGCACAAGCGACATTGAAAGCCAACCGGGCGCTAGGCTTTCGGCTCTTCTCCAGCGGACAATTTACCTTCTTGCCGGCTTTAAGTTTGACGCAGCGGTCATGTCGCGTGGTCGAAGTGCGTCCCGATCTTCCGGAATTGGCGATGCTGCCCGAGAGTGAGAGATACATACTCTCGGAACACGCCGCGCTGGGCTGCCTGTCGTTGATCTGCATCTGCGTTGGAGCAGCGTTCCCCCTGGTATTGATGCGGCGCCGAATGTTGCACGGTGTTATCCAGTGCCATCAGGTCATCTATTGCCGCTCGCTTGCGGATTTGAGCCGCTGCGCCGGTGCGATGGGGCGCTTTCTCTTGCGAAGCGGAATCCTGGTTTGCTTTGTCGACGCCAAGGAGCCGATTCCAGGCTTGGTGGGATGGTACCGCCCCAACAAGGGGCTGAAATACTTCAAAGGTCCCAGACCACCCGCACCTGGAGATCTGACGTTCACCGAACTTGTGATATTCGGTCCCTGAATCTGCGCTCGCAGACACGCCAAGCCAGGGGCAAAGTGCGCCACGAACGGCGTTTCTGATCGATAAGCGATGATTTTCATGCCGATCAGCGAGGCGGTCCGTGCCACAATCTCGCCCGGTTCCGACCACAATCGGTTAATACGGTGATAAACAATTCCTGCGCACAAAAAGGATTGGGGTAGGGCGTCGCCGGCGTTTCTGGAGTGGGTGCTTTGGCATCGCTGACGTTCATGCTGCGGTGCCTTCGTCGATGCTATAGGGGACAATCAAAATATGCAGACCACGGCGCGCCCGCGTCTTCGTCGCGCTTCCGCTTTCGCGCTGTTTGCCTTGTCGGCAGCCTTTCTTGCAGCATGTGCCGGGCCGCAGCAAAAGGCGATGGTCAACAAGAAACCTCGCTCCAAGGAATATTTTTCTGAAGCCGAATACGGCGTAAAAGCCAGCCCGCGCGTCATGTTCAAGACGTCTCGCGGACGCGACCAGCTCGGCAAGCCCTATCAGGTGCGCGGCAAGTGGTATTATCCGAAGGAAGACAAACGTTACGCCAAGGTTGGCCTCGCATCCTGGTACGGTGAGGCCTTCCACGGCCGGTTGACCGCCAACGGCGAAGTCTACGACATGGCAGATCTGACGGCGGCGCATCCGACCATGCCGCTGCCGAGCTATGCGCGGGTCACCAACATGAAGACCGGCAGCTCGGTGATCGTGCGCGTCAACGACCGCGGGCCCTATCATGATGGACGCATCATCGATGTGTCGAAGCGCGCTGCTGAAATGCTCGATTATGCCAATGTCGGTACGGCCGAGGTGAAGGTTGAATATGTCGGCCGTGCGCCGCTCGAAGGCAATGACGGGCAGTATCTGGTGGCTTCGTATCGTCCAGGCAACAGGGCGCCGGATCCGTCGGACGGTCTGCCCAGCGGCGTCATGGTCGCGATGAATGGGCCGTCGCCAAGCCTGCCGGTGAGCGCTGCTGCCGTGCCGTTCCCTGGTCAGCTGACGAATTCCGGGCAGGGATCCGATGCAGGGCCTGTCATGGCAGTGCAAGCATCTGCTTTGGGAGACATTGTACTGCCCGATTTCGGCCCGATCGTGCCGGAGCGCCCGGAGATCAACCTGCCGGCGCAATCGCCGTTCACCGTGGCGTCGCTGTCTTATGCGGACGAGCGCGTGCAACGCGCCTCCAACGCGTTTGCCGGGCTGGATGGCGCCGGCATGTCGCCCGCCGAAATTCTTCAATCGTGGAAGCGGCAAGCTCCTCCAACCGGGTCGCCCACGGACTATGTCGCGGCGGGTTCGTTCGAGAATGCCGCCGAAGCGGAGCGTGTGGCTGCCCAGCTTTCCAGCTTCGGCAAGACCGAAATCCAGCGCTCGGAACTTGAAGGCAAGGACTGGTACTCGGTCAACCTCTTTGCCGATGGTCGTGGCAGCCTGGACGAGATGCTGCAGGCAGCGTGGTCGCATGGTGCGCCGGATGCGCTTGCTGTACGCAACTGAGCTCGGGGCTGCCTGGTTTTTTCGCGCGCGATTGATCCGCCAGGCAAAAGCCTGATAGCTTCTGCCAACTTGCAAAAGCGCCGGCTCACTGGTCGAACCTGATGAAATCTTTTCACCCTTTCACCGGGCTTATGGCGCTCGGCCTGCTGCTGCTCTCGCTTGCGCAGGCCTCAGCTCAGCTTTTCGAGACCAAGGCCGCGCAGGCCTTCATGATCGATGCCGAAACCGGAACCGTGCTGTTTTCCAAGGACGCCGACAGGTTGATCCCGCCGGCCTCGCTGGCCAAGCTGATGACGATGGAAGTGGTTTTCGACGCCATCAAATCAGGGCGCATGACGCTCGATGATACCTTCGTGGTGAGCGAGAACGCCTGGCGCAAAGGCGGCGCTCCTTCGGGGACATCGACCATGTTCGCCAAGCTCAAGTCGACGATCCGGCTGGAAGACCTGATCCAGGGCGTGACCGTGCAGGCGGCCAATGACGGCTGTATCGTCATCGCTGAAGGGATGGCCGGGTCCGAAGCAAACTTCGCGGCGCAGATGACCGAGCGTGCCCGCCAGATCGGCTTGCAGAAATCGACTTTCGTCAATTCCACCGGTCTGCCGGCCGATGGGCAGCAAACGAGCGTTCGCGAACTCGCGCTTCTGGCGCTGCATATCTGGCGCAACTACCCGGATCTCTACCGCTATTACGGCCAGAAGGATTTTACCTGGAACAAGATTTCCCAGAGGAACCGCAATCCGCTACTGGGCATGGACATAGGCGCCGACGGGCTCGCGGTCGGTGCCAGCGAGCAATCCGGGTTCGGCATTGTTGGCTCGGTCAGCCACAACGGCACAAGGGTGATCGCGGCGATGAGCGGCCTGGCAAACGACCGTGAGCGTGCTGAGGAAGCGCGAAAGCTGCTCGACTGGGGCGTTCGCTCCTTCGAGAAGACTGAAGTATTCGCCAAGGACGAAGTGGTTGGCGAAGCCCAGGTCTTTGGCGGCGCCAAGTCCGGTGTCGCATTAAAGGCAAAAGGACCGGTGCAGATCTTCCTGCCGATCACCAACCGCGACAAGCTCACCGCCAGGATCGTCTATGACGGACCGGTGGCAGCGCCGGTGGAGGAGGGGCAGCCGGTGGGTACGCTGCGCGTCTGGATCGGCGATACGCTGAGCCAGGAGACGCCGCTGTTTGCCGCCGAGTCGATCGGTGTCGGTTCGCTGCCGCAGCGCGCGCTCGATGCCGCCAAGGAACTGGCCGTCGGCTGGCTGCGTTAGCACCGTCGCGGTGGACCTTTTTTCCCGCCGGGACTATACGGTCCCCGAAGTATGGACAAAGGCTTTGGCGCGCGGATTTTTCATCACTTTTGAAGGCGGCGAAGGAGCAGGCAAGTCGACGCAGATCGAGCGGCTGGCAAAGAAGATGCGCGCCAAGAAATACGATGTGCTGGTGACACGTGAGCCGGGTGGCTCGCCGGGCGCGGAGGCGGTCAGGCATGTCCTGCTTTCAGGCGCAGCCGAGCCGTTCGGCCCCAAGATGGAAGCGCTGCTTTTCGCCGCTGCGCGTTCCGACCATGTCGAACAGGTCATCCGGCCGGCAGTCGAGCGCGGTTCGGTCGTGCTTTGCGATCGTTTCATGGATTCCTCGCGCGTCTACCAGGGCGTCACCGGCGGCCTCGACCCGGCATTCATGGACGCATTGGAGAAGGTCGCCATCAACGGCATGGTGCCGGACATGACACTGATCTTCGACATCGACCCCGCCGAGGGCCTGAGGCGCGCTACCGCCCGGCGGGGCAGCAGTGACGGACCGGACCGCTTCGAGAAAGAAACATTGGCCATCCACCAACGCCGGCGCGAGGCGTTTCTCGCGATCGCCTCAGCTGAACCCGAACGCTGCGTTGTCGTCGATGCCTCAGCCGACCTAGATGCGGTGGAGGATGTCGTTACCGCCGCGGTCTTCGCGGCTCTCGAGAGGATGATGCCGGCGCAAAGAAGGCAGGCGGCGCCAGCATGATTTTCGAACGCATCGCGCCCGAACAGCACGATACGCTGGACGGGGTGCCCGAGCCATCCGAGACGCCGCGTCTTGTCGGTCACCTGCAGGCGGCCAACATGCTCGCCACCGCTTACCGCTCGGGAAAGCTGCCGCACGCACTGATCTTTGCCGGACCGGTTGGCATCGGCAAGGCGACGCTGGCCTTTCACCTGGCGCATCATCTGTTGAAGCACCCGGCCTTCGAGCAGGCGCCGGAAAGCCTTGCCGTTCCAGATCCGGCTTCGTCGCTGTTTCGACAGATCGCCACCGGCGCGCATCCTTCGGTGCTGCATCTTACACGCCCGGCGAACGACAAGACCAAGAGCTTCAAGACAGTGGTCACGGTCGACGAAATCCGCAAGGTCAGCCGTTTTCTGTCGCTGACCTCGCACGACGGCAGCTACCGGGTGGTTATCGTCGATCCCGCCGACGACATGAACACCAATGCTGCCAATGCCTTGCTGAAGAATCTTGAAGAGCCACCCGCGCGCACCTTGTTCATCCTCATCGTCCATGCGCCGGGCAGTCTGCTGCCGACGATCCGGTCGCGCTGCCAGATGGTGCGGTTGGCGCCGCTCGATGCCGAGAGCTTGATGACGGTTCTGGAAGGCATCGAGCCGCCGCCACCGGAGGATCCTGGGGCGCGCGCGGCGCTGGCGGAGCGGGCAGGGGGCAGCGCGCGCAATGCGATCCTGTTGACGCAGTATGGAGGGCTCGAAATCGCCGCCACCCTCGACGCCCTGGTGATGTCCAAGAAGATAGATGTCGCAGGCGCCTACCGTCTTGCCGAGGCGGTCGCCGGCCGCGACCAGGCAATCCCGTTCGAGATATTCAATCGCCGCGCGCTTGATCTGCTGTCGGCCGGCGCCAGCCAGGCCGCGCTCGCCGGCGATCTCGCGCGGGCCAAAACGCTGTCGGATACTTGGCACGAGGCTTTGAACGCTATATCTGAAACCGAGACCTACAATCTCGACAAAAAGCAGCACGCCCTGACCATGATCGACCGCCTGAATTCTGCAATGCGAATGTGACGGCCGCTGGCGTGGCTTTGAAGCCCCTGAGTATTGATCCCAATCAATCGCAGGAACTTCGAAGCCACCACATTGGCGTCGGATGGCAATTGCCGTTTCGATGCGATATCTCACCGCGACATCTTTCATTCAGACATTCATGACGGCTCATCCATGGCACGCGAAAAATACTACGTCACGACGGCTATTTCCTATCCGAACGGCAAACCGCATATCGGCCATGCCTACGAGTTGATTGCCACCGACGCGCTGGCCCGCTTCCAGCGGCTCGACGGTAAGGACGTGCTCTTTCTCACCGGCACCGACGAGCACGGCATCAAGATGCTGCAGACGGCGAAGAGAGAAGGTATTTCAGCGCGCGAGCTGGCAGACCGCAACTCGGCCGATTTCGAGCGCATGGCCGTCGCGCTCGATGCCTCCAACGACGATTTCATCCGCACCACGGAAAAGCGGCACTACAAGGCCTCGCAGGCGATCTGGAAGGCGATGGCCGCCAATGGCGACGTCTATAAAGGCGGCTATGCCGGCTGGTACTCGGTGCGTGACGAAGCCTATTACGGCGAAGAAGAGACCGAGGTGCGTGCCGACAATGTCCGCTATGGGCCGCAGGCGACGCCGGTCGAATGGGTCGAGGAAGAGAGCTACTTCTTCCGGCTGTCGGCTTATCAGGACAGGCTCCTTGCACTTTACGAAAACCAGCCCGATTTCGTCGGTCCTGCCGAGAGGCGCAATGAGGTGATGAGCTTCGTCAGGTCCGGCCTGAAGGACCTATCGATCTCGCGCACCACGTTCGACTGGGGCATCCCGGTGCCGGGCGACGAGAAGCATGTGATGTATGTCTGGGTCGACGCCTTGACCAACTACATCACCGCCGCCGGCTATCCGGATCCGGCCAATGAGAGATGGTCGTTCTGGCCGGCAAACGCGCACGTCATCGGCAAGGACATCGTCCGCTTCCACGCGGTCTACTGGCCGGCTTTCCTGATGTCGGCTGGCATCGAATTGCCGAAGCGCGTGTTCGCGCATGGTTTTTTGTTCAACCGCGGCGAGAAAATGTCGAAGTCGGTCGGCAACGTCATCGACCCGTTCGCGATGATCGAGCACTACGGCCTCGACCAGGTGCGCTATTTCTTGCTGCGCGAAGTGCCGTTCGGCCAGGACGGCAGCTACAGCCATGATGCGATCGTCAACCGCACCAATGCCGACCTTGCCAATGGCCTCGGCAATCTGGCGCAGCGCTCGCTGAAGATGATCGCCAAGAACTGCAGCGGCGCGGTGCCAAAGCGCGGCGAACTGACCGAAGCCGACAGCGCCATCCTCGACCAAGCGGTGGGGGCACTCGCCGTCGCGCGAAAGGCAATGGCGGATCAGGGCATCCATTTGGCGCTGGCGGCGATCTTCGGAGTGGTGGCCGAAGCTGACCGCTATTTCGCCTCTCAGCAACCCTGGGCGCTAAGCAAAAGCGATCCAGAGCGTATGAAGACAGTTCTGTGGACGACGATCGAAGTCGTCCGGCGCGTCACGCTGCTCTGCCAGCCCTTTGTTCCGGGGTCGGCTGCTAAGCTGCTCGACCTGCTGGCGGTGCCGGCAGACAACCGTGACTTTGCGCATGTCCACGCCGACTATGCGCTGGTGCCCGGCACGGCATTGCCCGCGCCGGAGGCGGTCTTTCCGCGTTACGAAAAGCAGGACGCGAACGCCTGATGCTGGTCGACAGTCACTGCCACCTCGACTTTCCGGATTTCGCCGAAGAGCGGGCGGCCATTGTCGCCCGCGCCCTAGCGGCCGGCATCGGCCGAATGGTGACGATCTCGACGAGGGTGAAGCGATTTAACCAAGTGCTTGAGATTGCAGAGACTTTCGATGAGGTCTATTGCTCGGTCGGCACCCATCCGCATAATGCGGCCGAAGAGCTTGACGTCACTGTCGATGATCTGGTGCGGCTCTCTGCTCATCGCAAAGTGGTGGCGATCGGCGAGGCCGGACTCGACTATTTCTACGATCATGCGCCGCGCGACGCACAGGCGCAGGGCTTTCGCACCCACATCGCCGCGGCGCGCGTGACCGGTCTGCCGCTGGTCATCCATTCGCGCGACGCCGACGACGACATGGCTGATATCCTCGAAGAAGAAACGGGGAAGGGTGCCTTCCCCTTCATCCTGCACTGTTTTTCGTCGGCGCGCCGGCTGGCCGAGATCGGCGTGGCGCTCGGCGGCTACGTCTCGTTTTCCGGCATCCTGACCTTCAAGAACTCCGCCGAGCTGCGCGCCGTCGCCGCCGATGTGCCGCGCGACCGTCTGCTGGTCGAAACCGACGCGCCATACCTTGCGCCGATCCCGTTTCGCGGCAAGCGTAATGAGCCCGCCTATGTCGCGCATACAGCCAAGGTGCTGGCCGAGACGATCGGCTTCAGCGAGGCCGAGATCGCTAATATCACCACGGATAATTTCTTCCGGCTGTTCAGGAAAATGCCGCGCCCGAGCGCGCCGGGCGCCTGACGCATGAGCGACCGGTTACGTCTTACCGTCCTCGGCTGCGGCTCATCGCCGGGCACGCCACGCATCACCGGCGACTGGGGCAATTGTGATCCCGCGAACCCCCGGAACCGGCGCACGCGCACCGCAGCGCTCGTCGAGCGGATCGCGGCGAGTGGCGCCCGGACCACGGTCGTCATCGACACCGGCCCGGATTTCCGCGAGCAGATGCTGCTGGCATCGGTCAAGCGCATCGATGCGGTGGTCTATACACATCCGCATGCCGACCATATCCACGGCATCGACGATTTGCGCGGCTTCGTGCTCGAGCAGCGCCACCGGATCGACATCCATGCGGATCAGGCTACCATGCTGCGCCTACGCGAGGCGTTCCGCTACTGTTTCGAAACACCGAAAGGCAGTTCGTATCCGCCGATCGTCAACGCCCATATCATCGACCACCACAGGCCGGTGGTGATCGCAGGCGAGGGCGGCGCCCTCACCCTCGAACCGCTGCTGCAGCTCCATGGCGACATCACCTCGCTGGGTTTCCGCATCGGCGGGCTGGCCTATTGCCCTGACGTCAGCGACTTTCCGGAGGCGACCGCCAAGCGTTTGCGCGGGCTGGACATGCTGGTCATCGACGCGCTGCAATACACCGTCCATCCGAGCCATCTGTCGCTTGGCCAGGCGCTTGGCTGGATCGAAAGACTGGCGCCGAAGAACGCGGTGCTGACGCATATGCATGTGCCACTCGACTACGCTACGGTAATGGCCGAGACGCCGGCCAACGTCGAGCCTGCTTATGACGGCATGACAATCGAAATCCCTTACGAATCAGCGTGAAAGACTAAGTTTTTACCGCCTGGGTTCCCGAGTTGGATCTCGCGAGGTGCTATCTTCACGTCACATCCAATCGGCCAACTAGTTCCATAATCTATCTTATGCGACTACGCCTTGTAGCAGCTAAGTTAAAATGTCCGGATCTGGCAAAGTAGGAATGTCGCTCCTGCCTTGCCAATCTGCCCGCATTTGAGAGCGCGGGAGATTGCAGATTGGGA
>NZ_JAMYVA010000021.1:0-82500 GCF_040323505.1 Mesorhizobium sp. M0040
CAATACGGATAAGGTGTTCCACGGACGGCTCCCTTGTTTGAGATCTCAACGAACTCATTCTGGCACATCCGATGCCGTCGGGCGCCGTCCACCCCATCATGCCGTGACATCAGAGTGTTGCTGCGGTGCAGAACTTTTGATGCAGGCTGGACAAGGAAGGTGTGAAGGATCGCTATAGAGCGCTTCATTCTGAGCCGCTACATTCTTCGGCTGATGTAACGGCATGGATCCCAGGGTCTCCGCGACGTCGCTTCGCTCCTGCTCCGCCCTGGGATGACGAAGCTTGGTGGGTATCAGCCAATCTCAAAAGATTGCGATAGTTCAAGCCCCGCAGCGGAACCATTGGCAGGCCCTTCAAGCCGCTTCAGCCAAACACTTCGCACATGTCCCACGAAACTCGATCACCGCCTTCTTGGCGGCGAAGCCGGTCGAGCGTACCCATTCGTCGAGCCGGTGTCCGACATCGTGGTCGGAGAACTCAGTCACCTGGCCGCAGGTGTCGCAGATGGCAAACGCTGTCATCGAATGGCTGTGGTCGTGCGGCTCGGCACAGGCGACGAAGGAATTGAGGCTTTCGAGCCTGTGCACGAAGCCGGATTTCACCAGCGTGTCGAGCGCCCGGTAGACCTGCAGCGGCGCGCGAAAACCGCGCTCGCGCAGTTGGTCGAGCAACGTATAGGCGCTGAGCGGGCCGCTGGCGGCCTCGAGCTTCTCGAGAACGCAAAGCTGGTTCTTCGTCAGTACATCCCTTGCCGCCATGATCCTGTTCCAAGCCGCTCCGTGCCGATCGCTGCCATTTCGCAAGCAGTCGGACCTCTTCCACTGAGATAGCGACGAACTGCCATTTTTGCTACTGTTTCTATTCGCAGCCGGTGGTCGGCTGGCCGGCGGCGCCATATTCAAAATACTGACAAAATCCTCGGCCAGGCTGGCCGTGCTTGGAAATTCGATCGGGCTTGGGGAAGCAATCATGATCAAAGTGACGCGGCGGACGCTGCTTACCTGCACGTCCGCGCTGGCCGCTGCCGGCCTGGTGCCGTTTCGGGCATTCGCAGCGGCGCGCACCTACCATGCGCTGCTTGTTGCCTGCACCGATTACCCGAACCTGCCGAAGAAAAACTGGCTGATCGGACCGAAAAACGATGCCGGCCTAGTGCGCGATTACCTCCTGGGGAACACGCCCGCGCCGGTAAAATTCCTGGCCGAAAACGTCACGCTGCTCGCCAAGGATGTCGAAGGCGCCAACGGACCGCCGACACATGCGGCGATCAAGGCGGCGTTGGCCGATCTTGCCGCCAAGGTCCAGCGCGACGATTTCGTCTACCTGCATTTGTCCGGTCACGGCGCGCAGCAGCCGGCAGCGAACAAGGGCGACGAGACGGACGGCCTCGACGAGATTTTCTTGCCGTCCGACATCGACAAATGGGTGAACCGCGAAAAGGGCGTGCCCAATGCGCTGGTCGACAACGAGATCGGCACCGCGCTCGACGCTATTCGCGACAAGGGCGCCTTTATCTGGGCCGTGTTCGACTGCTGCCATTCCGGCACGGCGACGCGCGCCGCCGAGGTCGACGACGAGTTGGAACGCAAGGTCGAGTTCGCCGATCTGGTTGGCGGCGACGACGCTGCCAGGGCGGCTGCGGTGAGAGCCTATGACGAGATTGCGTCGGCCGCGCCGCGCGGCTTTGACGAGGACGGGCAGCGCAAGCCGGCCTTCAAGCTGACGCCGACCGGCGCCGAGCCGACCACCAAGGGCAAATTGGTCGCCTTCTACGCGGCGCAGACGGTGGAGACGACGCCCGAGATGCCGCTGCCCAAGGGCACGGCCGATGCACCGCGTTTCGGGCTGTTCACCTTCACCATCCTGTCGAAACTGGCCGAGAACCCCAACATCACTTATCGCCAGCTCGGCCAGGCCGTGCTGCAGCAATATTCGGCGGACGGCCGCACCCGGCCAACGCCGCTGTTCGAGGGAGAACTCGACGCACGCGTCTTCGGCACCGACAAGACCGAGGCGGTCATGCAATGGCCGATCGTCATCGAGAACGACAAAGCCACGATCGGCGCCGGGTTGCTGCATCGCCTCACCCCCGGCAGCAGGCTCGCAATATTGCCGTCGGCGCTGTCGCCGCTGTCCGAGGCGCTTGGCTATCTCCAGGTTCAGTCGGCGAAAAACCTGGAAAGCCGGGTCAAGCCGGTCGAGTTCGGCGGCAAGCCGGCGCTCAAGCTGGCCGACATCCCCGCCAATGCCTATGCGCGGCTGGCCGAGCTCGCCGTCGACTACAAGCTCGTGGTCGCGCGGCCGGCAGCGGCCAAAGGCCTCGAGAAAGAGGCCGCGCTGGCGAACTCGGTTCTCGACGAACTGGCGGCCAGGGAGAACTCAGGGTTCCACATCGCGCTGGTCGAGCCCGGCAAGAGCGCAGATCTGCGTCTCGCAGTGCTGCGCGAGAACGCCATTGCCGGCGCCGCGGAAGACGCCACCGACGCGCCGGCGCTGTGGTTCCTGCCGGCTTCGGGCGACATGACGCTCAAGGGCGGCAGCAAGCCGCCGTTGATCGTCATTCATCCGGACGGCCGCGAAAAGTTGATCGAGGCCGCCGCAGGGAATCTGACGAAAATCTTCCGCGCCATCGGACTGTCGAGGCTGGCCGCCGCTTCCGATTATCGGCCGGAAGAGGTCAGCGTCGAGTTCCGGATCAAGCGTTTTGACAGCGACACGCTGCAGCCGATCGAACCGTCGACGGTGCCGCGTGTTTCGCCCGACGATCAGGTCCACGTGCTGGCCAGGAACGGTTCGACCAACCTGGTCGACATCAACGTGCTCTATGTCGGCTCCGACTATTCCATCCAGCATTTTCTTGCCGAGCGCCTGACCGAAGGCGCCGTGCTCGAGGAAGGGCTGTTCAAATTCACCGACACCAGCTTCGGCATGGAGCGGATGATCGCCGTCTTGACCGAAGCACCGCCGCAGAGCGAGAAGCAGGATCTGAGCTTCCTGGCGCAAGAGGGGGTTGTCTCGGTAACGCGCGGGCTCGGACAGCCAAGCTTCTCCGATATGCTCGCCGATATCGGCATGGCGCCGGCGACGCGGTCGGCCATGCGGCTTACCGACGACAAGGGATCGAAGGGCGCCGTGATGATCTTCCCGATGGAGACGGTGCCGCGCGCCTGAGGCGGGGTCAGGTGCCCGGCCGGGCCTCTTGCCTAATCGGCTGATAATGAACATTCTTCGACCGCCGCTGTCGGCGGCCGAACGGAACGGATGAGGGCGTTCGTGAACAGGATCGTATTTTCGTGGCGCGCAACAACCGCCGGCCTTGTCGCCGGGCTGTTGCTGGCCGCCAATGCTTCGGCGGACGAGGCTTGCGGCCTCTGCGCCAAGGAGGTCGTCATCAATTCCGAACTGGCGAGTTGCTTTCTCGACCAGTATGACCAGATCGCCAAAACCAGCAACGCCGCCGTCGTCGTCGATCTCAGCAGTTGCACCTCGCGCGGCGTGGTCGAACCATTGCCGTCGCCGAGCAAGGCGCAGGTGGCGCCTGACGTGCAGTTCATCGTTTCGCGGGCGCAGCTGGATTGCCTGAAGAAGAAGCTGGAGACGCCGGGCATCGTGCTCGACCCGTCCGCTACCATAGAACTGGACAGCTGCGGATGACGAAAGCGGGGGGCAACGCAACGCAGCAGGCAGTGACGGCGCCGGTACCGCAAAAGAAGCCGGTGTCGCTGCCGGAAACCGTCGAAGGCCTGCCGTGGGTGAGCAATCACGAGGTCAAGAAGGAGGCGAACCCATTCACCGATCGCGACTGGCGCATGCTCGTCTATGCCTGGTCCGGATTGCTGGTGCGCCTGGCGATCATCTTCACCTTGATCTTTTCGGTCTACCAGTTCCTGGCGAACCAGGAGCAGAAGCGCGTCGAGCAAACGATGTCGCTGGTCGAGCTCTGGGAAAGCAAGGATTACCAGCAGGCGCAACGGGCCCTCAAGCAACGCCTGGCGGCGCTCAACGCCAAATACGGCAATCTGCTCAGTGCCAATCCGACTCCGACCGAGGAACAGGTGTTCAGACAGCGCATCGGCATCGAAGCGATGAGCGCAACCGGCGGCGACATGCCGCTTGCCGAGTTCAGCGACAATTTCGACCGCATCGTCTATTTCCTCAACCGCCTTTCCTTCTGCGTCGAAGGCAGGCTGTGCTCGCGCGACGTCGCCGACTCCTATTTCCGCGACTATGCCGCTTCGTTCTGGAGCTATTTTGCCGGCTATATCGACAAGGAGCGCAAGGCCGGTTCACCGACTTTCGCCCAGCCGATCGAGAACTATGTCCGCCAGGCGCCACCCTCGGCCCAGTCCAGATAATTCCCGAAAATGCGAAAGCCGGCGACGGAAATGCTCCGCCGCCGGCCGGTTTTCCGCGACGATCGCGGCCGAAATTCTGCAGGCCTATTTGTACAGGCTGTTGATCCACTGGACGTTGATGGCGTTCAGACGCACGGCTGTGTTGGCATCCGGGCTCTCGGCCACGTTCACGCCGGTGATGACGCGCTGCTTGGAGCCATTGTCGTAGGCATAGACCGAGCTGCCGCTCGATCCTGGATAAGTGTCGCAGTCGTACTGGAAATACTCGGTGGCGATGTGTTCGGCGAGCACTTCGCAGGTCGCCTTCCACATCGTGCCCATCGGCTTGTCGCCGGGATAACCGACGATGTTGGCGGTGAAGTCGCCAAGATCCACGTAATTGGCATAGCCCAGCCAGCCGAGATTGGTGCCGACATCCTGTTTCAGGGTGACGATGCCGAGATCCCACGGCACGACCGAGCCGTAAAAGCCCTGGTAATTGTCGATGAAGCCCTGGACGATATAGGCGCTTTCATAGGTGAAGGCGCCGAACGGTGCGTCGTCGGCGGTCTTGCCATTGAGAGCCGGGACGAACAGGATATCGTCCAGCCAGGCCTTGTCTTCGTGGCTGTAGAGGCAGTGCGCCGCGGTGAGCACCGTGCGCGGGCCGATCAGCGTCGCCGAGCAGCTGCCATAGCTGCCGCTCTTCGATTTGCCTTCGAGATAGCCGATCGCCGTGAACGGGTAGGTTTTGGTATTCTTGATCTGCTCGCGGTCGTCCGTCCCGAACACCTGGCGGCCGGCCTCTTCGCCTCCGCTCAGCCCGGAATTCTCGGACTTCTGTCCCTCGGCGGGCGCGTTCATTTCCTTGATGACAAGGTCCTTCAGCGTCTCGTTCGGATCGATCTTGATGTCCTTGCCATCGGCGGAGCGGCCGACGATGCCATAGGATTTGACGGCCGTTGCTTCGTCGGTGAGCGGCGCGGCGCGGTTGGCCTCGTCCTCGGTCAGTTTCGGCGGGGCGATCGGTTTCGCCCGGCCAGGCTTGTAATCGCCCGATGTTACGTCCCGCATGCTTTCGCCGTTGCCGGCATTGGCGGAACCTGGATCGGCAGCCAAGGCAGGAACCGCCCACATTGCCGTGGAAAGCAACGCGGACGCAATAATGCACTGTGTCAGTTTTGTCATGGTGAGACTCTCCCAAAACTCAGCAAGGACTGGATCAAGATACAGAAATATTGTCGAGATCGTGGTGGCGCAGAAAAATGAAATTAGTTACCGGTGCCTTTACCGGGCCATTATTCAGTGCAGCCAGTTTAGGTCCCCGCCAAAAAAGCCTGCACCGGTATACTGCCTAAAATAATCCAACATTGGCAACGACAAATTGCTTCCACATAGCCCGTGGGGGGCTATAGGATTTTGGGCGGGTTTGGCTCGACAGCACGACTAGCAGAAATGGTGCTCGGCTTTGTGACGGATCGTGCTTCGCCTTGGAGCATGATCTCACCGGCCGGTTCCATTTTAGTGGATCATGCGTCGGCGACTGACCTGTCGGGAACATCGTCTCAGGGGGTTCGAGGTGAAGATCATCCATAGGTTCAGACCGATTGCCGCCGCCGCGCTGCTCGGCATCGCGGCGGCCGTGCCGGCCGTCAATTCCGTTCATGCCGGAGACGCGGCCGCCCGGCCGGAGGCGGCAATCTCGCCGATGAAACGCGTGGCCGAGGCCAGGGCAAAGGCCAGGGTGGAGAATCCCGACGGCGCCGATCGCGTCTACGGCGGCGAAGAGGCCGAGAAGGGCGCTTACCCGTTCCAGGTGGCATTGTTGACCACCAACAGACTGGACAAAAGCCCGGCGTCGCAGGCGAATGCGCAGTTCTGCGGCGGCAGCCTGATCGGGCCGCAATGGGTGCTGACAGCGGCGCACTGCCTCAATGACGACGGCGAACCGATTTCGCCTGATGTGGTTACCGTGCTCACCGGCGCCACCGATCTCAGCGAGGGCAAGCGCTACAAGGCGGCGGAAATCATCGTCAACGAGGGCTATAGCGAGCAGACGCTGGACAACGATCTCGGCTTGATCCGGCTGGCCGAGCCGGCCGATGCCCCGACCATCAAAATTGCCCGTGAGCCGACACCGGACACCGGTAAGACGACGGTCACCGGTTGGGGCAAGATGCAGGACGGAACGTTTCCCACCGCGCTGATGGTCGCCGACCTGGATCTCCAGCCGAACGCAACCTGCAACAGCGGCATCAAGGCGATTTATGCGCGTGATTTGAAGGCAGCGCTCGGCGAGCTCGCCCGCCGCATGCGTTACTCGGAAAGGGGCATCGAGGCGGCCGCCAACGCGATTGCAGCTGACATGGCCGATCCGCTGACCGGCAACATGATCTGCGCCGGCACCGCCAGCGGCGAGCGCGATGCCTGCAATGGCGACAGCGGTGGACCGCTGTTCATGACCGGTGCCGACGGTCCGCTGCAGGTCGGTGTCGTCAGCTGGGGCGAAGGTCCGGCCGACGGCAGCACCGCCTGCGGCCACAAGAACGCCTACGGCATCTACACGCGGCTGGCGAATTACACCGGCTGGATCGAGGAGAAGATGAAGACGGCAGCGCCCGCAGCGCCCAAAGCCCTCGGCACGGCGCAGAAGCCCGCCACGCCCTGACCGGTGTCATTTGCTGAATGACGGCGGGAGCAATCCCGCCGTTTCTGCCCGGAACCTTCGGTTGGGACTAAAACCAGCGATCGCGGCGCTGGTCTGTGGCGGCCAAGGCGAGGCCCAGTAGCGCCCCTACGGCCGCTCCGAGTATGAAGGCGGACGATACTGTCCCAGGATTCTCCTGGACAACCCCGGACACCGTCTGCGCCCTGTTGCGCAGGGCTTGTGCCGTCCGCGAGGCGCGCTCAGCAGCGTTGCCATACCAATCGCCGGCGTCCTCGATCGCCTCTTCCGCGCGTTCCGCCAAGGTTCGGTTGATCTTGTTGATCTCGCGCCTCAGCTGCGCGACCTGCTTCTCCAGGGCTTCCTGAGCTTCACGTTGAGTCATCTTCGGTGCTGCGGATTCGTTTGGTTCGTCGGCCATTGTAATCTCCTTTGCTCAGGCTCGGCTCAACGGCCGGCCCACTGTGCAGGTTCCTCCGCAAAACGCGTATGTCCGGTGTTTGTTCGGTGAGAAACCGGCTTTTGTCCGGCATGTCTGCGAATTCGGCATCAACATCGGATCGTTCCGGCGCTCCCCGCGTTGGTGAAAACGCCACAAGGGAGGAACCGCCATGGACGACGATCGGCATGAAAAAATTCGGCAGCGAGCCTATGAAATCTGGATGCGCGAGGGCCGCCCGGATGGCGCGCATGAGCGTCATTGGCAGCAGGCGAAGCAAGAGCTTGGCCTCGACGACGCGGACGTTCCGGCGGGAACGATCGCCAGTTCCGACGTTCTGACGGTCGAGGCACTGGCGATGCGCACCGGGATAACCGGTGATCAGGCGCAAGAGCTGATCGACAGGCTTGGCAACGACAGGGCGACGCTGGAGGAAGCCGCGCGGAACCTCAAGGCAGCCGAAAGTTAGAGCGTGTTTGAGAAGGGGATTTCCAGCGTGGCTCCGGCGTACTTCATCGCACGCTCTTAGCGGCGCTCGACACCCCTTGCCGCCAGGATGTCATCAACAGCTGCCGACATCAGAAATGCCGACAGCTGGTTGGCAGCTTCTGCGTCCGTCGAATCGGCGCTGATGCCGATGGCGAAGTCGACGTAACTTTGGAGTTCTTCCGGAAACCGACCGACAAGCACGACATCGGGAGCGGCCGCGAGAATCGAAGTCACGGGAACCACCCCCAACTCGGCTTCCCCACGGCCCACGGCCGGCGCTGTCTGCCCTCCTGGTATGGCCACCAGCTTGGGCTTCACCTCATCCGCTATCCCCAAACGTTCCAGCAAACCGGAGAAGTAGCCACCGCTGGTTCCTTCACTGGCGTAGGCGATCGATCTGGCGCTCTTCAACGCCTGTTCGAATGCTTCCACGGACCCGATGTCGAGCGGTCGACTGCCTGCCTTGGCTGCCACCCCCATTGCTATCCGGCCAAACGCCACCTGGCTCCCCGCCTTGACCTTTCCCGAGGCAGTCAGATCCTGAACCAGGTCCGGATTGGTGATGACGAGGTCAAAAGCTTCCCCAGCTTCAATCTGCTTCTTTACTGTCGGATTGAGCTCCCACCTGACCGCAACTGTGAATCCCGTGCCCGTTTCGAACCGGGGTATGAGAGCTAGAATGGCGGGGCGGACCGCAATAGCGCCAAAAAGCCGGATTTCCTGATTCATCGCCTAACCCCGAATCGGACGAAACGACCTTCTTGCAATACCCATCCAGCTGCCCGGCCATTCTATGCTCAGCGTCCCGGAAGCCGTCGCCCTTCGGCCACCGGATGCCGTCATCGCCTACTTCCTCGGCGGCCCCTTGCGCTCGGCCGATGCCGCCCAGAGATTGATGTCCGACTCGCGGGCAAAGGTGTCGATCTCGGCGAGCTCGGCATCGCTGAAGTCGAGCGCCTTCAGCGCGCCGACGCAATCCTCGACCTGTTCCGGCCGGCTGGCGCCGATCAGCGCCGACGTCACCCTGCCCCGGCGCAGCACCCAGGCCAGCGCCATCTGCGCCAGCGTCTGGCCGCGGCGACGGGCGATGACGTTCAGCGCCTCGATATTGGCGATCGACTTGTCGTTGATGAATGCCGGGCGCAGCGACTTGCCCTGGCTGGCGCGGCTGCCATCGGGGATGCCGCCGAGATATTTGTCGGTCAGCATGCCTTGCGCCAGCGGCGAGAACACGATGCAACCGACGCCAAGCCCCTCCAGCGTATCGAGCAGGCCGTCATCCTCGACCCAGCGGTTGAGCATCGAATAGCTCGGCTGATGGATCACGCAAGGCGTGCCGAGCTGCTTCAATATGTCGGCGGCCTCGCGTGTGCGCTGCGAATTATAGGAGGAAATGCCGGCATAGAGCGCCTTGCCCGAGCGCACCGCGTGATCGAGCGCGCCCATCGTCTCTTCCAGCGGAGTGTCTGGGTCGAAGCGGTGGGAATAGAAGATGTCGACATAGTCGAGCCCCATCCGCTTCAGGCTCTGGTCGAGGCTGGCCAGCACATATTTGCGGCCGCCCCATTCGCCGTAAGGCCCTGCCCACATTTCGTAGCCGGCCTTGGTCGAGATGATCAGCTCGTCGCGATAACCGGTAAAGTCCGTCCGCAGGATCTCACCAAACGCCCGCTCCGCCGAGCCGGGCGGCGGGCCGTAATTGTTGGCGAGGTCGAAATGCGTGATGCCGAGATCGAACGCCTTGCGCGCGATCGCCTGCTTGGTTCTATGCGGCGTGTCGTCGCCGAAATTGTGCCACAGCCCAAGCGAGATCGCCGGCAGCTTCAGGCCGGACCGCCCGCAGCGATTGTAGACCATCTTGTCGTAGCGGTTTTCGGCGGGGACATAGGGCATGGGAAATCCTCAAATCGAAACGAGCCCGACGGCTGCCGCCGCGACAGTGGGGCAGTCGAGCTTGCCACCCTTAGCCTCTCCCCGCGCAAACGGGGAGAGGCTTTTTGCGGTGCTTGGGAGGTGCGCCGCCTACTTGGTTTTCTTCTTCGCCAGCAGCTCCTTCGCCGCCTTGACGCCGAGTGCCGCGGGCCGCTCGCAGCTGGTCTGCATGGCGACGAACTTTCCGGTCTCGCCCGAACGCAACAGGCCGGTCATGACGTCGACGGCATGCAGCGCCAGTTCCATCGAGCAGCGGTGCGGCCGGCCTTCCCTGATCGCGATCGCCATGTCGGCCAAACCGGCGGTGCGGTAGTTGGCCATCATGCCTTGCGAATGCATCTCGTTGGGCACGCCGAACGGATGCGGCCATTTCGGCAGCTTCTTCACCGGTTTGGCGGCTTCGGTGTAGCGCACTTCGCCGCCGAAGAAGTTCGGATCCGGCACGAACACCGTGCCCGCCTCGCCATAGAGTTCCATCGGCGCGTGGCCATGGCTCCAGACATCCCAGCTGGTGTTGAGCGTCACCATGGCGCCGTTCTCGAATTCCAGCACGCCGTGGATCGTCGTCGGCGTGGAGACCGGGATCTTTTCGCCGGCGCGCGGCTTCGAGCTGATGATGCGTTCCGTCATCGGGATCGAAGCGAAGGCGGCGACCTGCTTCACCGGCCCGATCAGCTGGATCAGGTTGGTGATGTAATACGGTCCGATATCGAGCACCGGCCCGGCGCCCGGCTGGAAGAAGAAGTCCGGATTGGGGTGCCAGTGCTCCATGCCATGGCTCATCACATGACAGGTGCCGCTGGTGATCCTGCCGAGCCTGCCGGTGTCGATCAGGTCGCGGACAAGCTGGTGCGCGCCGCCGAGGAAGGTGTCGGGGGCCGAACCGATGCGCAGCCCCTTGCTTTCCGCCCGTTTTTTCAGGTCGAGCCCTTCCTTGACCGACAGCACGAAGGGCTTCTCCGAATAGACGTGCTTGCCGGCGTCGAGGATCTGCTTCGACACCTCGTAATGCACCGCCGGAATGGTCAGGTTGACGATGATGTCGATATCGTCGGCCTTGAGCAGCCCCTCGACGGTCTCGGCGCGCAGCTTGAACTCTTTTGCCCGCGCTTTCGCCGCTTCCATGTTGATGTCGGCGCAGGCGCGCATCTCGATGCCGCGAAACAGCGGTGCCAGCGAGAAATACGCCTTCGAGATGTTGCCGCAGCCGATGACGCCGATGCCAAGTTTTGTTGCCATGCTGGTGTGCTCCTAATAGGTCTTGGCGGCTGCGATCGAGCGGCGGGCGAAGCGCTCGATATCGTTGGGATTGTCCTGTTCCATGACGTAGTATTTTGCGGCGCTTTTGGCGCGTAGCGCCTTGATCAGGCCGGGCCAGTCGATGGTGCCGTGGCCGACATCCGACCAGCCGTCCTCGTCGAGGCCCTCGCCCGGCTTGGCCAAGTCCTTGACATGGACGGCGACGATGCGCTTGCCGTGCTTCTCGATCCAGGGCAGCGGATCGACGCCGCCGCGCACCACCCAGGCGACGTCCATCTCCCAGCCGATGTCGGGCGCCGAGGACAGGATGTGGTCCTGCGGCACCGAGCCGTCGGCGAGCGCCTTGAACTCGAAATCATGGTTGTGCCAGGCAAAGCCATAGCCGGCTTTCCTGGCCGTCTCGCCGACCTTGGCCAGGCGTTCGCCGAAGCCGCGCCAGCCGGCTGTGTCGGCCGGCCTGAACTCGGCGTTCAGGAACGGGCAGATGAGCAGCGTGATGCCGAGCGCGTCGGCCGTCCTGCGCACGCCGTCGAAATCCTTCTCGAGCGCGTCGATCGAGAAATGCCCGGTCGGCATGGCGAGCCCGTTCTTGTCGAGCTCGGCACGGAACGCCTTGGGACCGTCATAGACGCCGCCGAACCCTTCGACTTGGCTGTAACCAAGCTCCCCCAGCATCTTGAGCACGCCCTCCCAGGGCTGGAAATTGCGGGCGCTGTAAAGTTGGAATGACCAGTTCATCGTCTCTGTCCGTTTTCTTGTGGATGGTTAGTTTTGGGGGGATGAGTCTTGGGGGAGTGGAAGAGTCTTGGGAGTGGAAGAGTCTTGGGAGGCTAAATCATGCTCTAGAGGCGGTTACCTGTGGCGGCGTCGAAAAGCGAGGCGCGCATCGGGTCAAAACCGATGCCGACCGCCTCGGCGTTGTTTGGCGTGCGCTCGGCTGTCACCCGCACCGTGAAATTCTGGCCGGCGAGCTTCAGCCAGACCAGCGTGTCGGAACCCATGGGCTCGACGACCTCGACATTTGCCGTGGCTGCGAACGGCCATCCCGTGCCGCTGTTGAACGCCACGTGCTCGGGGCGGATGCCGAACACGGCCGGCCCTGGCACCGGCTCCTTCTCGAAAGCATAGGTGGCAAGCGGTATCCGCACATCATCGGCGACGAAGTGCCAGTCGCCTGCCGCTTGCTCCAGTCTGCCGTCGAGGAAGTTCATTGCCGGCGAGCCGAGGAAGCCGGCGACAAACCGGTTGACCGGCCGGTTATAGATGGTCTGCGGCGCATCGAGCTGCTGGATGACGCCGCCCTTCATCACTGCGATACGGTCGGCCAGCGTCATCGCCTCGATCTGGTCGTGGGTGACGTAGATCATGGTGTTCTCGAGCTTGCGATGCAGCAGCTTGATTTCGACGCGCAATTCCGCGCGCAGTTTGGCGTCGAGGTTGGAGAGCGGTTCATCGAACAGAAAGACATCGACGTCACGCACAAGTGCGCGCCCGATCGCCACGCGCTGGCGCTGGCCGCCGGACAGCGCCGCCGGCTTGCGATGCAAAAGCGGTTCGATCTGCAGGATCTCGGCGGCCCGGGCGATGCGTTTGGCGATCTCGTCCTTGGCGAGGCCGGCAACGCGCAGCCCGAACGACAGGTTCTTCTCCACCGTCATCTGCGGATAGAGCGCGTAGGACTGGAACACCATGCCGATGCCGCGATCCTTGGGCTCTTCCCAGGTGACGTTCTTGCCCTTGATGAAGATGCGGCCTTCGGAAACGTCGAGCAGCCCGGCAATGCAGTTGAGCAAGGTCGACTTGCCGCAGCCGGACGGGCCGAGCAGCACGATGAATTCGCCTTCGGCAACATCGAGGTTGAGCGTCTGCAGCACCGATATCGCACCGAAATTCAGCGACAGGTTCTGGATCGAGACGCTGGTGCCGTTTGCCGCAATGCTGCCGTTTGCGTTCATCGCCATCATCCTTTCACCGCGCCGGCGGCGATGCCGCGCACAAACAATTTTCCGGACAGGAAATAGACGATCAGCGGCACCAGGCCGGTCAGGATGGTGGCTGCCATGTTGACGTTGTATTCCTTCACGCCTTGCACCGAGTTGACGATGTTGTTGAGCTGCACCGTCATCGGATAGGTGTCGGGGCGGGTGTAGACGACGCCGAACAGGAAGTCGTTCCAGATGCCGGTCACCTGCAGGATGATGGCGACGACAAAGATCGGCAGCGACATCGGCAGCATGATGCGGAAATAAATGCCCCAGAAGCCGGCGCCGTCGACACGCGCTGCCCGGAACAGCTCCTCCGGCATGGAGGTAAAGTAGTTGCGGAACAACAGTGTGAGGATCGGCATGCCGAAGATGGAATGGACGATCACCAGGCCGCTGAGGCTGCCGTAGAGGCCGACTTCGCGCAGGATGATGACGATCGGATAGATCATCACCTGATAAGGGATGAAGGCGCCGACGATCAGGATGATGAAGAAGGTGTCGGCGCCTTTGAAGCGCCAGTTGGCAAGCGCATAGCCGTTCACCGAGGCGAGCGCGATCGACAGGATCACCGACGGGATGGTGATGCGCACCGAATTCCAGAAGCCACGCGACAGCCCGTCGCAGTTGAGCCCGGTGCAGGCGCTCGACCAGGCCTTGACCCACGGCTCGAAGGTGATCTCCATCGGCGGCGAGAAGATGTTGCCGAGGCGTATCTCGGGCATGCCTTTGAGCGATGTCACCACCATCACGTAGAGCGGCAAAAGATAGTAGAGCGCAACCACGATCAGCGTGCCGTAGAGGAAGATGTTGCGGCGCGAGAATGTGTGGCGCGGCTTCGGCCCGCTCGGCCCGTAGGCTTCGAGCCCGCCGGCGCCGGCAATGGCGGGCAATGAAATGGCTTGGTCAGACACGCTTCTTGCCTCCGAACTCGAGATAGGCCCACGGCACGATGACGATGATCACCGACAGCAGCATCATGGTCGAGGCGGCGAACCCCTGACCGAGGTTCTGGGCGAAGAACATGTAGTCATAGACATATTTGGCCGGGACTTCGGAGGCGATGCCGGGCCCGCCGCTGGTCTGGGCGACAACCAGGTCATAGATCTTGACGATACCGGCAGCGATGATGACGAGCGTGGTGATGAAGACCGGCCGCATCATCGGTATGATGATGAACAGATAGGTCTTCCAGGTCGGTATCCCGTCGACCCGCGCTGCCTTCCAGATATCCTCGTCGATGCCGCGCAGGCCGGCCAGCATCAGGCACATGATGAGCCCGGTGCCCTGCCAGAGAGCGGCGATCAATATGCCGTAGATGACGATGCTGGAATCATAGAGCGGATTGAAGCTGAAGCTCTCCCAGCCGAGGCTGCGCACCACTCCCTGGATCCCGAACTCGGGGTTGAGCAACCACTGCCAGACGAGGCCGGTGACGATGAAGGAGAGGGCGAAGGGATAGAGGAAAATGGTCCGGAACGTGTCCTCGAACCGGATCTTCTGGTCGAGCAGGGCGGCAAGCAGGAAGCCGATCACCAGCGAGAACAGCAGCGACAGCACGCCGTAGATCAACAGGTTCTCGATCGAGACCAGCCAGCGCGGCACCGACCACAGCCGGTAGTACTGGTCGAGCCCGACGAAATTCAGCCGTGGCAGGAGCTTCGAACTGGTGAAGGAATAAAGCACCGTCCACGCGCTGCCGCCGACAAAGATCACCAGCGCTGTGAGGATCATTGGGATCGAGGCGATTTTCGCATTGAGGTTGCGAAAGAGTTGGCTAGGGCGTTCGCTCTTGCTCATCTGCACAGCCGCGCTGGATCGGGTAAGGGCCGGAGGGTCAAGAGGCCTTGACCCGAGCTCCCGACCCTGCGTTTGCAGGGGCGGGAGTGAGGCGGTCGGTCGATCGCTCAATCGGCCGAACCGACAATGGCGGCGAAGCGCTTCTGCGCATCTTCCACGGTCATGTCCTGCTTGGCGAAGAACTCGGAGAAAAGATCCTCCTTCTGCTTCTGCGTATCCTGCGAAAGCAACTGGTCGGTCCAAGGCATGACATTGCCCTTGGCGAGAATTTCGAGCCCCTTCTTCATGCAGTCGTTCGCCGCCTTGAGGTCGACGTCGCCGCGCACCGGCAGCGAACCTTTCTTGAGATTGAAGGCGACCTGCGTCTTGGGATCGAGCAGCGTGTGGGCCAGCACTTCCTGTGCCTTCGATTTTTCGGGATCCTTCAGCAGCGGGAAGTAGAAAGCGTCGCCGCCGGTGGCGATGACCTCGTTGAGACCGAGGCCCGGAAGGCAAGTATAGTCCTTGCCGGCGGTCTGGCCGGCAACCTGGAACTCGCCCTGCGCCCAGTCACCCATGATCTGGCCGCCGGCCTTCCCGGTGATGACCAGATTGGTGGCCTGGTTCCAGTCCTGCACATTGGTGTTCTTGGCCATCTTGCGGGCGTCGTCCGCGGCCTTGAAGACCTTGGCGACCTCGGGCCCAGCGGCGAATTCCGCGTCCTTGTCCTTGTAGACCTTGAGGAAGGCGTCGGTGCCGCCGACCGCCGCAAGCAGCACGTCGAAAGCGCCGGAGGCCTGCCAGGGCTGGCCGCCGACCGCTAGCGGCTGGATGCCTGCCTTTTCAAGCGCGGGCGCCGCAGCGACATATTCATTCCAGTTCTTCGGCACCGGCACGCCGGCTTTTTCGAAGGCCGCGTTCGACAGCCACAGCCACTGCCAGGAGTGGATGTTGACCGGCACGCAATAGATCTTGCCGTCGAGGGTACAGCCGTCGAGCAAGCTCTTCGGCTGCACGATTTCCGTCCACTTTTCCTTGGTGGCGAGATCGGTGAGGTCGCGCATCAGCCCGGCCTGCACCAATTCTTCCGCCTGCCGGCCGTGATTGAACTGGGTCGCGCCCATCGGGTCGCCGCCGGTGATGCGGCTGATCATGATCGGCCGCGCCGTGCCGCCGGAGCCGGCGATGGCGCCGTCAACCCAGTGATTGCCGGTTGCGTCGAAAGCCTTGGCGAGTTCGGCGACCGCTGCCGCCTCGCCGCCGGAGGTCCACCAATGGGTGACTTCCAGATCCGTCGCGGCCGCCGGGCCGGCAAATTGCAGCGCGACCGTCGCAGCCAGCGCAGCAGTCATGAGTTGGTATCGCATTTCGTTCCTCCCAGAATCTGAAACGTTACAGATTTTCGATACGGCAATTGCTTGAGGCGCGCAACCCCTCAGGCGAAGGTGGCATCAAGTTTTTTCGAAGCGCGAATAAAATCGGGTGGCTCGTCGGCCTACCGCATCGCAACAAGAGGGGTTGCACTGCAAAATGCAATGCTGCGACGCCAGAAAACCGGAAAAGCCCCCTCTGTCGCTCTTTTTAGCGCCGACCGGAGTGCCGCTCGTTCTGCATCTGTCACCAGTGATATGGCGACGGTCGTGACAATCTGTAACGTTTCAGTATATAGCGGTTTCATTCGGTGAGGGCCCGCGGCGAACCCGCGGCCGGCCGATTGCCGGCCTGTCCGGCAACTGTTATGCGCCTGACGGGGCGGGATGAATGAACAGGCATCAAAAAGAGAAGGCCGACGAAGCGTCGGGCCAGGGCCGGCCGACACTGAAGACGCTCGCCTTCATGACCGGGCTGGGCGTCACCACCGTGTCGCGCGCGCTGAAGGACGCGCCCGAGATCGGCGCCGAGACCAGGCGGCGCGTCCAGCTTGTCGCCAAGCAGATCGGTTATCGGCCCAACCGTGCCGGCGTCCGCCTGCGCACCGGCAAGACCAATGTCATCAGCCTGGTGCTCAACACCGAGCACGAGATCATGAGCTTTGTCTCGGACATCATCTACGGCGTTTCCGAAGTCATTGCCGACACGCCCTACCATTTGATCGTGACACCCTACTCGCGCTCGCAGGATCCGCTCGACCCGATCCGCTACCTCGTGGAAACCGGTTCAGCCGACGGCGTCATCATTTCGCGCACGCAGCCGAACGATCCGAGGGCCCGTTATATGCTGGAGCGCGGCATCCCCTTTGCCACGCATGGCCGCACCGATATGGGGCTGATCCATCCCTACCATGATTTCGACAATTACGCTTTCGCAGCCGAGGCAGTGCGCCATCTGGCCGGCCTCGGCCGCCGCCGCCTGGCTCTGTTGGCGCCGCCGGTCGAGCTGACCTATCACGGCCACACGCTCGCAGGCTTTGCCGATGCGCTGAGCGAGGTCGGCGCCAGCGAGATTCCGTTCAACACCGTTTCGATCGATCATTCGATCGAGCAGATCAGAATGCGGACCGCACAGCTGATGCGCCGCGAAAGCCGCCCCGACGGTTTCATCAGCAGCGCCGCCGCCGCGACGCTCGCCATCGTCGCCGGCATCGAAGACGCCGGCCTCAAGCTTGGCCGCGATGTCGATGTGGTGTCCAAACAATCGTCGGAGCTTCTGCACCTGTTTCGCAGCGAATTGCTGGTCGTCAACGAGAACTTCCGACTGGCCGGCGCCGAACTCGCCCGCTCGGTGCTGGGCTGGATCGGCGGCGCCGCACCCGGCTCCTTGCAGAGCCTGAGCAAGCCGACCGGGGTTCTGGCATATCGCCGTCCCGACTAGAGCGGATACGTTCAAATTGAACTGGGCATCCCGCTCCATCTATTTGTCTTAGCCGCATTTCTGCGACGCCAAGTGTTCCACTTGGCTGCAAAATGCGCGCTGCTGACTGGCAGCCTTGGGGCCGCAAGCGGTCTGTCCGCTTGTCGGCAAAATAGCCAGTACAGCGGACTATACACACGACGACATAGGTGGAAGGTCAGCCTATTGGGTCAGCCTGTTCGCCCAGTTCAGTCGTACCTGCCTGCGCGCTCGTTGGCCCGGGCGCTACACCCAGCTTATCGAAAACCGCCTTGGCAAGTTCATCATCCAGCTTGGCCAGCGTCCTGGCCACCGCCCACCAACTCTTCACACGCATGTAAGCGCCGTGCATCGAGGAAGATTGCACCCCAACTATCTTCGCAAAGCCTTCTGGTGCCCAGAAGCCCTGCTCAGGCTGTCCACTCACGTCCCAGAACGCTGCTCCGCTTGCACCCTCAAGGTTAGGCGTCGTCGTAAAGGATTTGCCGACCACGTCCGCGATCCGCGAATATTCGTAAAACCAATCGAGGCCTTCAAGCACGGGCTGCTCAGCGCCTTTCGGCACGGATGGCAGGAGGGCAGTCATGACAGTGATAGGCTTGAATATCATTGTTTTGCCGTCGACGTCGTATTCCGACCTGGGGAAGCCGACGAGCCATCCGCCGCCCGGCGGATTGACGCTGACCCGGACGTTGTCGAGCGTAAGGAAATTCCAGTTATCTTTCAACGCACTCACGGAATCCGGATGAATGATCTCCATAACAGCAACGTCAACATGTTGGTTTCTGGGACGCGTGTACTGCATATTGAGGATGCGGGTATAACCACTTGTCTGTCGCGAGTCGGGTATTGCCACGTGTTCAAGGTGGCTAGGGTTGTCCATGAACAGGTGGGCAGCTGTGACGATGAAATGGCGGTCGTTGATCCGCAAGAGGTTCCCCGTGCCAACGGGTACAGGTTTATTGTCCTCTATTTCCACCATAATTGGCACGGTGGACTTCAAGATGAATCCGCGAACCGCGTCGACGCGCTTCATCAACTCTTCGCCAACTTCCATATTTCGCCTGTCTCCTCCGAATCAAGTGGTCCGCGCCGCCGATGTTATGTAGGAAAGCACTGTGCCGCCCGCGAGGCGAGCCTATTGGATGTTGCTTGCAACCGGGCTTCATCTGTGCACCGCCCCGTCACAAATGCAAATGCAAAACCTTCATGGGGCTGTGAACCGATTGGCGGCTTCTGGAGAGCAAGACTAAATAAGCAGACTCGCTCTTGTGTTCGAAGGTCGCCGTCGCGGTATGCGTGTTGTCGATTGGTCTAAATGCCATCATCGATACGATGAATAAATAGGATCTGCATGGCGCTGCCGATTTGACAGCTTACAAATTGCCCAATTAGTTCGACTCGTCGAATTTAGAGCACGCTCAATCGCACAACGCTGAGAGTGTTGCGTCGACTTTTGCCGTGTGCTGCCACAATTCCGGAACGGCATGACACAGCGTGCGCAGGTGAGAGCGAAAACGGGCCGCTTCTTTCCGCTCAAGCTCTCCGTTGGCAATTTCAAGCAGCCACTCACCGACGGTTTTGCACCATTCGAGTTTGTCCTTCCTCGAAGCGCATGCCACGAGTGCGATCCGCATCTTGGCTTCGGCATCGGCTTTCAGGTCTCCACGCCGTCCCAGTACGCGTGTTAGGATACGAAGTTCGTCTGCGAGCTCGGGATATCGCGCGGAAGCGGCAATGGAGGCGAGACCCATTAGCAACGTGAAGGTAATATCCGCATCTTGTTCGAATGCGAGCCGATATTTTACGCTCCTCAGCAGGTTTGAAATTAATCCGGCAATCTCCTTATCGAAGTGAAAAGTCATCGAGAAGTTGACGACGCTTGCGAAGATTTTCGCTTCCAAAACCTTACCATCTTGAGGTGCTCTAAGGTCGGCTTGAAGGTCCTTGGGAAATTCTATTGGTGCAGCGATGCCGCCTTCGACAGGGCTCGGAGCGGCGGCCGTAGGCACCGAGGTCAAAGTCTCCAGTTGATTTGGCTCTTTGCCCAACACTAGCGAGCGAAGCGGTCCGTCAGATATGTCGGATTGAAATTCATTGCTCACGATTCTCGCGCGCATCAACAGCTCCAAACGGAGTTGCGCAGGGGTCATCAGGTCGGGAAGCCAGCGCGGTTCTTCGCGAAGGTCTGCTAAAGTTTGCATAAAGAAGTGCTGGGCACGCAGATGTGCCCATTCGCTCCAATCCTCGCCGGCGCCTCCGAGCGATACAATCGCTCGCTCCAGTATCGACGCTTGCGCTGTAGCGGCAAGTCGCCGCCAATATGGCGGCGCATCGGCAAAGCACCGTGTGCGCGCCAATTCTCCATCCGCAAAAACAAAAAGGTGCGCTGTTAGTGCCAATCTTCCGTCTTTATCGGATGGATTTTCATCGCGAACGTCTTCTATGATCTTTACGAGATACGGTTCGATCTGGGGATATTTCGAGAACGCACGTATGCCAACTTCTACTCCGGCGATTTGAGAGAAACGATCTCCCTCATTTGCGAGCCATCTAAAAAAACTCTTCACTTCCTCCGGCGCTTTGCCGGAAATATCGATGAGGGCGCTAAGGCGAGGATTTGCGCAAAAGAGAAGGCATTGGGCCAACCCTCGACCGAAATCCCAGTTGAGGAGCCGATCGACCTGCGCCTTGGCATTGCCAGCTGCGTATTTTTCCACATTCGCGGCATCGCCCCGATCCCCGATCAAGCCTCGATAGTATCTAGCGTTGCGAGGGACGAGGACTGAAACTCGGCCTTCGTTCTGCATGGCCTCATGTCGAATTGCCTTGGCCACTTCTTGGGGAACGAGCGCAAGGTCTTCTTTGAGGTCGCTCATTTCCTCGTCGCTGAGTGGGCGCTCCTCGATCTTTTGCCGCCACGATTCGATAGTATCCGTCGGTAGGTTCCGCTCTGCGACCTCGACTTGGAAGCCGGACAAACGGATGTCTTTATTTTCGGCAAGCATCCAAAAAGAGGGTATCTCATGGCGTGCTTCGCCCAACGAAAGGAAAAGCTTCGGTTCCTTTTCAAGCTCCATCGACAGTTTTGCGGATGTTCCATCGACCGTTTTGACCGGGATGGAAGTTTGAGGGTTGGCATAAAGTGCGCGGATTGCCGGGAAAAGCGCCGACCTTTTGATGGAGGCATCGAGCCCGTTAAATGTGATCGTCGCGTCTAGCGAGAGACCGTAACGCTCGCGGAAAACGGTGTCCTCCAATGCATCGACGCCGATAGACGGCGGAAATATCCGCAAAAGCTCTACCGCCAAGTTTTTTCGGGTGTCCAACGGTTCAACCATCGCTCCCCCCATCCGGCAAACCTTTCGCTATCTCGAAATCGATCACATCGCGGACCGATTCGAGCAACTTATCGTACGATTGCGGTTGCTCGTCTTTGAACTCGTTAAGCAGAAAGTCTTCAAGCCACTTCCAGTAGCGTACTCGGACCGCTTCCGTAGCCGACGGGAATATCATCAGCGCCATGACCTGCGCACGGTGACGATCCGTGCTATCAGTTGCCATGTGAACCGCTATGTGTGCCCAGCCGCGCGGGTCGAGCAGTTTGAGCACCCAATTCGATCGGGCGCGTGCCTCGACTTCGGGAATTTCATCGTTCCATTGCGCTCTGAGAGCGGTTAGGAGTTCCTTGATAAGTGTAT
The DNA here is from genome assembly GCF_040323505.1 of Mesorhizobium sp. M0040. NCBI lineage: Bacteria > Pseudomonadati > Pseudomonadota > Alphaproteobacteria > Hyphomicrobiales > Phyllobacteriaceae > Mesorhizobium > Mesorhizobium sp. M0040. The sequence continues at coordinate 21,412 of NZ_JAMYVA010000021.1, forward strand.
CTAGCCACTCGCTCTCGGCCGGTAACTGAAGCGCGTCTGTCATGCGGACGCGGGTAATCGATTCCCGAATAGCGCGGAGCTCGGCCGTTTCTCGAACGCGAGAGTCAACGACCGGTGCGGCATTGAGAAGCGTCGATATTTCGCCGGCACAGTGCGGCACGAAGGCAAGGCCGGCCCAGCGCAGACAGGTGATAGCCTCGGTGAGGTCGTGCTCCGAAAGTGCGCCATCGCCCGCCATCGTCGTCAGCACATCTACAGAGGTTGCGGTCGGTGCAGTGTTGGTAGTCGGATATTTGTTGACGAACCGATCATCGACAACCACGGCATCGACGTCAGGGGTCTGCGCGATCATTAAGCGACTGGGATTTAGGTCGTAATTGTCGTTCACATCTCCCGGCATTTGGCGTCCAAGAACGACTTTGCCGGATGCGATGCCATCTCGAAGAATGTTCTGAACGGTTTCGACCGTTACCCGAGCTTCCGCGCCGGACTCATCGAAGTTTGTAAGCGCGTCGGCTTGTTGCGCCTCCGACGAGGTAATGAAAGCTTTAAAGCCAGCTTTTGCCAAACGTGGGAGCAGTTTCAATTGTTGGAGGTATGACACCGTCAGATCGTCGAGATAAAGAGTAGATCCCGGTTGAATTCGAGGAGTATGTGGCCATGGCGTTTCGTGCAGTTGAAGGAAAGAAAGCGCGTTCGTGCGCTCGACTTCCGTCAAAACTCCGGTCGTTCTGAGGACTTCGATAAGGTCTGTACATCCGGCGAAATGACTTTCGAAGCCGGATACATCCGCCTTTTCCTCCAATAGCGATCCCGGTCGATGAAGCGGGTACGGGCATATAACGATCTTTTGGGAGGCGTCTTCGCTATCGACAGTCTGTGCTGCAATCAAATACTTGGCGATTTCGTCTCCGACTTCGTGCTCAATCGCAGGAGGTGGAGCGCCCCCTTCGAAAATGTGCAGCTGTCCGTCGTCTATGAGGTTTTTGATTTCTTGCGCTCGCTGGACTTGGCTGGGTTGGTGAAACGCCAGTTTCGCTCGTTCTTCGAAGAGCCACGAAAGGGTCGTGTGCGAAATAAAAACGCTGTCGCTCCAATCGAGCACGCGTTGCAAAACACCGGTCACAGCGAAGGACAGTATGCTGGTAATATCGAGTGCAAGCCTTTTCCCACCGACACGTCGGATCGGTCTGTTACCGGCATAGGCAAAAATCAGCGGTCGCTTGCGCGGGTCCGCTTCTTTGAGGTTCTGAAGCGCAGGGCGCAAAGTCAAATCGAGCAGGGTGCGGCGGGTCGCTTGAGCGGCTAGGAACATCGGCGTTTCCCCGCGAACAAGCATATCCCATGAGCGGTCTACACGTTCGTTCCAACGCGGCTGCCCATCAATAATTTCACGAATGTCTACCCGCTTGATCGGACCGTCTTCGCCTGAGGTCTCGATTGCGGTCGCAAGCCAGCCATGAATGTCCCCATCGTTCTCCCAACCCGACGAGGAGGCGATATCGTATGCTTGCACCAGTACATTCGGATCCTTATCGGCTTTTTTAGCGGCTTCTCGGACCAGTTCTTGCGACCTAGGGCCCGCGCCAAGGCGCTGAGCTAGAATACCGGCACGCAGAAGCTCAACCGGTTCTCTCTCATCTCTTTTCGCCCACTCGCTTTCCACGAAACTGTTGAGCGAACTCCAATCTCCGGAGGCGATTGCGATGTTCATCGAGAGATAGCGATCGTTTTGAACGTCACGGCTTGAACGGAGTGCGTCGAGCATCGCTTTTGCATCCGCCAGGTGCCCCAATCGAAAATAGGACCATGACACCGCGGTGCCGATATTGCCCGATGCACGCACAATGGCTGGATTGCCCTCTGCGAACTCGACGATTTTCTCGTCGGCTTCGATCTCATAGAGAGCCGATACGTAAATCTCTGCACTTGCACCGTCTTTCAGCGCCGCAAATAGTTTTTCCCCATACTGTGCCAATCTTGGGAAATCTCGCGTACGCTTCAGTTCATCGACGAGCTTTATGAGAGCCGATACGGTTTTTTGAGCTGAATACTCACTTTCCCTTCCAGCGACCGGGTCTGCACCTTCGGACTCTTCGATGATGTTTTTCAGGGTTTCAACGATATGGGGTTCAACCTCGCTCTCAATATCGACTAGTTTGGCTCGCGCGTCCGTCGTTCGCCCTGCCCTTGCCAGCGCTTCGATCTCAATCGAAACGATAAATGCAGGTTGATAGTATTCGATGAGTTCTGCTCGATGCGCTTCGATGTAGTTGGCGACTTCCGGCGCTTTTTTCCTCAACGCCATCATCAAGCGGGCAACTGAGGCGTCGACGGATGTTCCTCCCGAAAGCGCCATTGCACGTTCGATATCGCTCTCGATAGCCTCTTCGTTGAGCGGCAATCCGAAGTCGGCGGCCAAGGGCAATCGCCGAAGACGAACTTTCTCGTCAGCCATACTGTCTTGCAGTTCTTTGAGAGCAGCTGCGTGCGATGACGGGTCTCTCAGTTCAAGCCAAAGAGCACGGTCGGAAGCGAATGCAGCGGCTTTATCCGCCTCAAGCGAGGTCAGGATGACTGCCGACCTTTTGTAGAACTCGATAGCCTTCGTTCTGCATTCCATCGCCGATGCGTCCTCGCCGAGCGGAAAGCCGGCCAGGTCTTGCGGCAGCGGGAGCTGGAGAACTTCTCGGAATTCAGGATGCACGGCGTTGCCGAGATATGCCGCCGCGGCAAGGAAGAGCAGCGCCGGCGTTTCGTTGAAATCGGTTTCCGAAAGAGCGCTCGCTGTCTCAAATGCAGATGACCAGTCGCCTGCAGTCAGTTGCAAACTTATAACTCTGAACTTGCCATCCGGATGCAGGCGATCCAGAGAGATGCCTGCACTTCTCAGCCACTTAAGCGCGTCCTCAGGTGGGAGGCCGTGCGCAGCGATAAAAAGCGACGCAGCTAACGATTGCTGCGTATCCAAGTGCGCCAGCATCGAAAGTGCAGCGGATTTATCGCCGTTCGGTGCATATAAGCGAAGAAAGGCGCGAGCGATGGTAATTTCATCGGACGTTCCATATTCTTCGGCCATTGCGAGTGATCGCTCGGCTTCCGGAAAGTCTACACTAACTAGAATTCTGGCGCACCAAGCGAAGATGGATTGCCGCATGGCAGGCGAAGCGGTCGTCAGCTCACCGCTTTCAGCCTCTCTGCGAAGTTCCATACAAGCTGGCTTGGACTCGAAACCGATAGTGAACCGCGCCCGCTTGAGTTTAGAAAGCCGGCGGAACGCTTCCCTCGTAACAATGGTATTCTGAGCAGAGGGTCCAGAAAGAGCACGTGCCATATCCTTCTGTGCGGCCAGAATTTTTTGGTTTGTTATCTCTATTCCAGTTAGCTGTTCTCGCTGAGTTGGCGAACCCGTTTTGATAGGAACGTTTGCGGCTGTTAGGGCTATGCGGATGCCAGTTCCGTCCACGCGACCTCGCGCCGCCATAATGGCTTGGCATTTGCGCTCGATGACTTGGAAGGCCGCCGAGGCGTTTTCCGGCTCTTCGAGTAAAGCCGCTAGCCTGGTCTCAGCAGAGTCGCGGCTCGGTCCACCGAAATCGAAATTCATTACATGAATGAATTTCATTACGTCATTCAAATCGAGCGTGGCTAGAGCGTTGTGGCTATTGAAGGCCTGCCGCAACAATCCTGAAAATGAGGTCAGTACCGCCTGTTGCGCATCATTTAGTGTATCGATTGAACCCATGCGCAACGCATTGAGCGCGATCGGTAAGTCCGTTTTGTAGGTTACCGAGGTTGTCGGCCCTACGGCGATGACCATTGCATCTCGGTCGTTTTTGAGAGGGCGGTTCCAACCGCGTGCGCCATCGCCTGACACTGTTAGGCGCCAAAGGCGGGCGAACTCATCGCACGTCTTTCCTAACTCGCTATCCAACTTCGTGCTGCCGCTGAGTCTATTTTTGGATTGAATGAAGACCCATCCGGCCTGATCCGTTTCGACTACAATGTCATCAACCGGGGCATCGCTTTCCATGCGCAGCGAAACGGGCTTCGCGGCACCCAGCTCCAGACGAGCATCTAATATGCTAGGCGTGATTATCTGTACGGCGAACGAGGCCGCGACCGATACTTGCATGGAAACGCCGGCTGCTGTGGCGTTTCCACCTCCGGTCGCAAACAGGCTTTCGTTCTTAGCTTTCCCTTTAGCCATGGCCTTTCATTAGAGGACAAAACGCCCCCATCATACTCTCTATATCTGGTGAACATACCATAGGCGAAGGGTGAGCCGGGGCAGAGGAAACAAAGGCACGCGCCTCGTGCAACACCTGCTTCATAATTGGACCCTCTCCTCGCGACAAATGTCAGCTTTTGAGAGTAAGCTAGCAGTAGCTCAATGTCTGATTTGAGGCGCAGTCCCGACGTCCAGATGGCGAACCGCCGGACCGGCCCGAGAACTCCCAACGGCGCGCTTGAGATCACCCGCGCGCGGCTCTACTAGTCCGAAAACCTCACGCTCACGCCGCGCTGCCGAAAATAGGCCTGCATCAACTTGCGCCCCGAGCGGTTGTTCTGCGCCAACTTGGTCGGATCGAACACCGCCTGTTTTATCCCTTCTCGTGTCAGCGCCGCTTTAAGCGTCGCGATATGTACGTCGATGTCGGCATTATCCGCCCGCAGCGAGGCATAGATACTTTCGGTCGCCTGGGCCACGGTCGGTTCGCTCACAGGTGTCGTCCTTTGGTTGGTTGAGCGGCGGCTTACCACAGATTCGCGGCTCCGCCGATACCGATGAGACCGTCAATCGTCTCTACCGGCATAGCAGGTTCTGGCGCGAACCGACACCCAGTTGGTGGCTGGAGATATCTGCCTTCTGACAACCGCAAAATTGGACTCTAGGTCCAAGTCGCGGCGCTAGCCGCCCGCACCGCTCCCCCAGGGCCCATGGAAAGCGCCCTGCCCATCGATGCGCTCGAAGCCGTGCGCGCCGAAGAAATCGCGCTGCGCCTGGATCAGGTTCGAAGTGCCGCGGCCCTGCCGGTAACTGTCGAAATAGGCAAGTGCAGATGACAGGGCCGGCACCGGCGAGCCGGCTTCGGCCGCCCTTGCGACGACACGGCGAAGCGACGGATGTGCCTCCTGCATCAATGAGACGAAAGCCGGCGCCATCAACAGGTTGGTGGCTGCGCCGCCGCCGCCGAAGGCCTCCGCCATCGTATCCAGCAATTGCGAGCGGATGATGCAGCCGGCCCGCCAGATCTTGGCGATGACCGGCATCGGCAGGTTCCAGTTGAATTCCTTCGACGCGCCGCTCATCACCGCGAATCCTTGCGCGTAGGCGGCGATCTTGCCGGCAAACAGAGCCAGCTCGAGATCGGCGAGCAGGGCGTCCCTGTCTCCGGAAATCTTGCTCACGCCGCCGCCATAGACCTTTTCGGCGGCAAGCCGCTCGTCCTTGATCGACGACAGCACGCGTGCCGCCACAGCCGCCTCGATCGCGGTGGCCGGGATGCCGAGCTGCTGCGCCTCGATCACCGACCATTTGCCGGTGCCTTTCTGGCCGGCGCGGTCGAGGATGATGTCGACCACCGGTTTGCCGGTCTTGGGATCGTCGGCGGCCAGCACCTTGGCGGTGATCTCGATCAGGTACGAATTGAGCCTGCCCGTGTTCCACTGGGAAAACACCTCGGCGATCTCTTTCGGCCCCATGCCGAGCCCGTCGCGCAATATGCCGTAGATCTCGGCGATCATCTGCATGTCGGCATATTCGATGCCGTTGTGGATGGTCTTGACGAAATGGCCGGCGCCGTCGGTGCCAAGCCACGCCGCGCAAGGCTCGCCCTTGAACTTGGCCGAGATCGCGGTCAGCACCTTTTCGACGCGCTTCCAGGACTCTTCGGTGCCGCCGACCATGATCGAGGGACCGTGGCGTGCGCCCTCCTCGCCGCCGGACACGCCCATGCCGATGAAGGTCAGGCCCGAATCGGTAAGCTCGGAGAAGCGCCGCATCGTATCGCGGAAATTGGCATTGCCGGCGTCGATGACGATGTCGTTGACCGACAGCACGCCGCGCAATGCCGCGATCTGCTCGTCGACTGGCTTGCCGGCCAGCACCATGATGATGATCGGCCGCGGCGGCCGGATCGCGGCGGCCAGTTCTTCGAGGCTGTAGCAGGGCACCACCCTATCCCGAAGCGCGCCGGCATTTTCGACAAAGGCATCGGTGCGCGCCGCGGTGCGATTGAAGACGGCAATGCGGTGCCCCTTCTCGGCGATATTGAGCGCCAGGTTGGAGCCCATCGTGCCAAGGCCGATCAGGCCTATTTCGGCTTTTTCCATCGTTTCTTCCCTGCTTTCGGATCTTGTTGGTTTGAGCCCGCGATTGGGTTGGACGCCCATTCTTGATGGCGATGATTGACGGGGGTTCGCGGCCGCGTCAACCGCCTCGCCGAATTGTCTTGCGTGGACCAGCGCTCTCGTCACGGCCTGATGTCGATCGGCGCCTCTATCTTCACCATCTCGAAATCCGAGACCAGGATATCGAGCCGCGCCGTCCACCGGCCGGCGACCGGAATGACGAGATCGTCGACGCGCCAGGTGCCGTCGCCAAGCCTCGTCGCCGGGCGCTTGATGGGTTCGATGCCGGAATCGGGCTTTGACAGCACCAGCGTTAGCTGCTTGACGTCGAGCGGGCCGAAATCGCCGGTCATGATGAAGATCGAAGCGGCAACAGGCCCGGCATGGCCGGGCACAATGCTGAGGTCGGCCATCGCTTGCAGCGTGTGGATATGCACCGACGCCGGCTGTACCGCGGCGATCGCCAGCGCGCGCGGCGGCGGCGTGAAGCGCCAGCCGGCGGCAACGCCGAAGATCGCGACCACGATCAGCACCTCGATGCCGATCGAGCGGGCCAGTCGCCTCTGGACTTCCGTCTTTCCTGCCTCGGCGGGGACCGTAAGCTTGAAGCGGTTGACGGCAGCGAGCGTGAACAGAAAGACAAGCAGCACCAGCTTGATCAGCAGCAGCCGGCCATAGGCAGTGTGGACCAGCGCCGACGGCGTTTTCACCTGGATGACGGCGAGCACGATGCCGGCTGCCGCAAGCGCGACCACGACGGGCAGGATCGCTTGCGAAAACCGGCGCAGCAACGGCCCGGCTTCGGCCGGCTGCCGTTTCAAGGCTAGACCGAGCGGCGTCAGCGCTCCGGCCCAGACAGCAATGCCGACGCCGTGCAGAAACACCATCGGCCTTGTCAGCCATTGCGGCTCGGCGGCATTGGCATGCCCGCTGGCGGCAAGTGCAGCGCCGACGCCAACCAATCCGGCCAAGGCCAGCGGCCTTGCGTCGGCGGGCGGCACGACCAGCGACAACAGGCCAAGGCCGAGCGCCATCAGCGCGATCAGCACCGTCCAGCCAAAGCTGGTACCGAGCGCGGTCTGCCAGATGACCGGCTGCGCCAGCCGGGCGAGCGGCGCACCGAGTGCATCCAGCCCCTGGAAACCGAGCGACAGCGGTGCCGCCGCCAACCCGCACAGGATCGCAGCGACGATCATGTTCCGGCCGGATCGCCCGCCTTGCGCCAACCAGGCCTGCGCAAAGGCACCGCCGACACCGAAAAACAGGCCGATGTATAGAAAAACCTTGCCGATCCAGATCGCCGTTCGAAGCTCCCGGTCGACAGCTTCGGAGGCGGCCGGCGCAGCACTCGGTGCACCGACCGAGAACAGCACCGAGCCGCCGACCGGATGCCCGTCGGCGGAGATTACCCGCCAGCTCAGCACATGCGTGCCGGATTTCAGCGCCTGCGGATTGTCGACCTCGACGGTCTGGCCGCTGAGCCGGAAGGAGGTCAGCGGGACCGCCGTGCCGTCGGGCCGCACCAGCGTCAGCACCAGCGGCGAAACCGGTTCGCTGAAGGTCAGCGACATCTGCGACGGGCTCTGCGCCAGCACCGCACCGTCAGCCGGCTCGGCCTTGATCAGCGCCGCATGGGCGAAGGCTGCGTTTGGCGCGGCAATGGTGGCAAGCAGCACAATCGCGGCCAGCAGGCCGATGGCAAGCCGGCCGGTTGTGCAGGCCGTTCGGACGATGGATGCCGCGCTCATGTCACCGCCACAAAGACAGCGGCGCGCTCTTTCGGATAGAGCGCGCCGCGTAAGGATCACTTCTTCGGCAGCAGCTTGAGGCCGGGCGCCGGAAATTCCAGCGCGTCCTCAGCCTGCCCGGCCGCCGGAATTTCGATCCAGCGATCGGCAACCCCGTCACATTCCTGCACCACCGGGAAATGCAGCGTCTGACCTGCCGGCAGGTCGGACGCCAGCGTCGCGCGAAAGACGAATTCGTCGTAGAACTCGTCCGGCAGGCTGCCGGCGCTCCAGTCGATCTCCTTGACGCCGCTGGTCACTGCCTGGCCGTAGAGCTGGTAGGACTTTTCGTATTTGCCGTTCTTGACCTGCAGTGTCCAACCCGGCTTCGGCATCGGTTTGACCGAGAGCACCCCTTCCGGGATCTGCACGCGCAGCGCGGTCGTCGCCTTGCCCTCGCAGCCATGCGGCACCCGAAGAACCGCCTTGTAGGTCGAGCCCACCGCCGCCTCCGGCGTTTCGAGCGTGATGTGGGCAAAGGCCGCGCTGGTCCCGAGGACAAGAAGCACGCAGCCGGGCAAAAGAGATTTCTTCATGATGCTACCTCTCGAAGCGGCCAAGTCAGTCGTCGTCCTGGGGCGCCGCGCTGCCGATGCCTTGCACGGCGAATTCAATCTGCACGGGCCCGGCTTTCTCGAAGGTCAGCGTGGCGGAGAACGTTTCGCCCTCCTTGGGCTGCCGCTTCAAATCCATGAACATCAAATGATAGCCGTTAGGCGCCAGCGCGACCTTGCCGCCGGCCGGGATTTCGAGGCCGCCGGTGACCGGCCGCATGGTCATGACGCCATTGCTGACGCCCATCTCGTGCAGTTCGGCCTTGGCCGAAATGTCGGAGGTGATCGACAGCAGGCGATCCGCCGCACTGCCTGTGTTGGTGATGGTGAAGTAGCCGCCGGCCACCTTGGCGCCGGCTGGCGTGGCGCGCGACCAGGGGTGCCCGATCTCGAGATCGCCAAGCTTGAACTCGTGTGCCAACACCGTCTGGGCGCTGGCGAACAGGAGGGCAAGAACGCAAAGGGCGACGCCGAGACGCTGCTCGAAACTACCCAGTGCGAAGCGCCTGCGGCTGGATGCGGCAGCGCGAAAAGAGTGAGACATGATTGCTCCGTGGACTGTAGGGGATCGCGCCGATGGCCGGTCGCGAACGATGTCGATAAACGCGCCGGCAAAGCGTTGCGCGGCGCGAACCAGAACGGATCAGGCCGTCGCCGGTGGTGCGCGCGGATTGGACGGAGTGCGGGTGCGGGCGAAATCGCGATGCCGGAAGGCCGGCAGGATAAAGGCGATGGTTTCGACGGAAAGGCTGCGAGCCAGGCTCCCGGCGGCATCGGGTGGCGCGTAGACCGCCGAAACGAGGTTGCAGCCAAGCATGCAGCAAGCCGGCATGTGCTGCTGATGCGGATCGCCGGCGGGGAGTTGCGCCGCACCGTCATGGGTGCAGATCGTGTTGCCGAAAGCATCGAATTGCGAGGCTTTCGGCGCGACGCCGGACGCAAACGCGCCGAACATCGACTGGAGCATGAAAAGCCAGGCCGCGGCGAACGCGACCGGCATGCTCCATCGTCTCCGGCGTATGGTCAAGAACCAGCCTCTTCGCGCAGCAACGTCAGCTCTCTAGCACGGAGCCGGCGGCCGGAAAATCGCCAAAACGTTGCTGCGGCAACGCAACACAATCACGCGCGTTGCGGCTGCCTGCCCTCGGGAATGGACGTCAGCAGCGTTTGGCGGGCCGATTTCAGGTGCTTGCGGCAGGCGGCGTCGACCTTGGCGAGATCGCGCGATTTGAGCGCGGCGATATAGGCGAGATGCTCCTGGACCGCGACTTCGTTGCGTTCGCGCTCCTGCGCCTTGTTCCACTGGTAGTGGTAGTGGAAGATCATGGCGATGACGTCGTAGAAATCGACGATGAAGCGGTTGTGCGACGCCCGATGGATCAGCCGGTGAAAGCGCTCGTCAAGCTCGGAGAATTCGTTGAAGCGCACGGCGATCTCGCGCTCCAGCCGGTGATGCTCGTCTTCCAGGCGGTCGAGGTCGGCCCACACCGGGCTGTCCTCGGGCAGAGCGGCAAAGGCTGCGGCCGAGCGCAGTTCGAACATCTCGCGGATTTCGGTCAGCTCCAGCGCGAAGGCGCGGGTAAAGCCTTTCAGCACCCAGTGGCTGTTGCGGCGCTTCTCGATCAGCCCAAAGCGCGAGAAGCGGATCAGGAATTCGCGCACGCTGGTGGTGCCGACGCCGATCTCGCGTGCCAGTTCGAGCTCGTTGATCTGCATGCCGGCTTCGGCACCGCTGGCAAGCAGCCGCCGCATGAAGGAGCGCTCGATGATTTCGGCCAGCGTGTCGGTTTCTTCCTCGGGGAAGAAATCGTCCGGTCGCGGTTCGCGCAGGACCGTCTTGCTGCGCTTGTTCCAATCGATCAGCCCGGTTTCTTCCATGCGCGCAAGGATAGTGCGGACCGTCGTGCGGCTGACGCCGAGCAGCGTACCCAGCTCCGGCTCCGAAGGCAGGCTCCTGGTTTCGTCGAGCAGCCTCAGACCGCGATTATAGGCGTCCTTGTAAACGTTGTTGCTCTTCGACATCCCCTGCCCCGTGGCGCATCGGCGTTTGCGGCCAGTGTGAAGCGTTTCTCGCGCATGAAACCGGTACCTTTTCGGAAAACATCATGCGCAACGCTAGTTTTGGTTGTAGAGCCTACTTCTCGCATCCAAAAGACGCGTCGCGCTCTGGCGAAAAAACAATTGACGCAAAAATGTTTTTTCACGATAAAAGACATTATATGTTAAGAGCCGCGTGTCAATCCGCTCGCGCACCCAGGAACACACCCAGGAAGCTCCCGTGAACGCCGCAAACAGCATTCTTCTGTCTCCCGCCGACAATGTCGCGGTCGCCAATGGCCGCATCGAGATCGGCACCGTGCTGCCGGGCGGCGCCGTCGCCGCCGCAGTGATCGAGCCGGGCCACAAAGTGGCGATCAAGCCGATTGCGGCCGGCGAGGCCGTGGTCAAATACGCCCAGGCGATCGGCCGCGCCACGCAAGACATCGCGCCCGGCGAGCATGTCCATTCGCACAATCTGGTCTTCGAAAGCGGGCGTTTGCCGGTGGTGCCGCCGAGCGAGGCAGTGCATGCGACCGAGGCCGACCGCGCCCGCACCTTCATGGGCTACCGCCGCGCCGACGGCCGCGCCGGCACGCGCAACTTCATCGGCATTCTCGCCAGCGTCAATTGCTCGGCCACCGTCTGCCACGCCATCGCTGACGCGGCGAACCGCACGCTTCTGCCGCAATATCCCGGCATCGACGGCTTCGTCCCGATCGTCCACGGCCAGGGCTGCGGCATGAGCGCCACCGGCGACGGCATGATGGTGCTACACCGCACGCTGGCCGGCTACGCCCGTCATCCGAATTTTGGTGGTGTGCTGATGGTCGGGCTCGGCTGCGAGGTCAACCAGCTCACCCTCTACGGCCAGAAGGGCGTTGCCGCGGGAAAACGCCATTTCAACATCCAGGAAGCCGGCGGCTCGCGCAAATCGGTCGAGAAGGCGCTGGTCGTGCTGGCCGAGATCGCCGAGGAGGTCGGCAAGCTTCAGCGTGAGCCGATCCCGGTCAGCGAGATCGTCGTCGGCCTGCAATGCGGCGGCTCCGACGGCATGTCCGGCATCACCGCCAATCCGGCGCTGGGTGCCGCGGTCGACATTTTGGCCGGCGTCGGCGGTGTCGGCATCCTCTCCGAGACGACGGAGATCTACGGCGCCGAGCACCTGCTTGCCTATCGCGCCGCCACCCCCGAGATCGCCGCCAAGCTCGACGGCTACGTGAAATGGTGGGAAGACCATGTCGCCAAGCATGGCGCTTCCATCGACAACAACCCATCGCCGGGCAATAAGCGTGGCGGCCTGACCACCATCCTGGAAAAGTCGCTCGGCGCGGTCGCCAAGGGCGGCCAGACGCCGCTCAACGGCGTCTTCGGCTATGCCGAAAAGGTCATCGGGCACGGGCTGGTGTTCATGGACACGCCCGGCTACGACCCGGTCTCGGCCACCGGCCAGGTGGCGGGCGGCGCCAACGTCATCGTCTTCACCACAGGCCGCGGCTCCTGCTTCGGCTGCCGGCCGACGCCGTCGATTAAGGTCGCCACCAACTCGACCATGTATCACACGATGGAAGAGGACATGGACGTGAATTGCGGCGTCATCGCCTCGGGCGAAAAGACCATCGCCGGCATGGGCCGCGAGATCTTCGAACTGATCGTCGAGACGGCTTCGGGCCGCAAGACCAAGAGCGAAGAGTTCGGCTACGGCGACAACGAGTTCGTGCCTTGGCATCTCGGAGCGACGCTCTAAGCCGGACATGCGCAATAGTCGCGAACACCGGACGTGATCGCCAGGCGTCACAGTTCCAACGCTCCCGAAAAAGAATGAACATTCCATATTGACTGGACGATGGAATTAATATTCCATGCGACATATAGGAGGAGATTGGCAGCGGAGTTCCGGAGGGAGCAAGCTTTCCCGCCCAGCCATTCGAGCGGCCATCAAACATCGCTTGCGCCGACCGAGGTGATGCACTATCAAAATGCGGTAAATGTTTTTTATTGATAAAGTTCCGTTTGGGCCGCGCCATCCGAATGGAGCTTCCGTAACATTCACCGGGCGACTTAGGGAGGACTCCTAATGAAATTCGTGACCAGCATTCTCAACCGCCGCGCCTTCGTGGCACTTGCAGCCGCCTCGATGCTTGCCGGCGTGATGCATTCGGCGCCGGCATCCGCGGCCGACGCGACCATTCCGATCATCGTCAAGGACACCACGTCCTTCTACTGGCAGATCGTTCTGGCCGGCGCCCGCAAGGCCGGCAAGGATCTCGGCGTCAACGTGCCGGAGCTCGGCGCCCAGGCCGAGACCGACGTCAACGGCCAGATCTCGATCCTCGAAAATGCCGTCGCCGGCAACCCGGCGGCCGTCGTCATTGCGCCGACCGAAGCCAAGGCGCTCGGCAAGCCGATCGACGAGGCCGCCACCAAGGTCAAGATCATCGGTATCGACTCCGGCGCCGACTCCAAGGCCTTCACCTCGTTCCTGACCACCGACAACATCCAGGGCGGCCGCGTTGCCGCTGACGGCCTTGCCGCAGCCATCGGCGAAGCCAATGGCGGCAAGGTCGAGGGCGACGTCGCCCTGATCACCGCTCTTCCGGGCGCCGGCTCGCTCGAACAGCGCGCCCAGGGTTTTAAGGAACAGCTCGCTGCCAAATATCCGGGCCTCAAGCTGGTCGCCGACAAATACGCCGACGGCCAGGCCACCACCGGCCTCAACATCGCCACCGACCTGATCACCGCCAACCCCAACCTCAAGGGCATCTTCGCCTCCAACCTGATCATGGCGCAGGGCGTCGGTCAGGCGATCGCCGAGAACAGTCTTGCCGGCAAGGTCGGGCTGGTCGGTTTCGACAGCGACGAGAAGCTGATCAAGTTCCTCAACGACGGCGTCATCTCGGCGCTCGTCGTCCAGGACCCGTACCGGATGGGCTATGACGGCATCAAGACGGCGCTCGCCGCCTCGAAGGGCGAGAAGGTCGAGGCCAATGTCGATACCGGCGCCAATTTGGTTACCAAGGCCAACATGAAGGATCCGAAGATCGACGCGCTGCTCAACCCGAAGCTCGACTGAGCATAGCCGCAAGTGAACTGTTTCCGGGGCCTTTTCGCCCCGGAAACATCCCACTCGTGCCAATCGCGAGGCCAATCTTTGGGGGCCAATCTGGGAGGATTGTCATGATGTCGACGGCGCAGGAACTCCATCCGGCCCCAACGCTGGAACCGGGCAGGACCATCCTCGAACTCCGCGGGCTGGAAAAGCGCTATCCCGGCACCCATGCGCTGAAGCCGGTCGATCTCGCCTTCAAGGCCGGCGAGATCCACGCCATCGTTGGCGAGAACGGCGCCGGCAAATCCACCCTGATCAAGCTTCTTACCGGCGTCATGCCGCGCACCTCCGGCGACGTCATCTGGGAGGGCAAGCCTGCCGCATTGGCAACGCCGCATGAGGCGATGGCGCTCGGCATCAATGCCGTGCATCAGGAAGTCGTCCTATGCCGCCATCTCACCGTCGCCGCCAACATGTTCCTCGGCGAGGAGGATTCCCGCTTCGGCATCCTGCAGCAGCGGGCGATGGTCAGGCAGGCGCAGAAGATCATCGACGATCTCGGCTTCGACCTGCCGGCGCATGTCATGCTGGGTGACCTGACCATCGGCCAGCAGCAGTTGATCGCCGCCGCCCGCGCCACGGTGCGCGGCACCAAATTCCTGATCTTCGACGAGCCGACCGCCTATCTTACCCGCAAGGAGGCCGACCAGCTGTTCACGCTGATCCGCCGGCTGAAGGGCGAAGGCGTCACCATCATCTACATCAGCCATCGCATGGAAGAAGTGTTCGAGCTCGCCGACCGCGTCTCGGTGCTGCGCGACGGCACGCTGGTCGGCACCAGGAACATTGCCGAGACCAATGACGCCGAGCTGGTCAAGATGATGATCAACCGCTCGATCGAGCAGGTCTACCACAAGGAGCATTTCACCCCCGGCGCGACCATCGTCGAAACCAGGAACCTGTCCGGCAAGGGTTTCGAAAATGTCTCGATGTCCGTCCGCGCCGGCGAGATCGTCGGCCTCTACGGCCTGATCGGCGCCGGGCGCAGCGAGTTCGTCACCACGCTCTATGGCCGGCACCGCAAATCGGCCGGCCAGATCCTGTGGGAGGGCAAGGAGGTCAAGGTCAATTCCGAACACGACGCGATCAGGCTCGGCATGGCGCTGGCCCCGGAAAGCCGCCGCGACCAGGGCCTCTGCCTCAACCTGCCGGTCGGACTCAACCTCAATCTGCCGATCTACAAGCGCATCTCGAGCAATCTGCTGATCTCCCGCGCGCAGGAAAAGGCGCAAGCCGATCGCCAGATCGCCGACCTGCGCATCAAGACGCCGACGCGCGGCGCGCTGGCCTCCAGCCTGTCCGGCGGTAACCAGCAGAAGATCGTCATCGGCAAATGGCTCGCCCATGGCGCCAAGCTATTCATCTTCGACGAGCCGACTGTCGGCGTCGACGTCGGCACCAAGGCCGAGATCTACCGCCTGTTCGGCGCGCTGTTGTCCAAGGGAGCCGGCATCATCCTGATCTCGTCCTACCTGCCCGAGGTCTATGAACTCGCCGACACGCTGCACGTGTTCCGGCGCGGCAAGCTGGTGGCCACGCACGGCTTTCGTACCGCTGACCACGAGGAGATCCTCACCCAGGCGCTGGCCGAGAAACAAGAAAAACCGGGAGGACGGATATGAGCACCGAGGCGATCGCTGCCGAAAGGCCGAAACGCAACTACAACGCCCTGTTCGGGCTGACACTGCTGGCGCTGCTGGTTCTTTTATGGATCATCCTGTCGGTGGCGACGCCGAGCTTCGCCTCCGCCAACAACATCTCCAACCTGTTGCGGCAAGGGTCGATGATCGCCATCCTGGCGGTCGGCCAGACCTTCGTCATCATCACCGGCGGCATCGACCTTTCCGTCGGCGCCGTGGTCGGCTTCGCCACCGTCATCGTCGCGATGCTGATCAACGCCGGCACACCGGTTTTCCTCGCCATCCTGATCACCTTGCTGGTCGGCGTCGCCATCGGCATGTTCCATGGGTTCGGCATCGTCAAGATGGGCCTGCCGCCCTTCATCATCACTCTGGCAACGCTGACCTCGCTGCGCGGCATCGGTCTGTTGATGACCAATGGCAACTCGATCTCGATCAACAACGACGCCTTCCAGACGTTCTCGCGCAGTTCCTTCGCCGGCGTCCCCAATCTGTTCTGGATGGTGATCCTGGTCGGCATCCCAGCCTACATCTTCCTGCACCACAGCCGCTGGGGCCGCTATCTGTTCTCGGTCGGCTCCAACGCCGAGGCGTCGCGCCTGTCAGGCGTCAACGTCCAGCGCACCATCTACATGGCCTACACGCTGTCGGGCCTGTGTGCGGCCTTCGTCGGCGTGCTGCTTGCCTCGCGCATCGGCATCGGCAATCCGACGCAGGCCGAGGGCTGGGAATTGCAGGCGATCGCCTCCTCGGTGATCGGCGGCACCTCGCTGTTCGGCGCTGTCGGCTCAGTGCACGGGCCGCTGCTCGGCGCCTTCATCCTTGCCACCATCAACAACGGCGCCAATCTGCTCAACGTCAACGCGTTCTGGCAGCGCATCATCACCGGCGTGCTGATCATCGTCATCGTCTATTTCGACGGGCTGCGCCGCCGCGGCAAATAGACTGCCTCCCAACAACCGCCGGCCTCGCGACGGCGGTGCCATGAACCGACTGGATTGAAGCATGAAAGCCGTCGTCTGCCGCTCGCCCGGCGAACTTGTCCTCGAAGATCGTCCGGCGCCTGGCGCGCCCCCCGCCGGCTGGGCGCTGGTCGCCGTCAGCCATGTCGGCATCTGCGGCACCGACTATCACATCTTCGAAGGCAAGCACCCGTTCCTCGCCTATCCCCGCATCATGGGCCACGAGGTTTCCGGCACCGTG
Source organism: Mesorhizobium sp. M0040 (assembly GCF_040323505.1). NCBI lineage: Bacteria > Pseudomonadati > Pseudomonadota > Alphaproteobacteria > Hyphomicrobiales > Phyllobacteriaceae > Mesorhizobium > Mesorhizobium sp. M0040. Next base: position 38,096 of record NZ_JAMYVA010000021.1, read on the forward strand.
ATCGAGGTTGGCGAGGACGTCGATCTCGCCGTCGGCGAAGCGGTGATCGTCAATCCCTATCTCGCCTGCGGCAAATGCATCGCCTGCCGGCAAGGCAAGCCGAATTGCTGCGTCAGGATCGAGGTGCTCGGCGTCCACCGCGACGGCGCCATGTGCGAGCAGATCCTGGTGCCGGCGCAAAATCTTTATCCGGCAAACGGCTTGTCGCTGGCCGATGCCGCCGCCGTCGAATTCCTTGCGATCGGCGCCCATGCCGTGCGGCGCTCGCTGGCTGATCCAGGAGCGCGCACGCTGGTCATCGGCGCCGGCCCGATCGGGCTCGGCACGGCGCTGTTCGCCCGCATCGCCGGGCTCGATGTGACGCTGCTCGACATGAGCGCTGAACGGCTTGGCTTTGCCGAAAGCGAACTCGGCTTCGCGACGCTCGACGGCTCGCGAGGCACCGCTGCCGACCTGGTGCGGGAAGCAACCGGCGGCGACGGCTTCGACGTGGTTTTCGATGCCACCGGCAACACCCGGTCGGTGCAGTCGGCCTTCGCCCATGTCGCGCATGGCGGGGCGCTGGTCCTGGTCAGCGTCGTCAAGGACGACATCGCCTTTTCCGATCCCGAATTCCACAAGCGCGAGATGATGCTGATCGGCAGCCGCAACGCCCTGCGAGCCGATTTCGACCATGTCGCCGCCTCGATCCGCAACGGCGCGCTGCCGCTGGCAAAGCTGGTCACCCACCGCACCACGCTTGGCGAGACGCCGCACGACCTCGCCCGCTGGGCGCATGAGAAGTCCGGCCTGATCAAGGCCGTCATTCAAGTCGGATGATGCCAGGGCTGCCGCATCTCAGAGCGCCGACAATTTGAGCTCGATCCGCTCGGCCGGGAAGCGCGACTCCGAAAACTGTATCGGCTGACCGTCGGGCGTGACGTTGACGGCGACCGTCACCAGCACGATGGCGCCGGGCTGCAGCTCGAGGTCCGCAAGGTCGGCGGCATCGGCATGGCGCGCCGACAGCACGGTCGATTGCCTGAGATAGTCGTCGATGCCGAAACGTGCCAGCGATGCGGTGATCGAACCGGTTTCCGCCATGGCGGCATCGATGCCGGCAAAGCGCCTGGCATCGAACCAGCCGGCCGCGCGGGACACCGGCATTCCATCGGCTTCGCCGCGCGTTTCCAGGCGTATCACATCGGCCCCCGTCGCAAGGCCTAAGCCCTCTGCGACACGACGGTTGGCCGGCTCGATCGATGACGCGAGCAAGGTGATATGCCGCTCGGACGCCTGTCCTTGCAATCCCTCGGAAAAGCGGGTGCGGGCGCCGATCGGATAAGACAGCCGCTTGCGCGACAGCACGAAGGTGCCGCGCCCCTGCTCCGCCCTGAGCACACCCTCCTGCACCAGCGCTGCGATAGCGCTACGCACCGTGTGGCGGTTGACGCCATAGCGTCCGGCCAACGCGATCTCCGGCGGCAGCGCGGCATTCTCGGGAAAATCGCCGGCGGCGATCGAATGCAGGATCTGGTCGGCGATCTGCCGCCACAGCGCGACACCGCTGCGCCGCTCGATGCTGTTGGCTTGTCCGATCATCTCCCGCCCCAATTCCTCGCGCCGATCTTTTGGCCCGTGTCACGTGCCCGTCATGGACACGCGCTAGATAATGGATATAATTTGTATAGTTGTCTATATCAATAGACAAATGAACGCAGACGAGGAGCACCGGCCATGCGAGGACGGGAAGCGCGAGAGCAGGCCGAGCGCAAGGCCGTGATGGCGACGCTGGCGCAATCGGCCGGCGACGACATCGTCCGCCTCTGGGACGAAGCCGGTCTGCCTTGCGAAGCGGAACTTCTGCGTGGCCCCGAAACCGGCCTGGTTACGGTACGCGGCCGCATCGGCGGCGGTGGTGCCCCTTTCAATGTCGGCGAGGCGACGGTCACCCGTGCCACGGTGCGGCTTGCGTCCGGCCATGTCGGCCACTGCTACGCGCTCGGCCGCGACAAGCAGAAGGCAAGGCTGGCGGCAATCGCCGATGCGCTGTGGCAGGACCCGGCCCACCGCAATGAGGTCGAGATCAGGATCGTTGCGCCATTGCAGGCGGCACTGGCCAAGGCGCGTGAACAGCGCCGCGCCGAGACGGCGGCGACCAAGGTCGATTTCTTCACCATGGTGCGCGGAGAAGACTGATGGATATCGCCACTCAATCCATTGAAGGCGGCTTCGCCGATCCGGTATTCAATGCCCAGACCGTATTCCGTGCCGTGATGGACGCGATGGCGCGGCCAGGCAGCGTGCAGCCGCTGCCGGCCCTCGCCCACCCCCCGGTGCCGCTGTCGGCCACCGCCGGCGCCGTTGCGCTGGCGCTGTGCGACAACGACACGCCGCTCTGGCTCGACCCGGCTTTGCAGGTGTCGGCGGTGAAATCCTGGCTTGGCTTCCATACCGGCGCGCCGCTGGCCAACACCCCGGCCGACGCGCATTTCGCGCTGATCGCCACGCCGGCCGAGATGATGGCGCTCGACGGGTTTTCGCAAGGCACCCAGGATTATCCCGATCGCTCCACGACGCTGATCCTCGAGGTCGGCGATCTCATCTCCGGCGCTGCGCTGGTGCTCGAAGGCCCGGGCATCGAGAAGACGGCGACGATCGCGCCGGCGCAAATGCCGCGCCATTTCGTCGAGCAATGGAAGCAGAACAACCAGCGCTTTCCCCGCGGTGTCGACATCGTCCTCGCCACCCCTGACAGCGTTGCCTGCCTGCCGCGCACGACGCGCATCAAGATGATGGAGGCGTAGCATGTATGTTGCGGTAAAGGGTGGCGAAGCGGCCATTCGCAACGCCCACAAACTGCTCGCCGACCGCCGGCGCGGCGATCGTTCGGTGCCCGCACTTCGCCTCGACCAGATCGTCGAGCAGCTGGCGCTCGGCGTCGACCGGGTGATGAGCGAAGGTTCGCTCTACGACAGGGAATTGGCGGCACTCGCCATCGTCCAGGCGCGCGGCGACATGATCGAGGCGATCTTCCTGGTTCGCGCCTATCGCACCACGCTGCCGCGTTTCGGCTACACCAGGGCGATCGACACCGGCACGATGCTGGTCGAGCGGCGGGTGTCGGCCACCTACAAGGACCTGCCCGGCGGCCAGTTGCTCGGCCCGACTTTCGACTACACCCACCGGCTGCTCGATCCCGAACTTGCCGCCGGCGGCGATGTCGCCGAGCCGGAACAGCGTGCAGGCGAAGCGGAGGCGATGCCGCGCGTCTCGGCCATCCTCGCCCGCGAAGGCCTGATCGAGCCCGACGGCGACATGCCCGGCGATCATGTCCCCGGCGACATCACCCGTGAGCCGCTCGAATTCCCGATGGCGCGCGACATCCGCCTGCAGGCGCTGTCGCGCGGCGACGAGGGATTTCTGCTGGCGCTCGGCTATTCCACCCAACGCGGCTATGCGCGCAACCATCCCTTCGTCGGCGAAGTTCGCATCGGCGAGGTCGAACTGGAACTGGACGTGCCGGAACTGCCCTTTGCCGTGTCGCTCGGCAGCATCCGCGTCACCGAATGCCAGATGGTCAACCAGTTCAAGGGCTCGGCCAAGGCGCCGCCGCAATTCACCCGCGGCTACGGCCTCGTCTTCGGCCAGAGCGAACGCAAGGCGATGGCCATGGCGCTGTGCGACCGCGCGCTGCGCGCCTCGGAGTTGGGTGAGGATGTCATCGCCGCCGCGCAGGACGAGGAGTTCGTCATCTCGCATTCCGACAATGTCCAGGCGACCGGCTTCGTCGAGCATCTGAAGCTGCCGCATTATGTCGACTTCCAGGCCGAGCTCGACCTCGTGCGCCGCATGCGCACCGAGCACGACGCCCGCGAAAATGCCGGCAAGGGCGAAGAGAAGAGGCAGGCAGCGGAATGACTTCAGTTAGCTCCACCACCGTGACCTCCCCCGTCTGGGGAATGGCCTCCGGATCCGCCGTAACCGCTACTGCCGCCAATGGTCTCGCCTTGCGCGCCTTCCCTCGGCTCAGGAAGAACCATTCTTCGAAGCACAAAGGCAACCACCCCGACGAACACCAGCAACAGGATTCCGAGGCGCATCCATCCGGTCGGGGTCATCGGAGCCCAGCCCCTTTTCCGTGTCCTGGAACTCAACTCGGTAGCACAGAGCGGAAGCGATCGCCATGACCGACATCGCCACCTACAACTTCGCCTATCTTGACGAACAGACCAAGCGGATGATCCGTCGGGCGATCCTCAAGGGCATCGCCATTCCTGGCTATCAGGTGCCGTTCGCCTCGCGCGAAATGCCGATGCCCTATGGTTGGGGCACCGGCGGCGTCCAGGTCACCGCTTCGATCATTGGCCCGGACGATGTGCTCAAGGTCATTGACCAAGGCGCCGACGACACCACCAATGCCGTCTCGATCCGCGCCTTCTTCAAGAAGGTCGCCAATGTCGCGGTCACCACCGAGACGGCGAAGGCGACCATCATCCAGACGCGCCACCGCATCCCTGAATATCCGCTGAGTGCCGGTCAGGTGCTGGTCTACCAGGTACCCATCCCCGAGCCGCTGCGCTTCCTCGAGCCGCGGGAAACGGAGACGCGCAAGATGCATGCGCTGGAGGAATACGGGCTCATGCATGTAAAACTCTACGAGGACATCGCCAGGCACGGCCGCATCGCCACCACCTACGCCTACCCGGTCAAGGTTGAGGGCCGCTATGTGATGGATCCCTCGCCGACGCCGAAATTCGACAATCCCAAGATGCACCGTTCGCCGGCTTTGCAATTGTTCGGCGCCGGCCGCGAAAAGCGCATCTACGCGCTGCCGCCCTTCACCGATGTGGTCAGCCTCGATTTCGAGGACCATCCGTTCGAGGTGCAGACCTTCGACCAGCCCTGCGCGCTGTGCGCGGCCGAGAACGTCTATCTCGACGAGGTCATCCTCGACGACCATGGCGGCCACATGTTCGTCTGCTCCGATACCGATCATTGCGAGAAGCGGCGCGCGGAAGGCCACTGCGGCCATCTCGCGCCCGAGACCCATCTTGCCCCAGGAAAAACGGAGCCGGCGCAATGACAGACGAACCGCTGCTGCGCGTTTCGGCGCTGTCCAAATTCTACGGCTCGCGCGTCGGCTGCGAGAACGTCACTTTTGACCTCTGGCCGGGCGAAGTGCTGGCGGTGGTCGGCGAATCCGGTTCCGGCAAGACGACTTTGCTCAACTGCCTGTCAACTCGACTGCTGCCCAGCTCCGGCACCGCCAGCTACCGGATGCGCGACGGCCAGTTTCGCGAACTCTACCGCATGAGCGAGGCCGAGCGCCGCTTCCTGATGCGCACCGATTGGGGTTTTGTCCATCAGAACCCGGCCGACGGGCTGCGCATGACGGTGTCGGCCGGCGCCAATGTCGGCGAGCGGCTGATGGCGGTCGGCGACCGTCACTATGGCAGGATCCGCGCAACGGCGGTCGACTGGTTGTCTCGTGTCGAGATCGACGAAGACCGCATCGACAACGAGCCGCGCGCCTTTTCCGGAGGCATGCGCCAGCGCCTGCAGATCGCCCGCAACCTCGTCACCGGGCCGCGGCTGGTGTTCATGGACGAGCCAACCGGCGGCCTCGACGTCTCGGTGCAGGCGCGCCTGCTCGATCTGTTGCGCGGCCTGGTCACCGATCTCGGCCTGGCCGCCATCGTCGTCACCCACGATCTCGCCGTGGCGCGGCTGTTGTCGCAGCGCATGATGGTGATGAAGGACGGCCGCGTCGTCGAAAGCGGCCTCACCGACCGCGTCCTCGACGATCCGCGCGCGCCTTATACCCAATTGCTTGTCTCCTCGATTCTGCAGGTGTGACGATGATTGCTCCGGCGTACCCCCCTCTGGCCTTCCGGCCATCACCCCCTCAAGGGGGGAGATCAGCAGCTTTTATGTCCCGCCCGTTCTGCGACACAGGAGAATGGCGAAACCGAATGCGACAGCCGATCTCCCCCCTTGAGGGGGAGATGGCCGGCAGGCCAGAGGGGGGTGCTCAGGCGAAGACATTGCGGGCCGGCGAAGCGCCGAACGGGAGAACCCTCTGATGGCAACCCCGCTCGTTGTCTCCGATGTCGCGAAGAGCTTCACCATGCATCTGCGTGACGGCATCAAACTGCCTGTCGTCGCCGGCGTGTCGTTCTCGATCAGGAGCGGCGAATGCGCCGTGCTCGGCGGCCCTTCCGGCGCCGGCAAGAGCTCGATCCTGAAGATGCTCTACGGCAACTATACCGCCGACGAGGGGCAGATCATCGTCCAGCATGATGGCGGTCTGATCGATCTCGCGACAGCCAGCCCACGCACGGTGCTTGCCGTGCGCCGGCAAACGATCGGCTATGTCAGCCAGTTCCTGCGCACCGTGCCGCGTGTCTCCACACTTGACGTGGTTGCCGAGCCGCTGGTCGAGCGCGGCGAGGAGCGCGAGGTCGCGTACGGCAAGGCACGCGCCTTGCTGGCGCAGCTCAACCTGCCGGAGAAGCTCTGGGCGCTGCCGCCGGCGACGTTCTCCGGCGGTGAACAGCAGCGCGTCAACATCGCGCGCGGCTTCATCACCGAGCACCCGATCCTGCTGCTCGACGAGCCGACCGCTTCGCTCGACGCCAGGAACCGCGATGTGGTGATTTCCCTGATCGCCGCCAAGAAGGCAGCGGGCGTCGCTTTGCTCGGCATCTTCCACGATCACGACGTGCGTGAGGCGGTCGCCGACCGCGTCATCGACGTGACCGCCTTCGCCGCCGGGAAAATCGCCGCATGACCAGGAAACTGTCGGAGGCGCCGCTGATCCACGAGACGGCGGAAGTCGAGAACTCGACGCTTGGCCGCTGGACCGAGATCGCCGAGCGCTGCCGGGTTTCTGAAAGCACGCTCGGCGACTATTCCTACATGATGCAGGACTGTGGCGTCTGGTGCGCGACGATCGGCAAATTCGCCAACATCGCCGCCAGCGTGCGCATCAACGCCACCAACCACCCGACCTGGCGGCCGACGCTGCACCACTTCACCTATCGCGCCTCGGATTATTGGGACGACGCCGAGCACGAGAGCGAATTCTTCGCCAAGCGCCGCGCCAAACGCGTCACCATCGGCCACGACACCTGGCTCGGCCACGGCTCGACCATCCTGCCGGGCGTCACCGTCGGCGATGGCGCGGCGGTCGGTGCCGGTGCGGTGGTGTCGAAGGCCGTCGCGCCCTACACCATCGTCGCCGGCGTACCGGCCAAGCCGATCCGCGAACGCTTCGACCGCCGCACCGCGGAGCGCTACCAGGCGCTCGCCTGGTGGGACTGGGACCATGCAAGGCTGCGCGCCGCGCTCGACGATTTTCGGGAATTGTCGGCGGAGGCGTTTCTGGAGAAATATGGCGGCTAAGGGATCGTGAACGGTGAATGGTGAATAGTGAATGGCGGGACGGATAGGTTTCGAGGCTTAGGGAAGCCTCTCTTGCCACCATTCACTATTCACTATTCACCATTCACCATTCACCATTCGAGCTTCTCGCGCCGAGTTGATCCCGCCCCGCTCCAGGCTGTGGGCAGTAACAAAACTGACATCGTTCCGACACTGCAGGTTCATGCGGCTGCGCTAGCCAGGGTAAACAGACCTTCAATTGCGATTGGACTGGAGCCTGCACCATGTCAGCAACGCTCGAAATTCGCGGCGTCACCCGCCGGTTCGGCAAGAACACCGCTGTCAGCAATGTCGACATCTCGATTCCGCACGGTCAGATGGTCGGCATCATCGGTCGCTCCGGCGCCGGCAAATCGACGCTTCTGCGCATGATCAACCGCCTCATCGATCCGAGCCAAGGATCGATTTTTTTTGACGGCGCCGAAGTTTCCCGGCTGCGCGGCTCGCCGCTCCGACGCTGGCAGCGCGACTGCGCCATGATCTTCCAGCAGTTCAACCTGGTGCCGCGCCTCGATGTGCTGACCAATGTGCTGCTCGGCCGGCTCAATCACCGTTCGACCGTGTCCAACCTGTTTGGCATGTTCTCCCGCGGTGAATGCGCCGAGGCGGTTGCAGCCCTCGAGCGCCTCGACATCGCCCGCACCGCCCTGCAGCCGGCCGGCACGCTTTCCGGCGGCCAGCAGCAGCGCGTTGCGATTGCGCGCGCCATGATGCAGCAGCCGAAGGTGTTGCTGGCGGATGAGCCGATTGCCTCGCTCGATCCGCTCAACGCCAAGGTGGTGATGGATTCGCTGCAGGACATCAATTTGCGCGAGGGCATCACCGTCATCACAAATCTGCATACGCTGGATACGGCCCGCACCTACTGCAACCGCATCATCGGCATGGCCGCCGGCAAGGTCGTCTTCGACGGCCCGCCTGAAGCCCTCAACCGCGAGGCCATGCGCATGGTCTACGGCGCCGACAGCAATGGCGGCGAAATCTCCGAGGCCATCACCTCCACCAGTGTCGCCATCAAACAGAAAATCGCTGCATCCGCCGGACCGCTCGAGCCCGCATTCCCGGGATATTGAGAACGGCCTGATCGCCCGCCCGCGTCAAAGGCACCTGTCAAAAAATTCGAACGCTACCGGCGCGAGGCCGGGACCAACAGGAGAGAGATAATGTTCAGGAAGATGGTTTTTGGCGCCGTTTCATTGCTCGCCATCGCGGCAAGCGCCGCTCACGCCCAGGATATCAAGGAATTCCGCATCGGCATCCTTGGCGGTGAAAACGAAGCGGACCGGCTGCGCAACTTTCAGTGCCTCGCCGATCACCTGAAGTCCGAATTCGGCTTCGAGAAGGTCTCGCTGTTCCCGGCCGCCGACTATGACGGCGTTATCCAGGGCCTGCTCGGCGGCACGCTCGATTTCGCAGAGCTTGGCGCGTCGGGCTATGCCAGCGTCTACCTCAAGGATCCGAACGCCGTGACCCCGATCCTCACCACCCAGCAGACCGACGGCGCGACCGGCTATTATTCGATCGGCCTTGCGCTGAAGTCGTCCGGCATCACCGACATCAAGGCGGCCAAGGGCAAGAAGCTCGGCTATGCCGACCCGGATTCGACCTCCGGCTACCTGATCCCGCTGACCCAGATCCCGAAGGACACCGGCGCTTCGAACGAAACCTTCTTCGCCTCGACCCAGTTAAATGGCGGCCACGAGAACAACCTTCTCGCGGTTCGCGACGGCAAGGTCGATGTTGCGGTTGACGATTCCTCGGGCATCGGCGACTTCAAGAACGGCTACACCTCCGGCACCTTCCACAAGGAAGTCGCCAAGGGCGCCGTGGACCCCAACGATTTCGTCGAAGTCTGGCGCTCCGGCTTGATCCCGAACGGCCCGCTGGTCGTGCGCACCGCGCTCGGCGACGGTATGAGCGCCAAGCTCGCCAACTTCTTCACCAGCCTGCCGGCCAAGGACAAGCCTTGCTTCGAGGCCATCGAAGGCGGCGATTTCACCGGCTATGTTCCGGTGAAGCCGGACTTCTACAGCGTCATCGTCGAAGCCCGCAAAGCCGCGATCGGCGGCTGACGACAATTGCGGAAAGGGCGGCGTCCTCCAGCGCCGCCCTTTTTGCGTGTCCGCTCGTGACCCCGTATGACCTTCGCCGCTACAATTCGTTCAGACGCGGTCCGGCAGGCAGCAGACGCCTGGCGACGCCAGACGTCCCTGCGCCGGTTCTACACGGCGCTCGGCATCGGCTCACTGCTTGTCGCCATGTGCACAGCCATGTGGTTCGCCGACGAGGCCAATGCCGGACATTTCTTCGATCGGCTGCCGCACATACTGGATTTCCTTAGTTGGCTTGTTCCCAAGGACTGGAACGACGTCTGGCGGGCGCTGTTCGACATCGCATCGCCGCACGACAAGGGCAGCCAAGAGTTCAACTTCCCGCTTGGCCGCGTCTATCTCTGGGGCGGCTTTTATCTACCCGAATATATCGAGCTGATGCTCACCACGCTTAACGTGGCGCTGGTTTCCACTTTCATCGGCTTTGTCTTTGCGGTGCCCTTTTCCTTCATCGCCGCGCGCAACTTGACGCCCAGTCCGGTGCTCAGGCTCGTCGTCAAGCGCTTCATGGAACTGCTTCGCGCCTTCCCCGAGATCGTCATTGCCGGCCTGTTCGCAGCCATCCTCTCGACCGGCCCGGTCGCAGCCATCATCGCCATCGGCCTGCATTCCATCGGCGCCCTCGGCAAGCTCTTCTACGAGATCAACGAAAACATCGACATGCGCGCCGAAGAAGGCCTGCGCGCGGTCGGCGCCAACTGGTTCGAGCGCGTGCGCTTTGCCGGCCTGCCGCAAGTGCTGCCCAATTTCATGTCCTACACGCTGCTCAGGATCGAGATCAATGTGCGTATCTCGACCATTATCGGCGCGGTCGGCGGTGGCGGCATCGGCGAGGAACTGAAGCTCTCCATCTCGCGCGGCTTCGGCGCCAAGACGCTGGCATTGGTGCTGCTGCTGTTCACGACGATCTTCCTCGTCGACCAGTTTTCCGCCTGGCTACGCCGCAAGCTCGTCGGCGAGCAGGCATTCATGATGGGTGCCCGACCATGATCCCAAAAAGTGGATTCCGGTTTTTGGAAAAGATCATGGCAAATCAACAAGAAGACTGCCCATGGCCGCAATGACCGCCGATGAGATGCGGTCGATCGAGGAGCGCTTTCCCCAAGTGTTCCGGCGGCCCTTGTACAAACGCTTCGGCCCGCTGGTCCTGTTCACAGGCATCCTGCTCTATCTCCTCTACGCCTTGTGGTTCTTCAGCCTGCCGCAAGTGCTGAGGGAATCGCACTGGGAGCGCCTGCCGCTCTTCCTGACGCAATGGATCAGCTACGATCTGCAGCCGGAATTCCGTCTCGACCAGCCTCAGATCACACCCAGATACCCGCGTTTTTCGGCGCTCGGCGAAGACCCGCATCCCGATTGGGTCATCACCAACGCCAACGGCTCCTACACCATCCTGATCGACGGCCGGGCCAAATCCGTCGCCTTCGACAAGGCCGAAGCGATGCTTGTCGCCAATGGCCATGCGGTGCCGGTGTCCTTGGCCAGCGGCAAACCGGTAATATCCGGCCCGGTGCCGGAGTGGATCACCGCGCATGACGATGAGATCGTCGCCAGGATGGGCTTTGCCGGCGAGGTCCGCATAACCGTCGATCGCGTCAAGGTCCGCAAGCGCTTCCTCGGCTGGGCGAATTTCGTCTTCGACACACGCTCGCCCTTCTTCGGCAAGTCGCCCGGCGAGGTGGTCTCGTTGCTGATGTCCGGACCCCAGCTCAAGCCGGGCACATCAAACATTGCGCTGGCCGCCGACAATATCTGGAACAACGCCCAATGGCAGCATGGCGACGTCTGGACGAAGCTGTTCCAGACCATCGTCATGGCGTTTCTCGGCACCTTGCTCGGCGGCATCGTTGCCTTCCCGCTCGCCTTCTTCGCCGCCCGCAACATCACCCCGAGCGGCCTGCTTAGCCAGGTGCTAAAGCGGTTCTTCGATTTCATGCGTTCGGTCGACATGCTGATCTGGGCGCTGTTCTTCACCCGCGCCTTCGGCCCGGGCCCGCTTGCCGGCAGCGCCGCGATTTTCTTCACCGAGATCGGCACGCTCGGCAAAGTCTATTCGGAAGGCCTCGAGAACATCGACGACAAGCCACGCGAGGGCATCCAGTCGACCGGCGCCAACGGCTTGCTGGTGCAGCGCTATGGCGTGCTGCCGGAAGTGATCCCGGTCTTCATCAGCCAGACACTCTATCAGTGGGAATCCAACACCAGGGGCGCGACGATCATCGGCGCCGTCGGTGCCGGTGGCATCGGCCTGAAGCTCTGGGAGGCGATGCGCACCAATTCCAACTGGGCCAATGTCTTCTACATGGTGCTCTTGGTCCTGCTCGTCGTTTTCATCTTCGACAACATTTCCAATTTCCTGCGCCGCCGCTTGAGCAGGACGATCCACGACTACAACCGGATCCAGGCCGGCCAGGGCTGACGGGGGCGTTACGCAGACGTGCGGTTAGGGCGCCTTCCTCCATCCATTCCTGATATGCCTGTAGCCGTCGCGGTAAACAGCTTCCGGGCCTTCGGAAAAGTCGCGCCACACCTTGGTGGCCGCGGCTAAATCCTTCAGCGAACGCCCGAACGCCTCGATCGTTAGCCAATCGTCGTAGCCGCTCTTGCGAATGGCGGAGAAAGTCTCCTTCCAGGGGACGTGGCCGCGGCCCGGCACGCCGCGATCGTTCTCCGAAATATGGATATGGACGATGTTCTTGCGGTTGCGCGTATAGGCGCCGATCGGGTCGGCCTCTTCGATGTTGGCATGGAACGTGTCGTACATCGCCTTGATGTGCGGCCGGTCGATCGCGTCGATATGCGCCGACAAATCGTCCATCGTGTTGAGCAGATAGCATTCGAAGCGGTTGAGCGCCTCCAGCCCGATGGTGACACCCTTGTTGCCGGCATGGTCACCGATGGCGCGCTGCGAAGCGATCGAACGTTTTTTCTCGGCCGCCGTCGGCCCGCTGCCGGAGAAGGCTCCGAGTGTGGAATGCAGTGGGCCGCTCAACGTGTTCGCGCCAAGCGCCTGAGCGCAGTCGATCGCCGATTTCATGTAGTCGATACCGGCCTTGCGCGTCGAGGCGTCGGCCGAGATCAGGTTCATCGCCGGATCGCCCATCGCCGAGACGGCGGTACGTTGCAGCCCGATGCGGTCGAGCAGCTCACCGAGCTTCTTGTAGTCGTCCGGCGTGCCGGAGAAGACCGGTATCTCGACGCCGTCGAAGCCGGTCGCCTTGATATCCCTCAACAACGGCTCGTGTTTTTTCGTGACACTGGTCGTCCACAACAACATGCACATGCCGATTTTCATCGACGCCCCTCCCCTTCATTCGCTCGATCGCCGGAGGGGTGGTGAGATTCAGGTCAGGCCGAGCCGAAAATGGTGGGTTCCGAGAACCGGAGCGGAGCGTACTTTTGGTACATGAGCACCGGAAGCGCAGGAAACTGCCATTTGCAGGCCGGTCTCACCTGAATATCACCACCCCTTCAGAGCTTCGTCCACGCTCCATTCTTCTTCGCCGATTTCACGCAGGCCTCGATGAAGGCCATGCCTTCGACGCCGTCTTGCACAGTTGGGAAAACGACATCCTTAGCCGGCTTGCCGCCCTTCCGGCGCGCCGCACGAATGGCCCGCGCGGCTTCCTGGTAGATGTTGGCGAAACCTTCGAGATAGCCTTCCGGATGGCCTGGCGGAACGCGGCTGACGCGCCCGGCGACGGGCAACGCTCCCGCGCCGTTTCGGGTGATCAACTGCTTCGGCTGGCCGAACGGCGTGTACCAGAGATAGTTCGGATCGGCCTGCACCCATTCGAGCCCGCCCTTCGAGCCGTAGATGCGCAATTTCAGGCCGTTCTCGTGGCCGGGCGCCACCTGGCTTGCCCAGATCATGCCCTTGGCGGAGTGCGACCCGCCGACCGGCTTGAAGCGCAGCAGCACATTGATGTTGTCGTCGAGCAGCCGCCCCGGTACGAAGGCATCGAGATCGGCCGACAACGAATCGAGCTCCAGCCCGGAGACGAAACGGGCCAGGTTGTAGGCGTGCGTGCCGATATCGCCCAGCGCACCGCCGGCACCGGCCTGCTTGGGGTCTGAGCGCCACGCAGCCTGCTTCTGGCCGGTGGCGGCCAGATCTTCGGTCAGCCAGTCCTGCGGATATTCCGACTGCACGATGCGGATATCGCCGAGTTGTCCTTTGGCCACCATCTCGCGTGCCTGCCGCACCATCGGATAGGCGGTGTAGTTATGCGTCAGCACAAACACCTTGCCGGTCTTTTCGACCAGAGCCGCCAGCTTCTTTGCCTCGGCCAGCGTCGTCGCCAGCGGCTTGTCGCAGATGACGTGGATGCCGGCCTCGAGAAAAGCCTTGGCGGCCGGCACGTGCACATTGTTCGGCGTGACGATGGCCACCACCTCGATGCCATCCGGCCGCTTGGCCTCGGCCTTGGCCATCTCGGCATAGGAGCCGTAGCTGCGTGCCGGATCGAGCCCAAGCTCGGCCGCCGAGGCCTTGGCGCGCTCCGGATTCGACGACAAGGCGCCGGCAACCAGCACGAACTCGTTATCAATGCGCGCCGCGATGCGGTGCACCGCGCCGATAAAGGCGCCTTGTCCGCCGCCAACCATGCCGTAGCGGATCGGACCGCCCCCGGTTTCCGTCTTCGATGCGCCAACCATGATTTTCTCCCTCGTTATCTGAGATACCCCTCCCCCTTGAGGGGAGGGTCGACGCGTAGCGCGGGGTGGGTCGCCGGGCATGAAGCTCGGCATGGACCGACCCCACCCGGCCCTCCGGGCCACCCTCCCCTCCGGAGGGATATCTGTGCTAGATCCCCATCATGCCGCGCAGCACCTTTTTATCGGTCGTGCCGCCGGCGAAATCGTCGAATGCTTTTTCCGTCACCCTGATGATGTGGTGCTGGATGAAGGGGGCGCCTTCGGCAGCACCATCCTCCGGGTGCTTCAGGCAGCATTCCCATTCCAGCACCGCCCATGAATCGTAATTGTATTGGGTGAGCTTGGAGAAGATGCCGCCGAAATCCACCTGCCCGTCGCCGAGCGAGCGGAAACGCCCGGCACGGTTGGTCCAGCTCTGGTAACCGGAATAGACGCCTTGCCGCCCGGTCGGATTGAACTCGGCATCCTTGACGTGGAACGCCTTGATCCGCTCGTGGTAGATGTCGATGAATTCGAGATAATCGAGCTGCTGCAGCAGGAAGTGCGACGGGTCGTAGTTGATGTTGCAGCACTTGTGGCCGCCGACCGCATCGAGGAACATCTCGAATGTCGCGCCGTCGAACACGTCCTCGCCCGGATGGATTTCGTAGCCGACATCGACGCCGTTCTCGTCATAGACGTCGAGGATCGGCTTCCAGCGCTTGCCCAACTCAGCAAATGCTTCCTCGATCAGTCCCGCCGGCCGCTGCGGCCATGGGTAGAGGTATGGGAAGGCCAACGCGCCGCAAAACGACACCGACGCCTTGAGCCCGAGATTCTTCGACGCCTTGGCGGCGAACTTCATCTGTTCGACCGCCCATTGTTGCCTGGCTTTTGGATTGTTGTGCACCGCAGCCGGCGCAAAGCCGTCGAACTGCGCGTCATAGGCGGGATGCACCGCCACCAGTTGCCCCTGCAGATGCGTCGACAGTTCGGTGATTTCGACGCCGGCATCGGCGCAGATGCCCTTCACCTCGTCGCAATAGGCCTTGGAGGAGGCTGCCTTCTCGAGATCGAACAGTCGAGCGTCCCATGTCGGGATCTGCACGCCCTTGTAGCCCAGACCAGCCGCCCATTTGGTGATCGAGGCCAGCGAATTGAACGGCGCGGCGTCGCCCGCAAACTGCGCCAAGAACAGACCAGGCCCCTTCATCGTCGTCGGCATCGGCATCTCCCTATGTTTCACGACCAAGCATAGCGCCGATTGAAAACAGGGCCAGCGTCTTTGGTCTCTTTGCACAGCGCGCTCAGCGCTGCTATTCTGGTATTACCAAATGCCGAAATCTGGTCAAGCCATTTGACGCGCTGCGACGGTCCTGCAACCATGCCGAGTTAGGCCACATGTTTAAGCATAATCAATGGTCTAGCTAGGAGCCAACGCTTGATGGCAGCAGTTCTTGCCGTCCAGATAAAATTACTGTAGACCTCCCTTCAAGCCCAATTGGTCGAACCAGTTTGCAAAAAATGCTGGGACGCCTTGGGGAGGAATCATGCGGCACGCTTCGGCAGAGTGCGCCGCAGGCGAACTGGTACAGGCGATTCTGGGAAGGATAGACCATGCATCTTTCGACGCACAATTGGATGCGGGCGGAGCCGCTGGAAACGACGCTCAAGCGCATCAAGAAATTCGGCTACGAGTCGATCGAGATCTCCGGCGAACCCGAACAGTACAAGCCCAAGGAGACGCGCGCACTGTTGAACGAGTACGGCATTCGCTGCTGGGGAGCGGTGACGCTGATGCTGGGCGAGCGCAATCTCGCCGCCAAGGACCAGGGCCAGCGCGAGCGCTCGGTGCAGTATGTCAAGGACGTGCTGACCATGGTCAGCGAACTTGATGGCGAGATCATCACGCTGGTTCCGGCCACCGTCGGCAAGGTGGTGCCGGACGGCACCGAGGAAGAGGAGTGGAAATGGGTGGTCGACGCCACCCGGGAATGCTTCACCCACGCCAAGAAGGTCGGCGTCAAGATCGCGGTCGAGCCGCTCAACCGCTTCGAGACCTATCTGTTCAACCGCGGCGCCCAGGCACTGGCGCTGGCCGATGCGGTCAGTCCCGAATGCGGCGTCTGCCTCGACGCCTACCACATCCACATGGAAGAATTTAACGTCTACGACGCCATCCGGCAGGTCGGCAAGCGCCTGTACGACTTCCATGTCGCCGACAACAACCGCTTCGCCGCCGGCCTCGGGCAGATCGACTGGCCGAAGATCGTCGGCACGCTGAAGGAGATCGGCTATGACGGCGCGCTGACCAATGAATTCGTCGCCCCCGTCGACCGCACGCCGGCTGCCCCCTATCCCGACATGGTCGAACGCAACCCCGTCGACATCTCGCCGGAGCAGCTGAAATTCATTCAGGACCACGGCTCCAGCGTGCTCACGGAGAAATTCTACACCGACCAGATGCGCATCAACGCGGAAACGCTGCTGCCGCTGATCAAGTAGCCGAGCCGTTTGGAAAAGCCCTTCCGCCTCACCGCGGCCGGGCCGAGGATGAACATGCGCATCAAGACGGTCCAAGCCTGGTGGGTCCGCATACCGATCGAAGCCGCGAAGCAGCACCGCAGCGACTTCGGTCAGGTGGCGACGTTCGACGCCGCCATCCTGCGCATCGAGACCGACGACGGGCTGGTCGGCTGGGGCGAGGGCAAGAATGCCGCCGGCAGCGCCGGCAGCTACGGCGCCCTTGTCCATTTGCTGAACTACGAGGTCGGCCCGCAGCTGGTCGGCCGCGACCCGGCTGACATCGGCGTCATATGGGAGATGCTCTATAATGGCACGCGCCACGACAGCGCCGCTCGCGCCGGCCACGCCATGCCGCAATTGGCGCGACGCGGCATGAGCATCGCCGCTATCAGCGCCGTCGACATCGCATTGTGGGACATTCTTGGCAAATCGCTCGGCGTTCCGGTCTGGCGGCTGCTCGGCGGCCGCAAGCTGGACCGCATGCCGGCCTATGCTTCCGGCGGCTGGGCCACTGCGGAAGCCATCGGCGACCAGCTGCAGTCCTACATCACCAAGGGCGGTTTCAAGGCGCTGAAGATGCGCGTCGGCGCCATGGACGGCGCCCCACATATCTCGGCCGCTCGCGTCCGTGCCGCCAGACAGGCGCTCGGTCCCGATATCGACCTGATGGTCGACGCGCACGGCACCTACACGGTGGCCGAAGCCAAGCGCTTTATCCATCTCGCCGGCGACCTCGATCTCGCCTGGTTCGAGGAGCCGGTGATCGCCGACGACAAGCCCGGCATGGCCGAGGTGCGCGCCTGCGGTTCGATCCCGATCGCCACCGGCGAAAGCGAGGCGACGCGCTATGCCTTCCGCGACCTCGCCGTGCTCAAATCCGCCGATATATTCCAGCCGGATCCGGCCTTTTGCGGTGGCATCAGCGAGGCGATGAAGATCGGCACCATCGCCAGCGCCTTCAATCTGCGCTTTGCGCCGCATCTTTGGGCCGGCGCGCCCTGCTTCTTTGCCGGGCTGCATGTCTGCGCTGCTTCGCCGGCGAGCTTCACCGTCGAATATTCGCTCGGCGCCAACCCGATGATCCACGATCTGATCGAAGAGACTGTCGAAGCAAAGGACGGTATGGTAGCGATCCCTGATAGACCCGGGCTGGGATTCACCATTTCGGAGCGGTTCCTGGAGGCGCACGCGCAACACGGCTGACATGAAAGAAAAGAACCTTCTCGCGGAACTCGCCGCCTATCTGTTCTCCCATTCGGACAAGGAGACGGGCCGCACGCCGTCGGAGCGCGAACTGGCAGAGCATTTCAGCGTCAGCCGCGGCCAGATCCGCGAGGCACTGGCCATTCTCGAGGCCATGCGCATCGTCGAGCGACGGGCGAAATCCGGGATCTACATCGATACGAAGCAGGCGAGCGTCGAGGCGATGGCGCTGTTCGCCCGCGCCGGCCTGCCGCTCGATCCCGTCCAGATCTACGAGACGGTCGAGTTGCGCAAGATCCACGAGATCAAGGCCGCCGAACTTGCCTGTTCACGCGCCACCGAGGAGAATTTCGAGCGGCTGCGCGAGATCCTGAAGGCCTCCGAGGATCGCATCGCCGCCGGTGAAGGGCTTGCCCGGGAAGACCGCGAGTTCCACCTCGAGATCGTGCGGGCGACCAGGAACAGCGTCTTCCACAATATCTGCAGCGTCTACTACATGATGGGTGAACTGCGCCTGCCGATCTATTTCAACGATCCCGAACGCAGCGTGCGCTCCCATGCCGAGCATATCCAGATCTACGAGGCGCTGCTGCGCCGCGATGGCAATCTCGCCCAGGCGCTGATGAGCGCCCACCTGCAAGGCGCGGAAAGCTACTGGAAGGGGCTGATCGAGGGGCGTGGGGCGGAACCGGAAAGCCCTGCGCTCGAAAAGGCCTGAAATGCCCAAGATCCTGTCAACACACAGACTGCACCCTCGTGCCGCTTCCATGCTGACCGGGGCCGGCGAACTCGTCGTTGCTTCCGCCCTCGATGCGGCCACGCTGGCCGCCGAGGCGAGGAACGCCGATGTCATCATCGTTCGCGCTCCCTTGCCTGCGGCGCTTTTCGAAGGCGCGAAGAAGCTCAGGGCCGCGATCCGCCACGGCGCCGGGCTGGACATGGTACCGATGGAAGCGGCCAATGCGGCCGGCGTGCTGGTGGCGAACGTGCCGGGGGTGAACGCGCGATCTGTCGCCGAATATGTAATGTTCGCGGCGCTGGCGCTGCTTAGGCGCTTCCGTGTGTTGGACCGCGACTTGCGTGCGAAGGGCTGGCTGGCGGGCCGCGAACACACGGTGGTGGCCAGCGAGCTAGCGGGCAAGACGATCGGCATTGTCGGCCTCGGCGCGATCGGTCAGGCGGTTGGCCACATCGCCGCCCATGGGTTCGATCTGAATGTGGTGGCGACGACGCGCAGCATGCGGCCGGCGCCGGACAGGGTCGGCTTCCTGTCGATCGATGCACTCATCGAGCAGAGCGACATCATCGTTCTGTGCTGCCCGCTGACGCCCGAAACACGGGGGCTGATCAGCCGCGAGCGCATTGAGCGGATGAAGCCGGATGCGCTGCTGATCAATGTTTCGCGCGGGCCGGTGATCGATGACGACGCGCTGATCGAGGCCTTGCAGAAGGGCCGCATCGGCGGCGCTGCGCTCGATGTTTTTGCTACACAACCGCTACCGCCCAACCATCCTTATTTCGGCTTCGACAACGTCATCGTCACCCCGCACATGGCTGGGATTACCGAGCAGTCGATGATGCGGATGGGCGTCGGCGCGGCTGGCGAAGCCTTGCTCGTGCTGGCCAACAGATTGCCGGTCAATCTGCGCAACCCCGAAGTGGTCGAGCACTACCGGCGGCGGTTCCCTGCCGATTTCTGAAAGCGCCGCAATTTTCCCGAATTCGCCGGCGATGGTGCCGGCATGGCAAGCGTCACAAAATTCCTGCTGACTGCCGGCTTCTGCGTGGCGATGACGCAAGCCTTCGCCAACGGACAGGGTAGCTACGTGTTCTGCGACAACGGCATACGTTGCGTGGCGGCACCCTGTCCATCGAACAGCGCACTCGACCTTGCTGCTGGGAAGCTCATCAAAGGCGTTTCAATCGACATCGATCGCCTGCCGCAGCAAGACAAGGCGCTCGATCTTTCAGACAAGCTCTATGCCGGCAAGGTCGTTGTTGTCGGCTCGATCGAGAACCGCACCCGGACCTTCAACGGCAAGCGGTACACCCTGCCTTGGCTGGTCGCCACCAGCATCGAACGCGCCGCCAAGGACAGCGAACGCGGCCACTGCTCGTCGCGCTGACACGCGCTATCCGATCAATTTGCAAGCAGCCCCTCCACGCCCGCTGCGATGCGCAGCAGGTGGTGGTCATGGCCATTGCGCGCCACCAGCATCAGGCCGGCCGGACGCGTCATTCCCGGCATCGGAAGCGAGATGGCTGATAGATCGAACTGGTTGGCGACCTGCGTGTTGCGCAGCAGAAGGCCTTCCGTCCTGTTGCACAGAGCCTCGTCGCTGGTCATCGACACGATCGTCGGCGCCGTCACCGGTGTGGTCGGCAGGGCCAGCACGTCGACCGACGCCAGCCGGTCATCCATCGCGGCGGCCAGCGCCGTGCGGCGGCGCATTGCCCTGATATAGACCGTGGCCGGAATGGCGGCGGCGCGCGCCAATGGCCCGCTTACCCGCGGGTCGACCGGCCTCGTCGCTCCCGTCGCCAGCCAGTCGGCATGGATCTCCGCCCCTTCCATCGCCGCGATCGACGCGCGTTGGGTTGCCACGCGCAGATCGGCAAGCAGGTCGTCGATCGACAGCTCCACAAGCCGTGCGCCGCTAAGCTCTATCTTGCGCAGACACCGGTCGAACGTCGTCGCGACCTCTTCCTGCGTATCATCGAACAGCACGCCGCGCGCAATACCGATGCGCAGGCCGTCCAGCGGCAGCGGCAACAGTGCCGCCAGGTTTTCGCCCGACATCACTGCATCGGCCGCCGCACATTCGGCGACGGTGCGGGCCAGCGGACCGATCGAGTCCAGCGTGGCTGACAGCGGAAACGCACCGGCAAGCGGCACGCGCCGCGCAGTCGGCTTGAAACCGACGACGCCATTCAGCGATGCCGGAATGCGCACCGAACCACCGGTATCGGAACCGATGGAGATTTCGCTGGTGCCTTCGCCCACCGAAACGCCGGCGCCTGAGGAGGAGCCGCCCGGAATACGGCTGGCATCGCTAGCATTGCCGGGCGTGCCATAATGTGGATTGACGCCGATCGCAGTAAAGGCGAACTCGGTCATGTTGGTCTTGCCGAGGATGATTGCACCGGCCTGGCGCAACTGTTGCACGACAATGGCATCCCGCAGCGCCGGCGCTGCGTTGGCGAGCAGCAGAGAGCCCGCCGTGGTCGGCTCGCCGGCGACATCGAACAGATCCTTGATCGAGACGATCGCCCCATCGAGCGGCCCGAGCGTGACGCCGGCTTTTCGCCGCGCATCGGTGGCGTCCGCCGCCGCCCGTGCGGCTTCCGGGTAGAGCTTTACGAAAACCCTCTCATCGTCGACGCGAGCGGCAAGAGGCGAAAGAATTGCTTCGAGGTGATCGCGGGCTGATTGCATTTTTCGGTGTCGGACTCCGCGCGCTTGCAACGTCTTAACGTAGTAGCCAGAAACTGGCCGCAGGAGACATAGCCCGGCACGGTCGGATTTGCACCTGTCGAACCGAAGGAGGAAGGCCCGATGCTCTACCAAGGCAGCTGCCACTGCGGCAAGGTCGCGTTCGAGGTCGAAGGCGAGCTGACCGGAGCCGTTCGGTGCAATTGCTCGATCTGCTCGCGCAAGGGTGCACTGCTATGGGCAGTTCCGCATGAGAGCATGCGGGTGCTTGCCTGGGGCGATGATCTCGGCCGCTACAGCTTCGGCAACCATGTCATCGCCCACCGCTTCTGCCGCAGCTGCGGCATTCACCCCTTCGCCGAGGATGTCGGCGAAGGGAGCGGGCGAAGTGCCTATATCAATATTAATTGCATCGAGGCGTTGGACGTCGCCGCCGTGCCGGTCTTCGACTTCGACGGCCGTTCCGTTTAGGCCTTAGGGTCGTCGATCGGCTTGGGGCCAAGGAAGAACGCCGCCAGTGCCGCAAGCAACGTCGCCGCCGCGCAATAGGCGAAGGCGGTGGCAACGCCGGTATTGTCGACCAGCAGGCCGCCGAAGACGGCGCCCAACGCGATGGCGACTTGGAACGTCATAACCATGAGCCCACCGGCGCTTTCCGCCTGATCGGGAGCGGCCCGCACCAGCCAGGTCTGCAGCCCGACTGGGACGGCGCCGAAGGCAAAGCCCCAGCTGGCCACTGCTATTGCAGCCACGACGGGTGAACCTCCGACCACCAGCAGCAGGAGCGCCGAAAACGCGATCAGCAGGGGCGCCAGGCTGACGGCTGCCTTGAGGCTGCGTTCGGCAATGAAGCCGCCGGCAAAATTGCCGAAGAAGCCACCAATGCCGTAGGCGAGCAGCACAAGCGAGATCGTCTCGATGTCCAGCGCGGGCACCTTCTCGAGAAACGGGCGGACATAGGTGAAGCCGGCAAAATGTCCCGAGGCGACCAGCAGCACCACCAGCAGTGCCACCCTGATCATCGGCCGCTTCATCACCTCCAGCAGCGTGCGAAAACCTGCCGTACCTGCAGGCGGCAGCTTCGGAATGGTAGCCACCTGCACCAGCAGCGCCAGCGCACCGACCACGGCGGCGATCATGAACGCCGTCCGCCAGCCCCAGATGTCGCCGACATAGGCGCCGACCGGAGCCGCGCAGACCGTCGCCACCGAAACGCCGGTGAGAATGATCGACATGGCGCGCGGCATCAGCCGCATCGGAACGAGCCGCATCGCCATGGCTGCCGACATCGACCAGAAGCCGCCAAGACTGATCCCGAGCATGATGCGGGCAATCAGAAGAATGGGAAGCGAGGACGCAAACGCGGCCACCAAGTTTGACAGCACAAGCAGCACCGTCAGCGCCCACATGACCAGCCTGCGGTCCAGCCGCTTGGTGACAATAGCCATGGTCGGCGCCGCAATCGCGCCAATGACGGCGGTGGCCGTTACCGCCTGCCCGGCGGCGCCTTCGGTGATGCCGAGATCCTGCGCAAGCGGCGTCAGCAGGCTGGCAGGCAGAAATTCCGCGGTCACCAGGCCAAAGACTCCGAGCGCCAGGGAGACCACCGCCCCCCATGCGGGCTCGGATCGTTCGCCGGTTTCCGATGAGTCGAGAACGGCGTCCATGACGCCTGTCGCGGGTTCGGTCATGAGGGATCTCCGATCTGGTTGCAGCGCAGCATCTGGCTGCAGTGCTACATAGGGAGTGACTATCTGGAGTTTCCATGCTAGAAACACCATTATGCTTGACCGTTCGTCCAAAATCCCCGTCACCGGTGATCCGCTGACAGACATATTGCGCGGATTGCGCCTCGAAGGCGTCGATTACGGCCGTTGCGAGATGAAGGAACCCTGGGGCATCCATTTTCCGGCTCAGGCGGCGGCACGGTTTCATTTCATCGGCCGCAAAGGCTGCTGGTTGCTGCAGCCGTCCGGCGAATGGGTGGAACTGAAGGCGGGCGACGCGGTATTGTTGCCGCGCGGCTCAGCCCACACGCTGGCAAGTGAGCCGGGCACCGAGGCGGCGCCGATCCACGGCTATGAGGTCGAGGAAATCTGCAAGAATGTCTATTGCATGTCGAATGACGGCGTGCCCGGCTGCCGTCCGGGGACCTTGCTGTTTTTCGGCAGCATGTATTTCAATCTCGATGGCTTGCACCCCTTGCTCGGCATGATGCCGGACGTGATGCGCGCGCATGAGTTGGAAGCCTATGAGCCAGGCATCCCGCATTTGCTGGAGGCGATGGCTCGCGAGGTGACGATGGAGCGCGTCGGCTCCGGCGGCATCCTGGCGCGGCTGGCCGATGTGCTCGCCGCGACCGTCATCCGCTCATGGGTCGAGCGCGGCTGCGGCGACTCTTCCGGATGGATCGCGGCGGTGAGGGACCGCGAGATCGGCCGGGTGCTGGCCGCGATCCATCTGGAACCGAGCCGCGACTGGACGGTAGACGCTCTGGCAAAGATGATGGGCGCCTCACGATCAGGTTTCGCCGAGCGCTTCGCAACCATTGTCGGCGAAACACCGGCAAAGTACGTCACGCAGGTGCGGATGCACCAGGCGAGGCAATGGCTGGTCCGCGACCGGCTCAAGATTTCCGTCGTCGCGGCTCGTCTCGGCTACGAATCCGACGCCTCCTTCAGCCGCGCCTTCAAACGGGTCATCGGATCGCCGCCCAGCCATTTCCGGGCCGAGGAACAGGCTGATATCCGCCAGGCCGGCTAAACGTTGGCCGGGTTATTGCTCGGTGATGCAGGCCGAGCCGGCGCTGCTCTTGCAATATTTGCCGGAGGCCCCGCACCTGCCATCCGAGACTTCCACGACGGTGCCGCTCAACAACAGTTTGCAGTCGCTGGTGGACAGATTGACCGTGCCGTTGAGGTCCTTGATCTTCTTGGCGTCGACCTTCGCGCCGGCGACAACTTTCTTGGCTGCCTGCGCCTCGCCCAGATGCGCCGCCGACAATCCCATACCGGCGACGAGCAGGATCGTCGCAAAACTGCGGAACAGATTTCCCATAGCCAACCCTCCGTTTTGGGCCTCCAAATTGGGCTTGCAAAGCCCGTTTGGGACCAAAGGATCAGCCTATTCGACAAGTCGGAGCATCCGCATCCCCCGTACGGGGGATGACGAGAAGACTCGAGCATTTCGCAGCCAAGCGGAATCACGTGGCGTCGCACAAATGCGGCTAAAACACATGGATAGAGCGGCATGCACGGTTCACTTTGAACGTATCCCGCTCTAGCGCAGTAAAGACGGTTGTACTTAGCCGGCGTGACGCAGGCTTATTCCGCTGCCCTTGTCGAACAGCACCACCTTGTCCGGGTTCCAGGCAAAGCGCACCGGCTGCTCTATCTGGACGTCGGTCCTCGCAGGCACGGTGGCGCGCAGCATGGCGTCGCCGACCCGCAGCGTCAGGATCTTCTCGACGCCATGGTTCTCGACGTCATGGACCCGCGCCTCGACCGGCGCGCCGGTCTCGAGATAGACGTCCTCGGGACGAATACCGAAGACGAGCGGGCGACCGTCGGTCGCCGCGCCCGTCTTTAGCCCCCACGAAGTCTTGGCACCCCCCGAAGTCTTGGCACCCCCCGCAAACGGCAATTCGAAATTGAGCGGCGCCATCACCGCACGTCCGTTGACGAGCTTGCCGTCGATGAGGTTCATCGGCGGCGAGCCGACGAAGCTTGCCACGTAGGTGTCGCGCGGATTGTTATAGATCTCGTACGGCGTGCCGGTCTGGACGATGCGGCCATGGTTGAGCACGCCGACCTTGTCACCCATCGACATCGCCTCGATCTGATCATGCGTCACGAACAGGAAGGTGGCGCCAAGCTGCATCTGCAGGTTCTTCAATTCGGTGCGCAGCGCCTCGCGCAATTTGGCGTCGAGCGCCGACAACGGCTCGTCCATCAGGAATACCCGCGGCTTGCGCACGATGGCGCGACCGATCGAGACGCGCTGCATCTCGCCGCCTGAAAGCCTGTCGGTCTTGCGGTCGAGCAGATGCTCGATCCTCAGCGTCCTGGCCGCGCGGTCGACACGATCCTTGATCTCGGCATCGGGCAGCCGGCGGATCTTCGGCTTCAGCGGAAATTCGAGGTTCTGGCGCACCGTATAGCGCGGGTACAGCGAATATTGCTGCAGCACCAGCGCCACGTCACGCTCGGCCGCGCCCCAGTCGGCGACATCGACGCCGTCGATGAAGACCTGGCCTTCGCTCGGTTTTTCCAGGCCGGCAATCATGCGCAGCGTCGTCGTCTTGCCGGCGCCGGTCTCGCCAAGCAGGACGAAGAACTCGCCATCGGCGATGTCGAGATCGAGCCCGGTCAAGGCGGTGTGATTGCCGAATTTCTTCGAGATGTTCTTGAGCTGGATGTGGGCCATCAGAGTCTCACTCCCAGCGATTTGCCGCTCGCCGTGTCGAAGAAATGCGCCTGGCTGGGATCGATTCTGACGAAGACTCTTTCGCCGGGGCCGCCGATGAAGCCGCTCTTGGTGCGCGCACGCAGCATCTTGGAGCCGACCTTGAGGTCGACGATGTCGAAGGACCCGAGCGGCTCGACGATCTGCGTCTCCACCGGCAAGAATCCCTCGGCGGCTTCGCGGCGGACGAGGACGCCTTCCGGCCGGATGCCGAGCGCGAGTTGGCTGCCGGCATGGCCGTTGAGCTTCGACAGCAAGGCGCGCGGGAATTCGAAACCGGCGGCCGCATCGCCGACCGTGACCGAGGCCGATGAGGCTTTCTCGGTCACCGAAGTGTCGGCGACGTTCATCACCGGGCTGCCTACAAATTGCGCGACGAAAAGATTCGCCGGATGCGAATAGACCTCGTCCGGCGAGCCGACCTGCTGCAGCACACCTTCATGCATGATGACGATGCGGTCGGCGAGGCTCATCGCCTCGATCTGGTCGTGGGTGACGTAGATGCTGGTCGAGCCCTGCTTGATGTGCAGCCGCTTGATCTCGGCCCGCATCTCCTCGCGCAGCTTGGCATCGAGCGCCCCGATCGGCTCGTCCATCAGCATCGCCTTCGGCCGCCGCACCAAGGCTCGGCCGATCGCCACGCGCTGCATGTCGCCGCCCGACAGCGCCGACGGTTTCTTGGCGAGGAGATCGCTGATCTGCAGCGTCTTGGCGACCGAGCGAACCTCGCTGTCGATCTCGGCCTTGCTCTTGCGCGTCGCCCTGAGCGGAAAGGCGATGTTCTCATAGACGCTCATATGCGGATAGAGCGAGAACGACTGGAAGACCATGGCGATATCGCGATCGGCGGCCTTGAGGTGCTGGACCGGCTTGCCGTCGATGAGGATGTCGCCGCCGTCGATCGTCTCCAGCCCGGCAATCGCCCTGAGCGTCGTCGTCTTCCCGCAGCCCGACTGGCCGAGCAGCACGATGAACTCGTTGTCGTCGATCT
Source organism: Mesorhizobium sp. M0040 (assembly GCF_040323505.1). Classification (NCBI taxonomy): domain Bacteria; kingdom Pseudomonadati; phylum Pseudomonadota; class Alphaproteobacteria; order Hyphomicrobiales; family Phyllobacteriaceae; genus Mesorhizobium; species Mesorhizobium sp. M0040. The sequence goes on from NZ_JAMYVA010000021.1 coordinate 64,887, forward strand.
TCAGGTTGAGGTCTTTGATGACCTGGACGGCGCCGAAATATTTCTGGACGCCTCGAAGCTCGATCTGGGTCAATGCTGTGCCCCCGGATTTGCCCCTTGCCCGGTGCCGGCCTTCTCCTCCGGCGCGATCTTGGAGGTGATGTTGAAGCCGATCAGGCCGATCAGGATGATGGTCACGCCATAGCTGTGCAGCAGCATGTTCCACGGCTGGCAGAGCGCGATGATACCGAGCACCATCAGCACCTGGCTGCCCGGTTCGAGATATTTCTGGTTGATGTCGCGAAAGCTCATTTGCGGATCGCTCCAAACGACATGCCGCGCAACAGGTGGTTGCGGAGCAGGAAGGTGAAGATCGCGACCGGCAGCAGGAACAGGAAGGTTCCGGCGGCAATCACCGTCCAGTCCGGCAGGCCGGAACCGATCTGGCTGGGGATGAAGGGCGGTGCTGTCTGGGCACGGCGGCTGGTCATGATCAGTGCGAAGGCATATTCGTTCCACGCCGTGATAAAGCAGAACACGGCGGTGGCGGCGATGCCGGTGGCGGCCTCGGGCAGCACGATCTTGAAGAAGGCCTCCATGCGCGTATAGCCGTCGACGAGGGCCGCCTCCTCATACTCCTTGGGGATCTCGTCCATGAAGCCCTTCATCAGCCACACCGAGAAGGACAGGTTGAAGGCGGTGTAAAGGATGATCAGGCCGATATGGGAATCGTTGAGGCCGACCGCCCGGTACATCAGGAACATCGGAATGGCGACGACCACCGGCGGCAGCATGCGTGTCGACAGGATGAAGAACAGTAGGTCCGCCTCGCCTTTTACCTTGAAGCGCGAGAACCCATAGGCGGTGAAGGTGCCCATACCGACGGCCAGGACGGTCGAGGTTATGGCAACGATCAGTGAGTTCATGAAACGGCTCGGATAGCCCGACCACTGCACCTGGCCCTTGCCGTCGCGCACGATCTTTTCGCCCCCATTGAAGACGACGCGCTCCCACCACGGCGCAGCCGCGTACTCCTCCGGCGACGGCGGGCTACGCAGTTGCGAACGCTTGGTGAACAACTTGACGAAGGGCGATATCTCCGGCTGGAAAACCACCGTCGGCGGAATGGTGGTGGCGAGGTTGCGCGGCTTGAACGCCGTCGAGGCGATCCAGTAGATCGGCGCCAGGAAGATGATCGTCACCAGCAGGACAGCGACGATGGCGACCCGGTTGAAGGTGATTTCGGAAGAAGTGCGGACTGCGGCCATCTCAGCGCTCCTTCACCTTGTTGAGGTATTTGACATAGATGTTGGTGATCGCCAGCACCATGATCAGCACGATGTAGGCGAGCGCGCAGGAACGCCCGGTCTGCCATTCCTGGAACGCCATCTTGTAGAGCCGGATCGAGATCAGCTCGGCCGTCGGCTGGCTGGTCAGGATGTAGGCGAGGTCGAAGGTCTTGAACGCCTCCATGGTGCGGAAGATGACCGCGATCATCAGGATCGGCGCAACCAGCGGCAGCGTTATGCGGAAGAAGGTGTAGAACGGCCCGGCCCTGTCGATCGCGGCTGCCTCGTAGAGATGCTTGGGCACGGCCGACAGGCCGGCCAGCGACAACAGCATGACGAAGGGCGACCACATCCAGATGTCGGTCAGCGCGACCGCATAGAGCGCCATTTTCGGATCCGACAGCCATTCGAAGGTGCCGAGGCCCAGCGCATAATTGATGATGCCGAAGGACGGATCGTAGAGCAGCTTCCAGAACAGGCCGACGACGGCCATCGACAGCATCATCGGCAACAACAGGAGCGTCGTCAGCAGGCCCTTGAGCGGAATGTCGCGGTTGAGCAGCATGGCCACGCCGAAGCCGACGAGCAGCTGGCCGGCGACCGAGATGATGACGTATTTTGCGGTGATGGCGAAGTTGGACCAGACATAGGGATCGCTGAGCAGGTCGCGGTAGTTTTGCAGCCCGACGAAATTCGCCGCCGCGCTGGTCGAGGCGCGGAAATCGGTGAACGAATAGCCCAGCGAATAGATCAGCGGGAAGATGTTGAAGACGATCAGAAACAGGATCGTCGGGATGATGAAGAGATTGCGGATCGAAATGTCGCTTAGACCGCGAGCGGCGGCCCGCGAGGACCTGTCCAGCGTGGTGATCATCGTGGTCGCCAAGACTCTGCTCCCGGTTCAAAAATCAGAAAAAGAAACGGAGGAGGCACGAACGCCCCCTCCGTGAAACTTCATACTTATTGGCCGCGGCCGTATTTCTTGAAGGTCGCGTTCCAGTCGGCTGCCAGTGCGTCCAGCGTCTCCTTGGCGGTGCCTTCGCCGCCGATCATGTAAGGATAGATGCGCTGGTTAAGCTGCTGCAGCAGTTCCGCGTATTCCGGAACCGCCCAGAAGTCCTTGACCTTGAACATGGTCTCGTAGAACGCCTTGTTGTAGGGCGTGGCGTTCTGGAATTCGGGCGACTTGAGCACGGCGGCACTGCAGGTGTAGCCGCCAAGCGCTGCCCATTTCTTCTGGGTCTCGTCCTTGATGAACCATTCCAGGAACTTCGTCGCCTCTTCCTGCTTCTGCGAGTAGGAAACGATGGAGATGCCCTGACCGCCGAGTGCGGCGAACTGGTCGCCGTTCGGGCCGGGAGGATTGGCGAAGAAACCGGTGTTCTTGGCATTCGGGTTCGACGCCTCGTTGATCAGCGAGGGGAAGAACGCGAAGTAGTTCATGCTCATCGCGGCCAGGTTTTCAGTGATCGCCTGGTTGTCCTCGACGAAGAACGACTTGGCCCAGCCCGGAGGCGTGAACTTGTAGAGTTCCTTGTAGGCGTCAAGCGCCGCGATCGCCTTGTCGGAGTTGATGAAGCCATCGACCTTGTAGGTCTTATAGTCACCCAACTCGCCGCCAAAGGAGAACAGCGCGTTTTCGAAGCCCATCGCCATCGCGTCATACGAATTGTCGGTGTAGATGGCGATGCCGTATTTTTTCTGGTCCGGCCGGTAGAAGAATTCGGCGATGTCGCGTAGCGCCTTGAAATCCTTCGGCACGTCGAGGTCGTAGCCATACTTGGCCTTGAAGGCTTCCTTTTCCTTGGGGTCTTCGAACCAGTCCTTGCGATAGGACCAGCCGACGGCGTCGCCTTCGAGCGGAATGGCCCAGTACTTGCTGCTGCCGCCCGGATATTCGGCATAGTATTTCACCGTGGCCGGTGCCATCACTTCACCGACCTTGTGCTTGTTGAAGAAGTCGGTCAGGTCGACATAGTGGCCACCGGTCGAGCCGGCACCGAGCCATTGCGAGTCGCCGACGACCATATCGTAGGCGTCGCCATGGGCGTTGAACTCGGTGAAGGCCTTGGTCTGGAAGTCGGGCCACGGTGTGGTTTCCACCGTGATCTTGACGCCGGTTTCCTTCTCGTACTCGTTGCCGAGTTCCTGCAGGTAATTGGCCGGATCCCATTCCGCCCAGAAGATTGTAAGTTCCTTTTCCTGCGCGTAGACGGACGTTCCGCAGGCGAGCACTAGGCCGATACCAGCAAGCAAGCTGGTCATTGTCTTGCGCATAATGATTTCCTCCCTTGTGCGCATTCTACCGTTCATGAGAACCGGCAGCGAGGCCGGCCCTGGTAGTCCTCCCGTGACGGCACCGTTCCGGTTTTTGAGCCTCCTCGTTCGACCGAAACGGATCTTAGCCTTCACCCTTTGATCCGCTTTATTTGTCCTGATCTGGTATTACCAATTTCAGACGAACGTCAAGCTCTTTCTTGAACGGTGGCGGATACGCAGACAAGTTGGTTTCTGCGATATCTGTCTGTTTTCCCTGAATTTTCCTACTCCTTGATACATAAGTGCCTTGCTTAGGCCGCTGCATCGCTAGTAGCACAAATGGTCAGGTTGAAAATCTGGTCGAACCAGATTGGCCTCATCTAACGGCCCTCGTCGGCGCGATCCCGTCACCTTCAGCCATCGATTCCGTCACCGCCGCACGCACCAGTGCGCCGGCCGCCCATTGCGCAACCGACATCGTACTGCGGCTATCCAATCCCCATATATCCTTTAAAACGATCAGCACCTCAACACCGAAGATCAATGACAGCGCCTGCGCGAGCCGCTTGAATTCGCGCGGCGGCAACCGGCCTTTGAGTGGCGCGATCGCATCTTTCAAAAGATCGACGCGATGGCCGCGCGTGAAGGCAGGTTCGCCGTCAAGCGTGCCTGCCTGTCGCTGCGCCCACTGGTCGAGCGACAGTTTCAGCGCCGCCTTGAACGTCGCTTCGAAGACCTCGATGCGCGGCATGGCGGTCTCGAACAGCTCGGCGACCCGGCGCTCGGGATCGGCAGAGCTCGATTTCCACGTAAGGATCGGCCCAAGCCCCTCATCGACCACCGCCTGCACCAACGCCGCCTGGCTCGGAAAATACCGATAGGCGGTGGCGCGCGAGACCTCCGCTGCCTCCGCCACCTCGCTGACGGAGGGCGTGGCGCCCGCCTGCATCAGCTTTGTCGCCGTCTCAAGCATGAGACGCCTGGTGCGCGCGCGGGCCCCGCGCTCTACTTGGGGGTTCGGCCCTTGGCTGGCATCGTCGTCCATTGCCGCTTGTTGACGTGAGACATTCATGTCAATACGATACGCGTGTCTCAAAAAATTGCAATGGCCCTTCGCGCCGTCGAACGGCCGGGCAAAAAGGGGCGGCAGCGCCGAGCACGCCAAGACCGGGGAAACGCGATGAAGCGCATCTATGTGGTGGGCACCGCCGACACCAAGGGCGAGGAACTCGCATTTCTGGCCGATGCGGTCGCGGCTACCGGCGCTTCGATTGCCCGTGTCGACATCGGAACACGCGGCGCGACCGTGCCGGTCGATGTTTCGGCAGACGAGGTCGCCAGCCACCATTCCGAGGGTCGCAATGCCGTGCTCGGCGTCGACGATCGCGGCACCGCGGTGGCGGCGATGGCTGCCGCCTTTGCCCGGTTTGTCCAGTCGCGCAGCGATATTGCCGGGATTATCGGCATTGGCGGCGGTGGCGGCACCTCGATCATCACCGCAGGCATGCGCACGCTGCCGCTCGGTCTGCCCAAGATCATGGTTTCGACGTTGGCCTCGGGTGACACCGCGCCTTACGTCGACGTCTCCGACATCGTCATGATGCCGTCGGTGACCGACATGGCCGGCCTCAACCGGCTTTCGCGTGTCGTGCTGCACAATGCCGCCCAGGCGATATCAGGCATGGCGACAAAGCCGGCGCCGCCGCCCGAGGGCAAACCGTCGCTCGGCCTCACCATGTTCGGCGTCACCACGCCATGCGTGACCGCGATCGCCGATGAGCTTCGTTCGACTTATGACTGCATGGTCTTTCATGCCACCGGCACCGGCGGCCGCACCATGGAAAAATTGGCCGACAGCGGCCTGTTGTCAGGCGTCATCGACATCACAACGACCGAAGTCTGCGACTTGGTGCTTGGCGGCGTGCTGCCGGCGACCGAAGATCGCTTTGGCGCCATCGCCCGCACCGGGCTGCCTTATGTCGGCTCGGTCGGCGCGCTCGACATGGTCAATTTCTGGGCGCCGCCGACAATTCCGGAACGCTATCGCGGCCGGCTGTTCTATGAGCACAATCCAAACGTCACACTGATGCGCACCACTGCCGACGAAAGCAGAACGATCGGCGAATGGATCGGTACAAGGCTGAGCCTCTGCCAGGGTCCGGTTCGTTTCCTCATTCCGGAGAAAGGCGTGTCGGCGCTCGACATTGAAGGCGGCGCCTTCTTCGACCCTGAAGCCGATGCCGCTTTGTTCGAGGCGATCGAGCGTACCATCAAACCCGCCAAAACGCGGCGCGTGCTGCGCCTGCCGCTTCATATCAACGACCCCGAATTCGCCTGGGCTGCCACAACGGCCTTCCTCGACATCGCCAGACAGTGAGACACCAAGACATGGCCGCCATACCGCGCAAGAAAATCCTGGAGAAATTCCGCAAGATGATCGCGGACGGCGTGCCGATCGTCGGCGGCGGTGCCGGCACCGGCCTGTCGGCCAAGGCAGAGGAAGCCGGCGGCATCGACCTGATCATCATCTACAATTCCGGCCGCTACCGCATGGCCGGGCGCGGCTCGGCCGCCGGCCTGCTCGCCTATGGCAACGCCAACGAGATCGTCAAGGAAATGGCCTACGAAGTGCTGCCGGTAGTGAAGAAGACGCCGGTGCTGGCCGGCGTCAACGGCACCGATCCCTTCGTCATCATGCCGCTGCTTTTGGCCGAGTTGAAGACGATGGGCTTTTCCGGTGTGCAGAACTTTCCGACCATCGGACTGTTCGACGGCCAGATGCGGCAGAGTTTTGAAGAAACCGGCATGGGCTTCGGGCTCGAGGTCGACATGATCGCCGAGGCTCACAAACTCGACCTGTTGACCACGCCCTATGTCTTCAACCCAGACGAGGCGCGCGCCATGACAACAGCTGGCGCCGACATCGTCGTCGCCCATATGGGGGTGACCACCGGCGGCTCGATTGGCGCGACATCGGCTAAATCGCTGGACGACTGTGTGAGCGAGATCGACGCCATCGCCAAAGCGGCACGCTCAGTGCGCGAGGATATGATCCTGCTTTGCCATGGCGGGCCGATCTCGATGCCGGACGACGCCAGATATATTCTCGAGCGCTGCAAGGGCCTGCACGGGTTCTATGGCGCCAGTTCGATGGAGCGGCTGCCGGCGGAAGCCTCGATCGCCAGGCAGACGGCGGATTTCAAGGCCGTTACGTTCGGCGCTGCGTAGAGACCAGCAAAAAGAAGGGTGGGACGATGACCGACAACAGCAAGGTATTCGTATATCCAAAAGACGTCAGCGCCTTCGGCTTCGACTGGGGCAGGCTGTCGCTGACGGTCGCTCCCGAAGTGAACGGCGCAAAGCGATTTTCCGGTGGTGTCGTCGACCTACCGTCAGGCAAAGGCCATACGCGTCATAACCATCCGGGTGCGGAGGAGATCATCTTTGTCATCTCAGGCAATGGCGAGCAGATGGTCGAAGACGAGAAAGGCAACCCGGTCGTCGAGAAAGTCGGCCCCGGCTGCACCATCTATGTGCCGGAAAGCCGCTTCCACTCGACGCTCAATACCGGCGACGGGCCGATGCAGCTTTTCGTCGTCTATTCGCCGGCCGGGCCGGAACTGGCGTTGCGGGAGTTGCCGGATTTCAGGTTGATCCCGCCGGGCAGATAATGTCACAGGCTGAGGCCAATCTTCATCGCACGAGCGACCCTTGCTAGGTTGTTAGTATCGCTCCCCAGAGCGAGCCTATCCGGCAAAGTGGGGACATCGCGCTCTGATCGGAAAGCATCCGGCGAAGGTAAGCGCGCCACCCAATAGGACAAACAGTTTTCCGCTGCCTCTGGACCAAGCTGCCAGAGTACAAATCGAACAGCATTTTCAGGGAACATGAAGCCCGGAACTTCAGAACATGCGACCTGTTCGGCTAGTTTGCGCGGAACGTCGAAACGTTCGAAGAGCGGCAGGACAGTCGTTTGGATGTTGGCAACGATGTTCGCGATTTCAGCCTGGCGGGTATGCGGGTTTGCGATGTTCCATGTCCGCCAATGATGCGGGGTTCGCAAATTGCCAAGCTGTCCACCGGCGACCCAATCGCTGGCACTGGCGGGCCAAGCGCTTCGCTCGTCCCACTCCTTTATTGCCTTGCTGTAGACCGACGCATGCACGACGAGTTCGACGTACTCGCCGCCGACGTTCAGATAGTTTGATTGAAAGGAGATTTTGAATACCCAGTCGCCGGCCCGACGACTCGCATGAGGACCGCTTTTCGCAAAGCGGAACCCAATCGGTTCGAACTCCATGGAGATCTGCTCGCACCCGTCGATAAAGACCTGCTTGGGCAGTTTGCGTTCCATATCGGCAAATGCTCGCTGGCGTGACCAATTATTTGCTCGGACGAGGTAATCTCAAGAACGGGCTAGGTGACCAGCGCCTAAGCCGCCCCCGCCCCTGTTCCAGCCCCGGCCCCGATCGCCGAACATGACGTAACCGGCATCGGTCACCGCCACCGTGTCCTCCAGCTTGATGAAGCCGCGCGTCGGGTGGAGCATGGTCGTCTCGACCGAAAGCACCATGTTCTTCTCCAGCGGCTTTGCGGCATAGGTGCCTTCATAGGTCACCGGATGGTTGGTCATCAGGAACGGCGCTTCATGCGTGATCAGCCCCATGCCATGCGCGAAGAAATCAGTATAGGCCGCAACCTTGGATTTCTTCAGAACGCCTTCGGCACGAGAAATCATGTCACCGCCCAGCGTGCCCGCCTTGACCTTGGAGAAGGCCGCCTGCTGCACTGCCTCGATCTCGGCCAGCAGATCCTCGAGTTCGGCGTCAGGGTCGCCCAGCACGCCCATGCGGCAAAGATCGCCGATATAGCCGTGGTAGTTGCCGCCGGAATCGATCGACATCACCTCGCCCTTCCTCCACGCCTGCGGCGAGGCGGCGCGGTTGTGGCTGGAGCCTAGCGTCAACAGGCAATATTCGAAATGCGCGCCGCGATTGGTCTCCTCGCGCCTGAGCTGTTCGATGATCTCGCTCTTGGTCGTGCCTTCGCGTGCCCAGCCGATGGTCGCCAGCATGGAATCGGTGATCAGCTCCGAAGCGATGCGCAGCTCTTCCAGCTCCGCCTCGGTTTTGATTGCCCGCATGCGCTCCAGCATATCAGTCGCATCGATCAGCTTGGCATCCGGCAGCGCGTTGCGGATCAGCATATAGGCGTCGGACGGCAGGAAGGCGGGTTCGATGCCGATGCGGGCATTGCCCTTGCCGATCTTTCGCAAATGCTCGACCGCCAGATTGGCGGCATCGAGCGTACCCCAGCAGGCGGCATGCAGTGTCGGCGTCCAGAACGGATGATTCTGGTGCTCGCCGCCTTCCATGCGGTTGCCGATATAGGCGGCATGCTCCGGCCCACCTTTCTCATAGACGACGACAGGCAGATAACGGCTGTGGCCGATTGCATCCATGGCGGCGAAGAAGATGAACTTGTAGCCGCCAAGCAGATATTGCGTGTTGTGCTTGGAGGTGGCGAGCAGCGCGTCGATGCCGGCCTCCTCCATCAGCCCGTCCACCCTGGCCTGGTCGAACGGCACGCTGCCGACGGCATTCTTGCCTGGGGCAATGTTCATGTCTCTCTCCCTGAAATCCCTTAGCCGGCCGCTCGCCGGCACCGGCTTTTCCGGCTCTGAACCTCGGCTATGCTTAAATCTGCATCATGTTGCCCGATCTGGTCCAGCCAGAACGGGCGAACCAGCCCCAAAAGCTGCTCCACCTGCTGCACTTTACTCCAGTCTGGTCCTGCTAGAACCGCGTGTCGAACCGTTTTCTGTACAACTGGTCCAGCGGACGGAAATTTCAAAGCCACGTAGAGATGCGCCAATTCCGTCTTTGGCGAAACCCCGCACAAGGCCCATAATCAGCTTTGCAGGATGCTTACGAGCGTCCGAGGGGTACGGCGGACCCGGCCGGGTCCGCGGAGAGGACGGAGTTCGATCATGCCAGAGTTCACCATTTCCAGACGTACGATGCTGGCCGGTTCGGCATTGCTGTTGGCCTCCACCGCCATGCCGACGATCGGCTCGGCGCAGACGCCGAGAAAGGGCGGACGACTGGTTGTCGCCGCCGATTCCGAGCCGCGCAATCTCAATCCGGCGATTGTCGCCTCGAACGGCGTCTTCTTCATTTCGAGCAAGATCGTGGAAACCTTGGCCGAGGCCTCCTTCGGCGGCAAGGACGGGCTCGATCCACGCCTGGCGCTCAGCTGGGAAGGTGCCGCCGACGGCCTGTCGGTGACGTTCAAACTGCGCGAGGGCGTCAAATGGCATGATGGGAAGCCATTCACCTCAGCCGATGTCGCCTTCTCGGCGCTGCAGGTCTGGAAGCCGCTGCAGAATCTCGGCCGCACCGTGTTCAAGGATCTGGAGGCGGTCGACACGCCGGACGAAGCCACCGCCGTGTTCAAATTCGCCAAGCCGACACCGTTCCAGCTGATCCGCAACGCCTTGCCGGCGCTGAGCAGCGTGGTGCCCAAGCACATCTACGAGACCGGAAAGATCGAGGACAACCCGGCCAACAACGCCCCGGTCGGCACCGGACCGTTCAAATTTGCCGAACACAAGCCCGGCGAATATTGCCGGCTGGAGAAGAACATCGACTATTGGGGCAAGGACGAGCCCTATCTCGACGAGATCATCTATCAGGTGCTGCCGGACCGCACGTCGGCGGCCAGCGCCCTGGAAGCCGAAGAGATCCAGCTCGCCGCCTTCTCCGCCGTGCCCCTGGCCGATCTCGACCGCATCTCCAAAGTGCCCGGTCTCAAGGTGATCACCAAGGGTTATGAAGGGCTGACCTACCAGCTCGTCGTCGAGATCAATCATCGCCGCAAGGAGCTGGCCGACCTGAAAGTACGCCAGGCGATCGCTCACGCCATCGACAAGGATTTCGTCGTCAAGACGGTATTCCTTGGCTATGCCGCCACCGCCACTGGCCCGGTGCCGAAAAACGACCCGCAATTCTACACCGCCGACGTGCCGACCTACGCCTTCGACGTTGCCAAGGCCAACGCCTTGCTTGACGAGGCCGGCTACAGCCGACGCGACGACGGCAAGCGCTTTTCACTGAGGTTGCTGCCGGCGCCCTACTTCAACGAAACCAAGCAGTTCGGCGACTATCTGCGGCAGGCGCTCGCCGCCATCGGCATCGACGCCCAGCTGGTCAACAACGACTCTGCCGCGCATATCAAGGCTGTCTACACCGACCACGCCTTCGACCTTGCAGTCGGGCCGCCGGTGTTCCGCGGCGATCCGGCGATCTCGACCACCATCCTGGTGCAGAGCGGCATTCCCGACGGCGTGCCCTTCTCCAACCAGGGTGGCTACAAGAATGCCGATCTCGACGCCCTGATCGCCAAGGCATCGGAGACGCTCGACACCGCCGCCCGCACCGAACTCTACAAGGAGTTCCAGAAAAAAGTTGCCGCCGACCTGCCGCTGATCAACGTCGCCGAATGGAGTTTCATCAGCGTCGCCCGTGATACGGTCAACAACATCGCCAACAACCCGCGCTGGGCGGTATCGAACTGGGCGGACACTTGGCTGGAGGGGTAAGGAAGTCTCTCCAGACTTGCGCGCCGCTTGTGTGGGTGCTCAGCTTCAGCGATGAGAGCTTTTTCGCGCCCCCCTCTGTCCTGCCCTCTTTGCCACCACTTGGCATCTCCCCCACGAGGGGGGAGATCGGCTGTCATTGTCGCTTTCGCCAATCTCCAGCGTTGCAAGACGGCCGGCAACGCCGAAGCTGCCAATCTCCCTCCTTGTGGGGGAGATGTCCGGCAGGACAGAGGGGGGCGCCGTAGAGCGCGGCACCGAAGACTTGGTTCTCCTATCGGCGTTACGCCATGACCCGCGCCGTCATCCTCCTTCGCCGCCGTCTCGTCGGCAGCATCTTCGTGCTGCTGATTGTCGTCATCGGCACGTTCCTGTTGCTCGAAGCCGCTCCCGGCGACGCGGTCGATGCCTACATCGTCTCGACCGGAGGCGATGCCGGCATGATCGAGCTGTTGCGTCACCGCTGGGGGCTCGACCAGTCGGAGCTGACACGGCTCGCCAATTATCTTTGGGCGCTGCTGCATCTCGATCTCGGCCAATCGGTCACCTTTTCGCGGCCGATCCGCGATGTCATCCTCGAGCGCCTGCCCAACACGCTGCTGTTGATGGGCAGCGCCACCGCGCTCTCCTTCGGCCTCGGCTCGGCGCTCGGCATCTATGCCGGCGCCAGTCCCGGCAGCTTCCGCGATCGCTTCCTCTCCATCGGTTCGCTGGCGCTCTATGCCGTGCCGGGCTTCTGGCTCGGGCTTGTGCTGATCATTGTCTTCGCCGTCGACCTGCGCTGGTTTCCGATCGGCGGCATCGAGAGTATCGCCTCGGCCAAGACCGGCCTCGGTCGTGCCGCCGATATCGCCCGCCATCTCGTCCTGCCGGTTTCGGCGCTCGGCTTCATTTATCTCGCGCTCTATCTGCGCATGATGCGCGCCGGCATGGCCGAGGTGTGGCGACAGGACTTTGTGCTGGCCGCCCGTGCCAGGGGACTTTCCCGCCGCCGCATCGTGCTCGCCCATGTCGCACGCAACGCACTGTTGCCGCTGGTCACCATGCTCGGCCTGCAATCCGCGCAGATGCTGGGCGGCAGCGTCGTGATCGAGAGCGTCTTTTCCGTGCCCGGCCTCGGCCGGCTGGCGCAGGAAGCGGTGGCCGCGCGGGATACCCCACTACTGCTCGGCATTATTCTCACCAGCGCTGTCCTGGTCGTCATTATCAACCTTCTCGTCGACATCGCCTACGTCTTCCTCGATCCGCGCGTCGGGGCCAGTGAGGCCAGCGCATGAGTCCACTTGCCCGCTTCCTGCGCACGCCGGAGGCTGTAGCCGGCGCGGTCATCCTGGCGGCGCTGTTTGCCGTGGCGCTTGCCGCACCTTTGTTCTTTCCCGGCGATCCGCAGGCGATTGCCGGACCGGCATTGCTGCCGCCCTTCCAGGATTGGTCGCTGCCGCTCGGCACCGACCGGCTCGGCCGCAACGTGCTAGCCGAGCTCTTCCATGGCGCCCGTACCTCGCTGGCGGTCGGGCTGGCAGCAGCAGCCGCCGCCCTTGCCATCGGCGCCGTGATCGGCACCGTGGCCGGCTTTGCTGGCGGCGTTGTCGACGAGATGCTGATGCGCATCACCGACGCGTTCCAGACCGTCCCAGCCTTCCTGCTGGCTTTGGCTTTCGTCAGCATCGTCGGGCCGTCGCTCGGCGTCGTCGTCGCTGCGATCGCGCTGGGCGCCTGGACCGGACCGGCACGCGTGGCGCGGGCCGAAGTGCTGTCGATCCGCGAGCGCGATTTTGTTGCCGGCGCCCGCGTCATCGGCATGCATCCGTTGGAGATCGCCTTTCGCGAGGTGCTCCCCAATGCGCTGCCGCCGGTAATGGCTTTGTCGTCGGTGATTGTCGCCGCGGCGATTCTCACCGAAGCGGCGTTGTCCTTTCTCGGCCTCGGCGATCCCAACCGGGTTACCTGGGGCGGCATGATCGCCGAAGGCCGCGCCGTGCTGCGCACCGCGCCCTTCCTGTCGATCATTCCGGGCGTAGCGCTCGTGCTCACCGTGCTCGGCGTCTATCTCGCCGGCGAAGGCGTCGTCGAGACCACGGCGATGAGGAGGAGCCTGTCGTGACGGCGCTTGCTTCGATCCGCAATCTGACGGTGACCTATCGCCGCGACGGCGCCGAGATAGCGGCGCTGAAGAATGTCGGCTTCGACATCACCGCCGGCGAGCGCTTTGCCATCATCGGTGAAAGCGGTTCGGGCAAGAGCACGCTGGCGCTGGCCATTGCCGGCCTGCTGCCGGCCACCGCCAGGATCGAAGGCCGCATCGATTGGCTCTTGCGCCCGCAACCAATGTTTGGTGCCAAGGCACCCCCCTCTGTCCTGCCGGACATCTCCCCCTCAAAGGGGGAGATCGGCAGTTCCGCAGCCGGTTCCTTTCCGCCAGCTTCGGTGATTGGCGAAGGCAGAGATGAAAGTGCAATCTCCCCCTTTGAGGGGGAGATGTCCGGCAGGACAGAGGGGGGCGCGACAGAGCGCCGACCATTCGTCATTGCGACAAGCCACACCCCCATCGGCGGCCGCGATATCGGCTTCGTTTTCCAGGACCCATCCGCCAGTCTCGACCCGGTGATGCCAATCGGCAAGCAGATCGCGGAAGTCGCGTGCACTCATCTCGGCCTCAGTTGGCGAGACGCCTATGCCAAGGCAAAAACCCTGCTCGAGCGCGTCCGCCTGCCCGATCCGGACGCTGCCCTCTGCGCCTTCCCGCACCAGCTCTCCGGCGGCCAGAAGCAGCGTGTGGCGATCGCCGCAGCGATTGCGGCCGGGCCGAAACTGCTGATCGCCGACGAGGCGACCAGCGCGCTGGATACGATCGTGCAGGCCGAGATTGTCGGGCTGATCCGGCGACTGGTTGCCGAGGACGGTATGACGCTGCTGTTCATCAGCCACGACATCGCGTTGGCCGCTGAGCTTGCAGAGCGCATCGCGGTGTTCCGGCATGGCGAGCTGCTCGAGCTCCGTTCGACAGTCCAAATCGTCAATGCGCCGCGTCACGCATACACTCGTATGCTGCTCGACGCCAATCTCGGCCTCAACGCCGAGCCGCTGCTGCAGCGACCATGACCGACCCGCTGCTCGCCGTTTCCGGCCTGACCAAACGATACAGTCGCGGCGACAAGATCATCGCCGCGGTCGACGACGTTTCCTTCCACATCGACCCCGGCGAGACGCTGGCGCTGGCCGGACCTTCCGGCAGCGGCAAGTCGACGATAGCTCGTCTAGTGCTCCGGCTCATCGAAGTCGATACCGGCCGTATTGAATTTGAAGGCAGCGATTTCCTGTCGCTGAACGGCGCTGCCTTGCGCGGCCGGCGCGCCCGTCTTCAGATGGTGTTTCAGGATCCGCTCGCCGCCTTGAACCCACGCGCCACAGTCGCGCGTGTGCTCGACGACCCCTTGCGCATCCATCACATTGCCTCTGGCCCCGAGCGCCCGCGCCATATTGCAGCTCTGCTGGAACGCGTCGGCCTCAGCCCCGGTCTCGCCGGCCGCGCCATTCACGAAATTTCCGGCGGCCAACGCCAGCGCGTTGCAATCGCCCGCGCCATCGCCACGAAACCGTCGCTGGTCGTGCTCGACGAGGCCGTGTCGGCGCTCGATGTTTCGGTGCGCGCGCAGATCCTGCAGCTGCTGCTTGACCTTCAACGCGAGGAACGCATCGCCTATCTGTTCATTTCGCACGATCTCGGTGTCGTCCGTGCCATCGCTCACCGGGTCACTATTCTGGAAGTCGGGCGCATTGCCGAGAGCGGCGATGCGCGCAGCGTAATCAACGCGCCGCAATCCGCGATCGGCAAGGCGCTGGTGGCGGCAGCGCCAAGACTGTCAAGGATCGAACGGGACGCATCATGACCGACGCCGAAGCCCGAGCCGAAAAACTGTCGCGCGAACTCGATTCCGCCTTCCGCAACCGCGCCGATCTCTATCGTCTATTCCTCGACGAGCTAACCGTGGAGTTGGGCGCGGAAAAAGCCGAGGCGATCATGATCCGTATAATCGAACAACGCGGCAAGGAGGTTGCGGCGGCGGCCTTTGCCGATTTCGGCCCAAACGACGCACCGGCGATCGGCGAGGCGTTCCTCGCCGTCAGCCCGGATGGCGGTCGCATGTATCCGACCGACGTCGAACGCGGTCCGGACCGCATCGCCTTCAAGGTCAGGCGCTGTCCGCTGAAGGACGCCTGGGTCGAGGCCGGCGTCGGCGACGAGAAGCTCGCCACACTCTGCCGCATCGCCGGCGCCTTCGACCGTGGCCTGTTCGAGGCCACCGGAGTGCGCTTCGACAACGTCACCTGGACGCCGGGCCACGGTTCCGGCTGCTGCCACATCGCCTTGACCAACCGGGATGCCGGTTAGAGCTGCAGCTCGAGCCATGTCGGCGAAGACGTAGAGTTCCGCTCCGTTGGGCAGCACGGGGCCAAAAAAACCCGGCGCCATAAGGCAAGCGGGGTTTTGATGTGTGCATTGCAAGGAATTCGTGCGGACAGGATCTGCCTCGGTGTCCCGCTGTGTCGGCTTCGTTGCTAAGTGTCCGGCCGGAGGCGTCTTTGTGGGTTCATGGCTGTGGCCTCGAGCCACGGCAATCAAATCAATCCGAGATTTTGTCGGATTGCGGCATCCTTGTTCGTCTTCTGTAGGGGAGTTCCTGGAGGTGAATTATGAGCGAATTGCCGGTGGTCAAAACGCGACGCAAAGGCAAGACCCTTACGCAGAGCATGCTGATCCCAACCGAGAAAATGGTCGCTGACGAGCTCCGGGCTGCACGACCTGGCCACTTGTCGGACCTTGCAGAGTTACGACGTAAGCTCGCGGCAAAATACGGAACAGACGCCTGCTGCCCAGTGACTGTGCGGCGGCACTTGGTGCATATCGGTCAAGACGGCAGCGCGCCCTTTTGGCGCGTCGTAAATCCCGATCGGCCATTCGCCCGACGTATGAGAGGTGGTTCGGAGCACATACGCGAAAAATTGGCCGCGGAATGCTAAGTGTCCTGTCGCCGTACTTCAGCGCATGCGAAAACGGCCCGCACAAGGCGGGCCGTTTTCGTATTTTGGTTGCGGGGACAGGATTTGAACCTGTGACCTTCAGGTTATGAGCCTGACGAGCTACCGGGCTGCTCCACCCCGCGTCAACCCTAAAGGTAAGCCTTGGCTCACCGGATTCAAGCTTCCGCCAAATGAAAGGGCCGCTTGCGCGGCCCGATATCCCGTTGGCGGGCCTGTTCGTAAGGAGAAGATTAAACAACGTGCGCTTGGCAGACCTGGCAGCGACCTACTCTCCCGCGTCTTGAGACGAAGTACCATCAGCGCTGGAGCGTTTCACGGCCGAGTTCGGAATGGGATCGGGTGCAGCCGCTCCGCCATAACCACCAGGTCGGCAAAACGCACGTTGCTCGAGAAGCTGTTTTCTGTGCCATCCATCTCGGCGCAATCCAAGGATTATCACCAGAAATGGGCATTAGGAATGAGAACGATCAAGCCGATCGAACTATTAGTACCGGTAAGCTTCAAGCGTTGCCGCTCTTCCACACCCGGCCTATCAACGTGGTCGTCTTCCACGGTTCTCAGGGAATACTCGTTTTAAGGTGGGTTTCCCGCTTAGATGCCTTCAGCGGTTATCCCGTCCGGATATAGCTACCCTGCTATGCGGCTGGCGCCACAACAGGTCCACCAGAGATCCGTCCATCCCGGTCCTCTCGTACTAGGGACAGATCCTTTCAATATTCCTACACCCACGGCAGATAGGGACCGAACTGTCTCACGACGTTCTGAACCCAACTCACGTACCGCTTTAAATGGCGAACAGCCATACCCTTGGGACCTGCTCCAGCCCCAGGATGCGATGAGTCGACATCGAGGTGCCAAACAACCCCGTCGATATGGACTCTTGGGGGTCATCAGCCTGTTATCCCCGGCGTACCTTTTATCCGTTGAGCGATGGCCCTTCCACGCGGGACCACCGGATCACTATGACCGACTTTCGTCTCTGCTCGACTTGTCAGTCTCGCAGTCAGGCAGGCTTATGCCATTGCACTCAGCGAACGATTTCCGACCGTTCTGAGCCCACCATCGCGCGCCTCCGTTACTCTTTAGGAGGCGACCGCCCCAGTCAAACTACCCACCATACATTGTCCCGGACCCGGATAACGGGCCGCGGTTAGACATCCATAGTGATAAGGGTGGTATTTCAAGGGTGGCTCCACCTGAGCTGGCGCCCAGGTTTCAAAGCCTACCACCTATCCTACACATGCCACTACGAATGCCAATGTAAAGCTATAGTAAAGGTGCACGGGGTCTTTCCGTCTAACCGCAGGAACCCCGCATCTTCACGGGGAATTCAATTTCACTGAGTCTATGCTGGAGACAGCGGGGAAGTCGTTACGCCATTCGTGCAGGTCGGAACTTACCCGACAAGGAATTTCGCTACCTTAGGACCGTTATAGTTACGGCCGCC
>NZ_JAMYVA010000021.1:87500-89652 GCF_040323505.1 Mesorhizobium sp. M0040
CCCGAGATCGCCGAACTGATCAGCCTTGCCAGTGGCGACGATTCCGGTGAGATCGCCAAGACGACACGGCTGGTCGCGCTGCGCCAGATCGCCAAAGCCAAGGATCGCCGGCGCATGGAAGTGTCGATGGTGACCAAGGTTGGCGACCGCGATGTCATCCACACCATGCCTTTCGTGCAGATCAAGATGGCGCTTGCCGCCGGTCACACGACCAGCCGGGCCTATCCGCCTTTCGACCCGATGCAGGTGTTTGGCAATGGCGACGACAATGCCGCCCAGCCGGCAGCCGCCGCCGCCAGCCAGATCTATGGCGCCAAGGTCGAAAGCGAGATGAGCTTGAAGACCGTCGATTTCCCGATCGAGACGGCGGCCTTCGACGAAAAGAGCGACCTTTCTGCCGACGAGGTGGAAAAGGTCGTGCGCGAGGCCGGTACCGATCTGAGCGACGGCGCTGTCCAGGTCGCTTCGCTGCATTATGTCGACCCACAGCGATTCGGTGACGGCTTCGCCGAAAGCATGGCTGGCTCCTATGACGTCAAGATCGTCCCGGAAAACGTCTCGGTGTCGCCGCGCGCCGCCATCGACGACCAGGCGCCGGCTTTCGCCGAGGAAATCATCCCCTTCACCAAGGATCTCGACATTGCCGAGGCCTTCGCTGATTCGGGCTATACCGGCGAGGATGCCACCGGAATGGCCGAGGCGATCGCCAAATTGCTGAATGCCACGGCCCTCAAGGCAGGAACCGTGCTGCGCGTTGGGCTCGAGGTCCATGGCGACGCCGCCAAGATCGTTCGCACCAGCGTGTACGACAGGACCCAGCACATCGTCACCATCGCGCTCGACGACCACGACCAGTACGTGCCGGCGCAGGAGCCGGAGCCAAATCCCGAATTGCTGACGGCGTTCGACGATTCGCCTGCGCCCATAGTGCGCGGCAACCTGCCGAACGTCTATGACGGCATCTACCGCACCGCCTATTCCTACGGCATGTCGAAGGCGATGACGCAGCGGCTGATCAAGTTGCTGGCATCCGGTGTCGACTTCCAGTCGCGCCTCAATCCCACGGATCGTATCGAGGTGCTGTTCTCGCAGCCCGATGGCGACGACCAGGCGTCCGACGAATCCGAGCTGCTTTACGTCTCCGCGACTTTCGGCGGCACGACGCGAAATTTCTACCGTTTCCAGATGCAGGACGGCAGCACCGACTATTTCGACGAAAACGGCAGCAGCGCCGAGCAGTTTCTGCTGCGCAATCCCTTGCCCAATGGCCGGTTTACGTCCGGGTTCGGTGCCAGGCGCCACCCCATTTTGGGGTATGTGAAAATGCATACCGGCACCGACTGGGCGGCTCCCGTGGGGTCGCCGATCATTGCCGCGGGCAACGGCGTCGTCGAAAAGGCCGGCTGGGCCGGCGGCTATGGCAAGCAGATCATCTTGCGTCACGCCAATGGCTACGAGACGTCCTACAATCACCAGAGCGCCTTTGCCAAAGGCATCGAGCCGGGTGTTCGCGTTCGCCAGGGTCAGGTTATCGGCTATCTCGGCTCAACCGGCCTCTCCACCGGTCCGCATCTTCATTACGAACTGATCGTCAACGGCACAAAGGTCGATTCGATGCGCGTCCGCCTACCGGTCGGCAAGACGCTGAAGGGCGACGACCTCGTCGCCTTCAAGCGCGAGCGCGAACGCATCGACGACCTGCTCAAGCAGGAAGACAGCAATCAGTTGAAGGTCGCGAGCGCCAAGATCGAAGGCTGAGCCGACGTTTTTCGTCGTCAGCCCTGCTGATTCGCCGTGTCGCGCGCCCATGGCAGCCGCTCGCCGGAAACCGTCGTCCACGCGGTGATTGCCGAAAACAGGCAAAGCAGCGCGGTCACCGCGGCAACGGCGGCGAATGCCGCGTCGCTGGCGGCAAGTCGTGCCGCATCGAGGCCGGGCGCCAGGCCGGCTGGCGGCGGTTCGCCGAAACCCGGAATGCCGGAGCCGGCAGCGGTGCCGAGCACGCCAGCATAGACCCAGGCCGCCAGCGATCCCATCGCCGCCACGGCAATCAGGCCGCCGATGCGCGAGACGGCGTTGTTGATGCCCGAGGCCGCACCCGTATCCTTGTCCTCGACCCCCGTCATGACCGCGGTCGACACCGGCGATAACC
>NZ_JAMYVA010000022.1:0-88725 GCF_040323505.1 Mesorhizobium sp. M0040
TCATTCGTCACGTCTGCGACCCACCAAGACGGCGCAAAAACCAATCCGCCGCAGCAAGGATAGCTGCCATGCCCTAAGTTAGCGCTTATGGGACAGCGCCCCCTCTGCCCTGCCGGGCATCTCCCCCACTTGGGGAGAGATTGGCCGTCCTCTCCGCTTTCGCCAATCTCCAACACTGAAAGAGGGGCGGGACGGGCGAACCTGCCAATCTCCCCCCTCGTGGGGGAGATGTCCGGCAGGACAGAGGGGGGCGCGAAGGATCGCGGCGCTCGTTCTGCGTTTCTGGATTCTTCAACTGACGAAGCTACGAGGCTTGCGGTCATTTCGGCTCATCGGCCTTAAGCCACCTTCCTCAGACCATTCGCATCGCCGGTTCCGGGCAGCGCCGCCAACGCTGCCTGCAGCAGGATGTCGCCAAGCCGCGCTGCAACGGGGTCGGGCTCGGCCTCCTTGCGATGCAGGAATAGCGCCATCTTGGGCAAGGCGGGCAGCCCGGCGATCTCCGGCGTCATCGCCCTGACGGTGGCCGGCAGGCCGATATCGGTGCGGATCGTCAGTCCGAGCCCGGCGGCGACAGCTGCCCAGATGCCGCCAAGGCTCGGGCTGGAGAAGGCCATCCGCCATGCCAGGCCGGCGCGGTCGAGCGTTTCGGTCGCCACGCTGCGCAGCAGGCACGGCGCTTCGAGCGCCACCAGCGGCAACGCCTCGCCATCGCGCAGGCTGGTCTCGATCTGTTTTGCCGGGCCGATCCAGCGCATCTGGACGTCGGCGACATGCCGGCTGTAGGGCAGCGTCGCGCCATTGTGCCAGGCAAGCGCGATATCGAGGCTGCCCGAAATGATCCGTTCGGCAAGCTCATGGCTGCGTGCGATCCTGGCCTCGATCTTGACCTTGGGATGGGCGCGGGCGAAGCGCCCGAGCACCTCCGGCAGCACCGCCTCGCCGAAATCCTCCTGTAGCCCAAGCCGCACCCAACCCTCCAGCTCGACATCGTGGATCGCTGAGGCGGCCTCGTCATTGAGCTCGATCAGCCGCCGCGCGTAGCCGAGCATGGTCTCGCCCGCGTCCGTCAGCGCCAGGCCACGTCCAGATTTGCGGAAGATCGGCGTCGCCGCCTGGTCCTCCAGCTTCTTCAATTGCGCACTGATTGCCGAGGTCGAGCGGCCGAGCCGGTCGGCGGCCTTGGCGAAGCTGCCCAGCTCCATGCCGGTAACGAAGCTGCGCAGGACGTCGAGATCGAATGTCACGCGTCGCATGCCATTAATCCTGATATTCGGGACATTACGTCAAAAACTTCCTGATATTCAGTACGAAGCTATGGCGGTAGAGAGAGCGCGTCAAGACCGAATGCAGCCGACCCATGCAGGAGCTGAACCATGTCCGCTGTCGCCACACGAGCAGAATGCAAACCGCTTCGCACGGCCGCCGTTACCACCCCGTCAGAGGCGGCGGCACTTCGAGCCAATCATCGCTGGAAGGTGCTGGGCATCGGCGTCGCCGCCAATGCCTGCTTTTCTGCGACCTTCTCCGGCATTCCGGCGACGGCGGTGTTCCTGCGCTCGGGCTACCATCTCTCCAATGGCGAGCTCGGCCTGGCGCTTGGCCTTCTCGGCCTGGGCGTGGCGCTGAGCGAATTGCCGTGGGGGCTGCTGACCGATCGCTGGGGCGACCGCCGCGTGCTGCTGACGGGGCTCGGCGCAACCGCGGTTTGGCTGCTTGTCATGGCTGCGCTGGTCGTGCCGTCACCGGCCCATATTCCCGGCATCGCGCTTCTCGCCGCTGCCCTGCTGGTCACCGGATTGCTCGGCGGCAGCGTCAACGGCTCCAGCGGCCGCGCCATCATGGCCTGGTTCGGCGAAGGCGAGCGCGGCTTTGCCATGAGCATCAGGCAGACGGCGGTGCCGCTTGGCGGCGGGCTTGGCGCGCTCGTGCTGCCATCGCTCGCTTCAGCCCATGGCTTCACGGCAGTCTTCGGACTTCTGGCGGCTGCATCCGCGGTCTCGACCTCGCTCGCCTGGCGCTGGCTGCATCAGCCGCCGGCGCATGACGATGCCAATTCGGGCAGCATGGCATTGTCGGCCGGCCCGGCGCCGCTGCGCAACCCGGCCGTCTGGCGCATCGCAACAGCCATCGGCCTGCTTTGCTTTCCGCAGGTGGCGGTGCTCACCTTTGCTTCCGTGTTTCTGCATGATTTCGCCGGCATGGGAACAGCCGTGGTCAGCGCTAGCCTGGCTGCCGTGCAGGTCGGCGCCATGGCCATGCGCGTCTGGAGCGGCCGCTACACCGACCGTCACGGCAACCGCCGGTCGTTCCTGCGTCTGTGCAGCATGCTGAGCGTGGCCGCCTTCACCGTGCTTGCGGCGCTCGTCTTGTTTTCGGCCCAATTCTTGTCAGGCCAAGCGCCGATGCTGTCGCCGGCGATCGTCGCGATGCTGGTCGTGGCCGGCATCTGCGTCTCCTCCTGGCATGGGGTCGCCTACACCGAGCTTGCGACGCTGGCCGGCGCCAGCCAGGCCGGAACGGCGCTCGGCCTCGCCAACAGTCTGGTCTTCATTGCCTTCTTCCTGGTGCCGATCGCCATTCCCGGGCTTCTCGTGCTCTGCTCGTGGGCAGGCGTCTGGCTGGGTGCGGCTATTTGCGCGCTGATCGCGTGGCCGATCTTTCTTCCGCCAACGGATAGCCGCAAAAGCGCCTGACTTCGACACGAGATGGGAAAACAACGTTCTAAGCTGTTAACGCCCCATCAAGGTTAATGCATCATTGTAGCTCTCCAGTGGGGTCCGTTGCGTTTCTGGAGAGTTCCGTGCATCGACGTGTTTTGACGCGGCTTGTCGCCGCCGCCGGTGAGAAAAAGCGTTCCTTCCTGTCTCCGTTCATTATTGGCCTTGGCATCTGGATCGGCTTTCCGACGGTCGCTGCCTATCAGGACATGACAAGCCTGGTCTCCGGTCTTGAGGCGCCGAGCGTCCGCTGGAACGCCTATGTCGAGAAATCCGTCGCCGGCTCCGTTCACGCAGCCGAAATGCCCTTCCTCGATTCCAGCAGCACCGGCTCGCTCTCCGGCTCCGGTGTCCAGTTGCCGGGCGTCGGCGCCGTCTCCTTTCGCGGCAAGGGCGGCATCGCCGGCACGACGCCGGACGAGAACCGCATCACGCGTGCCGAAAAGAAGGGCCGCATCATCCAGGTCTCGCCCGTCTCGCCGCCGAAGAACTTCAACGCCGGCTCTATCTTCGAGCGCACCTCTTCGCTGCTCCGCCCAAGCATGGATAGCGGCTTGAGGATGGCCTTCGCCAAGCCCGAGATCAAAGGCAAGGAAATCCAGATCGCCGCCGCCTTCCACACGCGCGTCGACAAGAAGCCGGATCCCGGCGTGCCGGCGATGCTTGCCGCGCTGGTCAACAATGATCATCCTGACGTGCTGGCGACCGCCTACGCCTCGTCCGCTCCCGATTATGCACAGGCGTCGCCTTTCGAGGCCTTGCTGCAGGACGAGGACCCGAACGATGGCCGCTTCATTCCGCCGCTGAGCAAGGGCGATCATTCTTGGATGCAGACGCCGCTGCCAGCGAGCGTCTTTTCCAAACCGGAGCAGGCCTGTCTCGCCAACGGCATCTATTTCGAGGCGCGCGGCGAAGCCGTGCGTGGCCAGGCCGCCGTTGCCCAGGTCATCCTCAACCGCGTCCGCAACCCCGCCTATCCGAACTCGATCTGCGGCGTCGTCTACCAGAACGACAACTGGTTCAACCGCTGCCAATTTTCCTTTGCCTGCGACGGCAGGAAGAAGCGCATCGACAACGCCGCCGCCTACAAGACCGCCCAGGATGTCGCCATGGCCGTCACAGCCGGCAAGATCTTCATTCCGGAAGTCGGCTCGTCGACCCATTATTACGCCAACTACGTCCATCCGGGCTGGGCGCGGACGATGCAGAAAATGACCAGGATCGGCCTGCACATCTTCTACCGCACCTATGGCGGCGGCTGGAGCTGAGTGCTCGGGCAGCCCTTGCATCTTTCGCGCGAGAGCGGCCGATCGAAGGCCCGTCGCCGTAGGGATTCGGCCGCAGCCCGCCAGAGGCCGCGTCGGGCACGATGTCGCACCCGAGCAAGTAGCTGATTTATAACAAAAAAATACTTGAGCTTGAACGTCCGCCCGTGGCTTGACGGGCGCGGACCCTCTAACTATGTTGCCGGCGACTTTAAGAAGCGGACGGACGGTGACGGTCTGACCGGGCAGGGGGGTTGCGTGGCCGACAAGAATGGGCCAGACGGAACCGGAAAAACCGGCCGCGGCAAGCAGCATGAAGCCGATATCCGCGACGAGGATCTTGAGCGCCGCCGGCGCGACCTTGAAGCATCGCTTGCGGCAAGGCGGCCGGACCGGCTCGAGGGGAAAGACGACGCGAAAGCGGGCAGTGCGGCCGGGTACGGCCAGGCGCTCAAGCTGTCCAGCGAGTTCATCGCCGGGATAGTGGTCGGTGCGGCTCTCGGCTGGTTTATCGATCGCGTGGCGGGGACAACGCCATGGGGTCTGATAGTCGGGCTGCTGCTGGGTTTTGGCGCCGGCGTGCTCAATGTCCTGCGTTCAGCCGGGCTTGTGTCGGAATTCGGAACGGGCGACAAGCCGCGCGATCCGAAAGAATGAATTGAGGCGCCGCATGCCGGCGCATTGAACAGGATACTGAAGCCGTCTGCGGCTTTGATGGGGATTTAAAGTGGCTGCTGACAAGGTCGATCCGATCCACCAATTCCAGATCCATCCGATCATTCCGATTCACATCGGCGGCTACGACCTGTCTTTCACCAATTCGGCTCTGTTCATGCTTGCGACGGTTGCTGTCGCATCGGCGTTTCTCTACCTCAGCACGTCGAGCCGCAGCCTCGTCCCGGGCCGCCTTCAGTCGGTCTCGGAAATGGCCTATGAATTTGTCGGCAATATGCTGAGGGACGCCGCGGGAACGCAAGGCATGAAGTTCTTCCCCTTCGTGTTCTCGCTGTTCATGTTCGTGCTTGTCGCCAACCTGCTTGGCCTGTTCCCGTATTTCTTCACCATCACCAGCCACATCATCGTCACTTTCGGCCTTGCGGCGCTGGTGATCGGAACCGTGATCGTCTACGGCTTCATGAAACATGGCCTTGGCTTCCTGAAGCTGTTCGTGCCGAAGGGCGTGCCGATCGTCATGATGTTGCTGGTCGTTCCGATCGAGGTGATTTCCTTCGTCTCGCGTCCGGTCAGCCTCTCGGTTCGTCTGTTCGCCAACATGCTCGCCGGTCACATCACGCTGAAGGTGTTCTCGGGCTTTGTCGTCAGCCTGAGCGCGCTCGGCGCGGTCGGCGTGGCGGGCTCGGTTCTGCCGCTGGCGATGGCCGTGGCGCTGACGGCGCTGGAGCTGCTGGTCGCGTTCCTGCAGGCCTATGTCTTTGCCGTGCTGACCTGCATGTATCTCAACGACGCCCTGCATCCCGGGCACTGACAAGGTTTTCCGGCATTGCCGCCGGATCGAATTTGCAACCGAATTTTAGATCCAAAGGAGTTGAACAAATGGACGCAGAAGCAGCAAAGTACATCGGCGCCGGCATCGCATGCCTCGGCATGGGCGGCGCGGGCATTGGCCTCGGCAACATTTTCGGCAGCTATCTGGCGGGCGCGCTGCGCAACCCGTCGGCCGCCGACGGCCAGTTCGGCCGCCTGATTTTCGGCTTCGCCGTGACCGAAGCGCTGGGTATTTTCTCGCTTCTCATCGCGCTTCTCGCTCTGTTCGGCTGAATGCTTGTTCGGCTGAACATTGGGAAGAATTGAACAGGCCGGCCGCGATCCTGCGGCGGGCCTGAATTTCGGGGATAGCCCATGTTCGTGACATCTGCCTTTGCGCAAGAGTCCGCGCCCGCCGTCGAAGGCGGCAGCGCTGGGACCGGCGTGCCTGCCGAAGCGCACGGCACGTTCCCGCCCTTCAATCCGGCGACGTACCCGTCACAGCTGGTGTGGCTGGCAATCACTTTCGGGCTGTTCTACCTCTTCTTGAAACGGGTCGTGATGCCGCGCGTCGGCGGTATCATCGACGTGCGCAACGACCGCATCACGCAGGATCTCGATCATGCTGCCCGGCTGAAAAGCGAGGCCGACGCCGCCGTTGCCGCCTATGAGCAGGAATTGGCGGAAGCCAAGGGCAAGGCCAATGCGATCGGCCAGCAGGCCAACGATGCGGCCAAGGCGGAAGCCGAAGCTGCCCGCAAGACGATCGAGGCAGCGCTTGACCAGAAGCTTGGCGAGGCCGAGGCGCGCATATCTTCCATCAAGGCCAATGCCATGAAGGAAGTCGGCACGATCGCCGAGGACACCGCTTCGGCCATCGTCGAGGCGCTTGTCGGCGGCAAGGCCAGCAAGGCCGAAATCGCGGCCGCGGTCAAATCCGTGGCCGGGTGAGGAGCGCATCATGGACGCCACATCTCTCGCGACGCTTTGGGCAACGGTTGCCCTCGTAATCTTCCTCGGCATCGCCATCTACATCAAGGTGCCGGGCATGATCGCCAAGGCGCTCGATGCGCGTGCCGACAAGATCAGCTCCGAGCTCGAGGAGGCGCGCCGGTTGCGCGAAGAGGCCCAGCAGTTGCTTGGCCAATACCAGCGCAAGCGCAAGGAAGCCGAGCAGGAGGCGGCGGCCATCGTTGCCGCCGCCAAGCGTGAAGCCGACATGCTTGCCGCCGAGGCGCACAAGAAGACCGAGGACTATGTCGCCCGGCGTACCGCTTTGGCCGAGCAGAAGATCGGCCAGGCCGAGCGCGAAGCAATCGGCGAAGTGCGTGCCAGCGCCGTCGATATCGCGGTGGAAGCCGCGCGCGCGCTGCTGGCCGGCAAGATCGACGCCAAGGCCGGCGCCGACCTGTTCAATGCCTCACTGCAGGATTTGAAGTCGAAGCTGAACTGAACGGCTGCATCTACAAGTCATCGAGGCCGCCCGGGAAACCTGGCGGCTTTTTTGTTAGCGAAAGCGGCAGAGCGCGTAATCTCCCCCCTCGAGGGGGAGATGGCCGGCAGGCCAGAGGGGGTCGCCGCGCGTGAAGCGCCAGCCTTCTCTTTCGTCCCGCATGGCGTCGCGCCAGGACGTACCGACCCCCTCTGTCGCCTTTGGCGACATCTCCCCCTCGAGGGGGGAGATTACGCCTAGCCGACAGGGTCGCTCAATCCAAACCCGAAAAACCCTCTTCCTCCAGCACCTCGGTGCCGCCGAACCGGAACGGCGCGAAGGAGGCGCGGTGCAGCCGTGCCACTGGCCCGTGCAGATCGATCGCCGTGCGATGGCGGACAGTGGCGTAGCCCATATGCAGTTCGAAGCCGTAATGCGCATGATGGCTGCCGCAGCCGCACATCATGCGGTCGCGCAACACCTTGGCGACGATCGAGGCTGCGGCGATCGACTGCGAGCGCTGGTCGCCCTTGATCAGCGCTTTGCCCTCGCAGGGCAGGCCGGGCGGCACGTCGCGGCCGTCGGCCAGTGCCAGCTTCGGCCGGATTGACAGGCCGGCCACGGCACGGCGCATCGCCTCCAGGCTGGCCTTGAGGATGTTGGAGGCATCGATGCCTTCGGCGCTGACCGACGCCATCGATACGGCGAGCGCGGAGCCGAGGATTTTCAGGAACAGCGCCTCACGCTGCAAATGCGTCAGCCGCTTGGAATCGTCGAGGCCGTCGGGGATGTTGGCTGGATCGAGCACCACCGCTGCAGCCACTACCGGCCCGGCGAGCGGGCCGCGGCCGGCCTCGTCCATTCCCGCCACCGGCCAAAGGCCTTCGGCCATCGCCCTCGTCTCGAACGAGAAGTCGGGTTTCTCGACAATTTCGAAGAGAAGCGGAGAATCGGAACGCGGGCGAGCCATGGTGCGGCGAGGTTCGCATCGGCTCCGATTCTCCGCAAGTCCCTCCGGGTCGGGCGGGGCACCGGACCAGGAGGGGCTACCGTCTGCAAGCCCGGGGACAGGACAGGCCGGACGGGATTTTTGCCTGTTGCCGGCCGTTTCAACCGGCTGGCGCGAGACGCTTTGTCACAGCAGCATCAACTGCTCGGTTGCCTTGGCGGCGGGGACGAACTGGTCGGTCCTCAGCGAGCGCCGCTCGGCGTTGAGGCCGAGCCGTTTGGCAGCGATTTCGAAACGCCGGCCGATCTGCCAGGCATACGGGCCGGAGCCTTTCATGCGCTTGCCCCATTCCGAATCGTAGTCCTTGCCGTCGCGCATCGAACGGATCAGCGACATGACGTGGCGATAGCGATCGGGATAATGGCGCAGCAGCCAGTCCTTGAAGATCGGCGCGACCTCCAGCGGCAGGCGCAGCAGCACATAGCCGGCCTCGCGTGCCCCCGCTGCCTGCGCCGAATCGAGGATGCGCTCCATCTCCGGGTCG
Organism: Mesorhizobium sp. M0040; assembly: GCF_040323505.1. Classification (NCBI taxonomy): domain Bacteria; kingdom Pseudomonadati; phylum Pseudomonadota; class Alphaproteobacteria; order Hyphomicrobiales; family Phyllobacteriaceae; genus Mesorhizobium; species Mesorhizobium sp. M0040. The sequence continues at coordinate 8,396 of NZ_JAMYVA010000022.1, forward strand.
GTCAGTCCGGGGATGATCGGCGCGACCATGACCGAGGCCGGTATGCCGGCATCCGAAAGCTGCCTGATCGCCTCCAGCCGCTTGGTCGGCGTCGACGCGCGTGGCTCCATGGTGCGCGCCAGCATGCGGTCGAGCGTCGTCACCGACAACGCCACCTTGGCCAGCCCGCGTTCGGCCATGCGTGACAGAATGTCGATATCGCGTGTCACCAGCGCCGATTTGGTGACGATGCCGACCGGATGCCCGCGCGCCTCCAGCACTTCGAGGATCTCGCGCATGATCCGGTATTGCTTCTCTATCGGCTGGTAGGGATCGGTATTGGTGCCGATGGCGATGGTGCGCGGCTGGTAATTATCCCTGGACAATTCCTTGTCGAGCAGCCGCGCCGCATCCGGCTTGGCAAACAGCTTCGATTCGAAATCCAGCCCCGGCGACAGGCCCATGAAGCTGTGCGTCGGCCGCGCGAAACAATAGACGCAGCCATGTTCGCAGCCGCGATAGGGATTGATCGAGCGGTCGAAGGAGATATCGGGCGATTCGTTGCGGGTGATGATGGTGCGCGGCTTCTCGACCTGTACCTCGGTCTTGAAGGGCGGCAGCTCCTCCAGCGAATTCCAGCCGTCGTCGAACACGTGCCGGCTGACCGGCTCGAAACGGCCGGACGGATTGATGCCCGCCGACCTGCCGCGATTGCGGTCCGGGCGGACGCGCATGCCGCTCTGCTCGATCATCGCATTCGCCATCTCGGCCCTGCCAGCGCCGAAGGCGGCAATATCGGCACGCACGATCTGTTCCATTTTGGCCCTTTCCCAGGGACTGTCCGCCCGCTGTCGATTCGCTCTGCTCATGAATGTATTCCTATCGTATCGATGAGAACAAATCAAGAACTTTCTCGCGGCGCGCCGCAAAAACTGGCGCTGCCCACCGCTTTCCGCTATTCGGCTAAACATGCTCAGCGTCCTGATCGAAACCCTGAATGACGAGGAGGGCCTTGCCCGCACGCTCGCCTCGCTGATCGGCGGCGCGGTCGAAGGCGTGGTGCGCGACGTTCTCGTCTGCGACACCGGCTCGACCGATCAGACGCACCGCGTCGCCGAACATGCCGGCTGCCACTATGTCAGCGGCGGCATCGCCGCCGGCATCAGGCAGGCCAAGGGCGACTGGCTGCTTTTGCTGGAACCGGGCGCGCGGCTGGGAGAGGGCTGGATCGACGAGGTCGTCGCTCATACGGCGAGGCAAACCATGGCGGCGCGATTTTCGCGGGCACGCGGCAGCCGCGCGCCGTTCCTGTCGCGGGTCTTTGCCGGAAATCGCGCTCTCGCCGAAGGCTTGGTGATCAGCAAGCGACAGGCCGCGGCGCTGTCGAAGAACGCCCGCAGCGCCGAAGCGATTGCCCGCGGGCTGGCGACCAGGAGGCTCCACGCCGAGATCTGGGTCGCGCCGCGGAAGTGACGGCTTACCGTCCCGGTCCGGGGAACGCCCAAGCAAATTTTCTGGCGGGTCGTGGTTTATTGTGCATTGCACAAAATCTGGCCGGGGGTTACCATTCCCAGCGATATGGGCGAATAGGGTTTGGGGTGTGCCGGAGCGGCGACGACTAACGTCGATGCTGTTCCCTCGACATTTTGAGGACCCCGATGACCCTTTCAAGCCCTGACAAGTCCGGCGCCGCAAGCCTCGAGGCGATCGCACGCAACGGCGGCACGCTGCGCCGCATCGCCGCCCGCATCCCGACCTATCTTTCCGACCTTCGCGAGAATCCGGCATGGCTGCCGATGTTCATGCTAGCCCGCACCATGCCGGCGCGGCGGCTGCACTGGCGCGGTGCAAAGCCCGTTCGGCCGGCGCGCAACGTCGGTGAAACGATGTTCGCCGGCGTCGATCGCGATGCCGTCGTCGGCGCGCTGCGCACCGAGGGGCTCTATTCGGGCCTGATGCTGCCGGCCGCCATCCATGAGGAGATTGCCCGCTTCGCCGAGCGCACGCCATGCTTCGGCAATTTCGACCGCCGGCTGGAATTCCTGCCCGAAAAACACGCCGATGCCGAAAAGCATTTCGGCCGCCCGCTGCTCAGCGGTCACTATTTCGAACGGGTCCTCGACTGCAACGCTGCGGTCGCCGTGCAGCGCGATCCGCTGCTTCTCGATATCGCAGCGCACTATCTCGGCAGCCAGGCCAAGCTGATCACGACCCGCGTCTGGTGGAGCTTTCCGACCGGTGGCGTCTCGGACGCCGACAAGAACATGGCCTCGCTCGGCAAATACCATTTCGACCTCGACGACTGGCGCATGCTGAAGTTTTTCTTCTACTTGGTGCCGGTCGACAACGACACCGGGCCGCATGTCTATGTCCGCGGCTCCCACAACCGGCGCATCCTGAAGCACCAGCTGACGCTGCTGGTCGGCCATTCGGCGGAAGAGGTGCTGGGCGTCTATGGCGAGCAGAGCCCGGTCACGCTGACCGGGCAGGCCGGCCTCGGCTTTGTCGAGGACCCGTTCGGCTTCCATATGGGTACCGTGCCGACGCGCACCCCGCGGCTGATGATGGAAGTCGGCTTCGGCGTCTCGCCGCCGTCGCGCCGGCGTTTTCACGGCGAGCCGGTCATTCGCTAAACCGAGGTCGCTTGGCTGATACCTCGGTTCGTCTCAGCCGCGCCGCAAATGCTCGTCCAGCCGCGGCATGATCTCGACGAAGTTGCAGGGCATGTGCCGGTAGTCGAGCTGCGGCTTCAAGATGCCGTCCCAGGCGTCCTTGCAGGCGCCGGGCGAGCCCGGCAGCACGAAGACGAAGGTGGCATTGACGACGCCGCCGGTCGCCCGGCTCTGGATCGTCGAAGTGCCGATCTTGTCGTAGGAGATGCGGTGGAACACTTCGGAAAAGCCGTCCATGCGCTTTTCGAAGATCGGCTCCAGCGCTTCCGGCGTCACGTCGCGGCCGGTGAAGCCGGTGCCGCCGGTGGTGATGACGACATCGATCGCATCGTCCTTCGACCAGCCCAGGACCTTGTCGCGGATCTTGTCGCGGTCGTCGGTGACGATGTCGCGGGCGGCCAGGACATGGCCGGCCTCGGCAATGCGGTCGGCCAGCGTCTGCCCGGATTTGTCGTCGGCGAGGCTGCGCGTATCGGAAACGGTCAGCACCGCGATGCGCACGGGAACGAAGGGGCGGCTCTCGTCAATCCTGGCCATGGGCATCAACCTCCGATGTCACGCTTCGCGTCGCTGCAACAAACCAGTCGGGATGGCGGCTGCGAATATCGACAGCCGCGCGCTTGGCCACATTGCCGGTCTCGAACAGCCCGAAGCAGGTGGCGCCTGAACCGGACATCCTGGCAAAACCGGCTCCGGCCTTGTTGAGCACGGAAATCGCCTTGCCGATGGCGGGCTGGATTGCGCGCGCCGCAGGCTCGAGATCGTTGCGGGTGATCTCCAGCCAGTTGCGGATGCCGTGGAAGTCGAGGTTGCGCGGCAGCGGCGGCAGCCCCGCATTGTCGCGGCGGCCAAGCGCCTCGAACACGTCGGCCGTCGAGACGGCAGTGCCGGGATTGACGAGCACCAGACCCAGCGCTGGGAAACCCGGCACGAGCGTCAGCTCGTCGCCGACGCCGCGGGCTATCAGCGGTCTGGCTGCGAGGCACATCGGCACGTCGGCGCCGAGCGACAGGCCGATCCGCGCCAGTTCGGCATCGCCGACATCAAGTCCCCAGGTCTGGACCAGGGCGCGCAGCACAGCCGCCGCGTCACTCGATCCGCCGCCGACACCGGACGCGACCGGCAGGTTCTTTTCGAGCCTGATGGCGACAGCCGGTGCGTGCTGGGGACCGGCCTCGCGCCGCAGTGCATCGCGCGCTCTCACCACCAGATTATTGTCGTCGACCGGCACCGCGGAGGCGTATTTGCCGGACACGGAAAACCCATCGCTGTCGGCAAGTTCCGTCTCGATGCGATCGCCGAAGCGCGTGAACACAGCCAGGCTTTCGATCGTGTGATAACCGTCGGCGCGCCGACCGGTGACGTGCAGCGCGAGATTTATCTTGGCGTGCGCATGCGACGCCCGGATGCTGGCCTCGGCGTTCACTGGCTCGGCCGCGAGGGGGACGACGGTCAATCCTTGGCCAGACGGTATTCGCCGGTCTTCGGGTCCTTGACCAATGTTCCCATTGTACCGTTGGCGGCCTGCTTTTCGGTACGCCGCACCTTGGCGGTCACCCGCTCGGCTTCTCTGACGAAGGAGCGGTAGCCGAAATAGGCGGCAATGCCGACGACGGCGAAGAAAATGATCTGGGGCATGTCAAACTCCTCCCTCGCAAGGCCGGCAAGGCGGCCGGTCGGGTCGGTTAATGATTTATGCTAGACGCTTTCACCGGCTTTTCAAAGCCCGAAGCGCGCCCACAGCGCGCGCTCTTCCGCCGCATCGATGACGCCGCTTGCCGCGGCGGCGGCGATATCGGGCGCCGAAAAGCTCGAGCCGAACAGGCCGAAGCGGCCGAACAGGCCGCGCGGTGCGGTGATCAGCTTGAGCTGGGTTTTCGGCCCGAAACGGCTCTTCAGCACGCTGCGCATGTCGCCGAGCGCATCGACCAGCCCGAGCTCCAGCCCCTTTTTGGCCGTCCAGAAAAGTCCGGTGAACAGGTCGGGATCGTCCTTGAGCTTGCTGCCGCGCCTGTCCTTGACGAGATCGATGAAGGTCTCGTGGACCTCGAGCTGCAGCGCCTTCAGGCGCTCGACGTCTTCCTTCTTTTCCGGCTTGAACGGGTCGAGCACCGCCTTGTTCTGGCCGGCGGTGTGGACGCGGCGCTCGACGCCGATCTTCTTCAACAGCTCCGGAAAGCCGAACGAGGCCGACACCACGCCGATCGAGCCGACGATGGAGGACGGGTCGGCAAAGATCTCGTCGCCGGCGACCGCGATCATGTAGCCGCCCGAGGCCGCCACGTCCTCGACGAAAACCAGGACTTTCTTGTTCTTCTCGCTCGCCAGGTCGCGGATGCGCCTGAAGATCAGCCGCGACTGCACCGGCGAACCACCTGGCGAATTGATCGAGATGGCGACCGCCGGCGCGTCGAAGGAAAACAGCTTTTCGAGAAGGCCGGCGGTGGAAGCGAGCGACAGGCTCGGCCGGAACTGGCCGCCGCCGGGCATGATCGTGCCGTGCAGCCGGATGACCGGAATGGTGACGACGGTGGAGCGCCAGGACTTCGGCAGCAGGCGGTTGAAAAGGCGTTTCACGAGGGGGCTGTCTCCGGTCGATATGCTTGAGGCATGTAGGAATTCGCCGGCCAACGGCAATGCCGTCACCCCGGCAATCAAAATGGATCAGTCTCCGAACAGCGACGCCAGCCCGTTATTGATCAGCTCCGCCCGTTCCGAGGGGCCATTGCCTGAATAGGCATGCAGCATCAGCGGCGGCCGGATCGACAGTTTGCCGCGTGCGCCGAGAATTGCCCGGACGACGATGCGGATCGCTGCCGCCTCGGGGCGAGGGTGGACGGCCAGCATCTCGGCGTCGCCGAAGCGGCCGGCAATGGCATCGAGGATGGCGCCGAGCTGTTCCGGCCGGGCGATGACGGCCAGCTCGCCGCCCGGCCTGACCACCGCGGCCGCGCTGCGGATCCAGCTGTCGAACAGCCCATCCTCCGAGACATGCGCGGCCTTTCTCAGCGGATCGGGCGTCGCGCGATCCTCGGCGGCATTGAACGGCGGGTTCATGATGACGAAATCGAAGCTGTTGTCCTCGAGGCCGGCGGCCGTTCGCGCCCGGCCCGACAGCGCGACATCGGCGACGAGCACCGAAGCGCGGTCGCTGAGATGCGCATTGCCGGGATGGGTAAGCGTGGTGGTGGCGAAGGCCGCCATTTCCGGGGAACGCTCGACGAGCACGGCCGCGGCACCGGGGCAGCGCGACAGGACCGCCAGGCCGGCGGCACCGGCACCCGCGCCAAAGTCGGCAAGCCGCCCGGCGAACGAGGACGGCACGGCAGCCGCCAGCATCATCGCATCCATGCCGGCGCGGTGGCCCGCCTTTCTCGGCTGCACCAGCCAGAAGCGACCGCGATGAAAGGCATCGACCGTATGAGCCGGCATGTCCGGGACAAGGGCAGCGGGCGACGCGGACATTATTTTTGGCGGATCTCGTTGGCGATGCCAGCATCCGTCAGGATGCGCCGCGCCGCATCGGCCTTGTCGGCGTCCACCATGACACGGCGGGGCAGGATGCCGATCGAGCCGTCGAGAACGCTCATATTCTGGTCGGCGACGAAACAGCCGATGCCGGCATCGCGCATCAGCGATTCGACAAACGAAATGATGACGGCGTCGTTGGTGCGGATGAGCTCTATCATCGGATTAGGGCCATGATCTATCGATATTGGTCGAAATGGCGCCTGAAACGGCAAGAAGATGCGAGGAGAAGCGCGAAGGTCGGGGTCTTTCCCCCGGCCGAGCGGTTCGACGACGCAGCTTGCAGCCGTTTCAGGCGCCATTTCGACCATATCGATAGATCATGGCCCTAAACTCGCAGTTTGCGGCGTTGATGTAAACGTAGGCGTGATCATGTACCAGAGCCGGCGCGCCAATTCGCCTCTTGCCGCGCCGGTGGGTGACACCCTAGAGTCTGTCCAGGGACCATGTTGCCGTCGTGCATATCGAGGTTGGGAGTTTTGCCGTGGGTGTCGTTCTCAACATTGAAAACGGGAAGCGCGAAGCCGCCTCGATAAAGGACCTCATCGACCTGACCGCGGCCGACATGGGGCGCGTCAACAAATTGATCCTGTCGAAGGCCGGCTCCGATGTCGAGATGATTCCGGAGATAGCCAACCATCTGATCTCGTCGGGCGGCAAACGGCTGCGGCCGATGCTGACGCTCGCCGCCGCCCAGATGTTCGGCTATTCCGGCGACGGCCATGTCAAGCTCGCCACATCGGTCGAATTCATGCATACCGCGACACTTCTCCACGACGACGTCGTCGACGAAAGCGGCATGCGGCGCGGCAAAAAGACGGCGCGTATGATCTGGGGCAATCAGGCCAGTGTTCTGGTCGGCGATTTCCTGCTCGGCCAGGCCTTTCGCATGATGGTCGATGTCGCCTCGCTTGAAGCGCTCGACATCCTGTCGAGTGCGGCCTCGGTGATTGCCGAAGGCGAGGTGATGCAGCTTGCCGCCGCCAAGAACCTCGAGACCACCGAGGACGAGCATTTCGCGGTGATCAAGGCCAAGACCGCGGCGCTGTTTTCGGCCGCCGCCGAGGTCGGCCCGGTCATCGCTCAGGCGACGCGCAATGATCGCGCAGCACTCCGCTCGTACGGCATGAATCTCGGCCTTGCCTTCCAGCTGATCGATGACGCGCTGGATTACGGCGGCACCAGCAAGGACCTCGGCAAGAATGTCGGCGACGATTTCCGCGAGGGCAAGGTCACGCTGCCGGTGATCCTCGCCTATCGGCGCGGCACCAAGGCCGAGCGCAGCTTCTGGAAACGCGCCATCGAGGACAATGCCGCCGACGATGCCGGGCTGGAAAAGGCAATCGGCCTGATGCTCCGCCACGGCGCAATTGCCGACACCATCGGGCGCGCCCGCCATTTCGGCGAGATCGCCCGCGACGCGCTGGCGCCGCTCGAGGCGACGCCGCAGAAATCGGCGCTGATCGACGTCATCGATTTCTGCATCAGCCGGGTGAATTGAAAGGCATCGGCGCCCCGCGCTTGTTCTCATCGAGCCTTTGCCGGAAGAACCATTGCTGCCAGCAGGCTAACGACGATGCCCGCCGCCGCGAGCCAGAAGGCGACCTGGATGCCGTCGGCGACGGCAATTTTCAACGCATTGCCGGACAATTCGCCGATTTGGCTGTTCGCAATCGCAATCAGCACGGCCATGCCGATGGCGTTGCCGACATTGAGCGTCGTCGAAGCCATCCCCGAGGCGACGCCTTGCTGGTCATGGGCAACGCCGGAAGCGGCGGCAATCCACATTGCGGTCCAGACGATGCCTTGTCCGACGCCGGAGACGATCAGGCCAGGTACGAGGGCCAGATAGCTGCTCTCCGCGGTCGCGCCTGATACCATCAATGCTGTCCCGACCGCGCCGACGATCATGCCGCCGACCAGCGTGCTGCGCGTCGAAAAGCGCGTTGCCAGACGCTCGCCGGCTTGCGTACCGGTGGCGATGGCGACCGACGGCACGAGAAAGGCGAGGCCCGTCTGCAAGGCAGTGAAGCCGTGCACGTTCTGCAGCAGCACGGTGAGGAAGTAGGGCAGCGCTCCGAAAGTGGCCATGTAGAGGAAGGTTATCGTCATGCCGGCGACAAGGCTGCGGTTGTGGAACAGGCGCAGCGGCATCAGCGGGTCGGCGCTGTTGGCCTCGATCACGGTGAAGGCAATCAGAAACAATGCCGCCAGCAGCGCGCTGGCGATGATTGCGCCAGAGCCCCAGCCATATCCGGGCCCTTGAACCAGGGTGAAGACAAGCAGCGTCGCGCCGGCGGTGACGGTCAGGGCGCCCGGCAGATCGAAGCTGCGCTGCTCGTGCCACTTGCGATCGCGCGGGATGATGGCGAAAGCCGCGATGATGGCGATCCCGGCCAGCAGCACGTTGACATAGAAGACCGACGGCCAGCCGAAGGCGCTGGTCAGAAACCCGCCGGCAAGCGAACCGAGCGTCAGGCCGCTGGCGCCCGCGCCGCCCCAGACGGCGAGCGCCCGGTTGCGTTCCGGCCCTTCGGCGAACAGGCGGTTGATCAGCGACAGCGTCGCCGGAAACAGGAACGCGGCGCCGATGCCTTGCACGGCGCGTGCCGCGATGATGATTTCCGGCGACCAGGCCAGGCCACCGACGAGGGACGAAAGTGCGTAGAGCCAGAGCGCGAAGATGAAGACGCGGCGCTGGCCGATCAGGTCGGCGGCCCGGCCGCCGAACAGCAGGAAGCCGCCGGTGAACACGGTGTAGGCGCTGACCACCCACTGCAGGGTCTGGCCTGAAAATCCGAGGCCGGCGCCGATCTCCGGCAGCGCCACGAAGACGATGTTGAGGTCGAGCGAGATGATGAGCTGCGCGAAGGCGAGCAACGCCAGCGTTGCGCCATGTTTCGCCCTGCTTGCTCCCTGCGTTATCGCCCCGAGCGGCGCGCCTTGATCGAGTGAACTCATGTCGGACTCCTTGTCGACAATTATTTAATGATCGACAAAAATTGGAGACCGCCATGGCAGGCAGGCCAAGGGAATTCGACCGCGACCAGGCGCTGGAGAAAGCCCGCGACGCTTTCTGGAGGCGCGGCTACGAGGGCACCTCGATGGCCGATCTCGTATCGGCGCTTGGTCTCGCATCGGCGCGCATCTATGCCGCCTTCGGCTCGAAGGAGGATCTGTTTCGCGAAGCGGTGGCGCTTTACGAGGCCAATGAGGGCGGCTTTGCCACGCGCGCGCTGCAGGAAGAACCAAATGTCCGGCGCGTCATCGAGCGCATGCTTCGCGACGCCGTAGAAATTTATACGAGGCCCGGGCGGCCGCAGGGCTGCATGGTGGTGGCGGCCGCCACCAATTGCGCCGTCGAAAATGACGCCGTGCTGCAATGGCTGGCGGAGCATCGGCTGGCGCGTACCGCGTCGATCGTCGAGCGATTGAAAAAGGCCGTGCGCGATGGCGAATTGAAGCCGGATACCGATGCCGAGGCGCTGGGTGACCATTACGCCACGCTGATGCACGGCCTTTCGGTGCAAGCACGCGACGGCGTGCCGAAAAAGCGGCTGCACGATCTTGTCACCGTCGCCATGCAGGCGCTGGACGCAAGCCTTTCGCAAGCCCCCTGAGGTTCGGGGCCATGACGCCTCATTTGCCGGCTTGTTCGGCGGCCCTTCTGGGATTGACCGCCGGCGTCGGCGGGTCGGGTATTTCGGTGGCGACAGGCTTTGGCGGTTCCGGCTCCGTCGCCGGCGCTTCCGGGCCGGCCCTGCCGAGCGCAACCGAGATGCCGAACACCTTCCATTGTCGCTCGACCGGCGCAAACAACAGCTCGAAATTGACCTGCATCGGCACCGAGGGAAAGAAACCGGCCATATGCAGCATGCCGTTGGGCTCGATCTGCGGCAACAATGTCAGCTGCGGCTCCAGCACCGCGACGCCGCCGAGGTCGATGCCGTCATTGCGGTGGCTGGCGAAGATCTCGGCCAGTTTGGCCGCATTGTTGGCCTGGAAGCCCGGCGCGCCGAGATCGCGCAGCACCGTATAATTGCCGGTTTTGTTGGCCTGGTCGAGCGCCAGCAGCGAGGCGCGCACCAGGATCAGCACGCCGTTGCGGTCGATATTGGCCGGCTTCGGCGCTTGCGGCTTGGCGGATTTCTGGGTTTTCGACGTTTGCGCCAGGGCAGGCGGGACAAGCAGCTGAACGGCCGTCGCCAGCACGAAGGCTGCCAGCAACATTCTGCCTGCCGATCGAACCGATCCCGGCAGCATCGAGCTCATGCCGGCTGCATCAGTTCAGTGTCCACGATGCGCCGACGCTGACGCCGACATCGCCGCGGTTTGTCGAGGCCGACACGGCGGCGTTGAGGCGGAAATCCAGGCTTGTGCTATAGCCGAAACCGAGCGCCAGGCCCGATTGACCTTTGAAGTGGCCAAAGCCGCCGGCCATCGACAATTTGCCGGGCCTGTCGTCGTAACGCAGTCCCGCCGTCGCCAGGGCAAGCGCCGTTCCGGCGCGGGCTTCCGAGCGGTTTTCGCTGACCTGCTCGCCAAGATCCTGCAAGCCGCCCTCCAGCGCGCCGACGCGGCCGTCGAGCAAGGCGATATTGGTCTCGTTGATCGTGGTGCGGCTGTCGAGGCTGAATATCTGCGCGGTGTGCAGGTTGAGCGTATTGGTGTTGTCGGTGATGCGCGTCTCGTGATCGGCAAGCTGCGTCGTGTGACCGCTGACTGTGGTGTTTAGCGAGGCGATCTGGGTGGTATGGGCTGCAACGTCGTCGACCAGGCCCTCGAGCTCGTCGATGTTGACGGATGCCGTCGCTAGATTGCCCGCGGCGTCGGACGTCACCAGATATTTCGGTCCGCTCTGGGCATCCTTGCTGGCTTGACTGTTGACGCCCGCGAGCGTGTAGGTGGCATCGCTGTCGCCGATAGCCACCTGATTGGCGCGTGTCGTGGTCACACCCTGGCCTATGGCGACTGAGTCGGAAAAGTTGGCCTCGGCGTGATTGCCGAGCGCTGTGGCATTCTCCGCATTCGCCTTGGCGTTGGTGCCAAGCGCAGTGGCACCGGCCTGGTTCGGGCCTCCCGCGCCAGCCTCAGCAAAGGCGCCGATTGCCGTTGTACCTGGATTATCATGGTTGACGGGATACCCGGCCCGTGCCCCTACGCCAACAGCGGTGCTGGCCTGTCCATTAGAACGGGCAGTATCTCCGACCGCAGTAGCCAAGATGCCATCGGCGTGGGCGCCGGAGCCGCACGCCATGCCTAGCGCTGGAGCTGTAGCGCCGTCACCGCCACCGCCTACCTCCTCGCATACAAAGGCGCTTGCCGGTGTAGGAGCAAAGGCCAGGCAGAGGGCTGCCGTGACGACTACGCTCCCGGCGACGGGCACGCAGATGGCCGACATTCGTCCAATGCTCTTTCGCGCATAAGCCTGCATCGCAATCAATCCCCTTTTCGCCGGCCGCGCCGAGCGCGTTTCCAAAATCCGCCATCAGTGGATGAGAGACTGCATGGAACCGGCGCGCTTCGGACAGTCGGCAAATGCCTACAGTTCACCGAAAAATCCCTGTTTTTGCAGCGTTTCCAGTCCTGGCCGTTGCAATCTTGCAACATCAGAACCGGTCGGCTGACCGCGATCATGGGAACGGCCTCGCGCTTTTCAGCAAGGCCATCAGCTGGCTTTGGCGGCTAGTGCCGGTTTTTCGGAAGATTCGCTCGAGATAGGTGCGGGCCGATTTGACGGCGATGCCGATTTCGAGGGCGGCCTCCTGTACGGAACGGCCGGAGGCAAGCGCGACGGCGAGCCGGGCTTCGGCCGGCGTCAAGTCGAACAGGCCCGAAAGGATGTCGGGCGACGGAACGGTCGTGCTGGTGCTGAGCGCGGTTGCCGCAACGAGAATATCGGCGCCCGAAAAAATATCATGTGCGGCACGGCGCAAAGGCAAAAGGTGAACGATCAGCGCAGGCCGCCCCTCGACGGCTGGGACAGGGATGGACCGCACAACGCGATGGTCGTCGTTGTGCATGATGGCTTGCTGGAAAAGCGCGTTTGCAGATAGGTCCGCAAGCACCATGCCGCCGCCGGCTTGGGGGATGAACACGTCCTTCATATCTTCCAGCAGGCGGTTGACCGTCAGCACGCGGCCTGATCCGCTCATGACAGCGGCCGGCAGTCCGATTTCGCCCAGCGCCGATGCGGCGGTCCTGGCCCGTTCCGTGCCAAGACGCGCGGCAACAAGGCCGGCCCGCGCCAGATGCGGACGCAGTCCGTTCAGCAGGTCGATCGCCGCTTGATCGTACTTGCCGTCCTTCAGCCAGCGCTGGAAGACGAACAGGACAAGCTCCCCGCTCGGCATGGGAATCGACGTGCAGACGGGCGATCCGACGCCGAAATTTCTTGCCCACGCATAGATCGGGTCCCGCTCGATCTCCTCTCCCGTCATGAAGTCGTCGACCCGCACGAAGCTTGCCGGCTGAGTGCTGCACATGCGCTGCACGCTCTCGGAAAATTTCCAATCTGCCATGAAAGCGTCGATCAAGGGCTCGGCCTGCGCCTCGCCGATGGCGCGAAGCGGGGAATGATCGCTGATCATGAAAATCGAGCCGCTTGCCGAGCGCGTGATCGCACTGGTCGCTTCCAACGCTCCCGGCCACAGCTCGGCGGCGAACGCTGCTTCGTAGATACGATCGACGATGGCGAAGGCTTCTTCGTCGCGCGGCACTTCCAGCATCGGCGCCCCCATGGCTGGCGAAGTAAGAATTGAAATCTCATCCTGCCACGCAAAGTTGCATGGCGGAAGCTTTCAACCGTTGGCGCTTATGGATCGCTTACGGCGTCGGGAAATAGCACCGCACAGGCAGCGCCAAAGCGGACGCCACGCGGTCAAGGGTCGCAGTTCAGGCCCTTTCGGCATGGTTTATTAATTGCTTGACCCGATTGTGAATTCGGGCCGGGTTGAAGCCCGACCCCAAAAAGGCCATGCTTTACCTGTAAAAATCGAGTCTACGGCGATCCCGCTGACGCGGAGATGGCGTTTGGCTGAAAGGGATATGATGCGGCAAGGATATGCGCGCTGGCTGACGGGGCTGGCAATCGCGACGGGCATGGCGATCTCGGCTTTGCCGGCGCATGCCAAACAGACCGCCGAGCCGGTCAGGATCACATCCTTCTCGGGGGCCTATCTCGCCGCCAGGATTGCCGACGGCGACAACGACCTCGACAGCGCCATTTCCTATTACAAGCAGGCGCTTGCCTTCGATCCGAACGATACGGGACTGCAGCAAAGCCTGATGCTGTCGCTGATCGCGCAGGGGCGCTTCGACGAATCCCTGGTCTATGCTGACAAGCTCAAGGCGGTTCCCGACGTCGAGCGCTTCTCGCGCCTGGCGCTGGCCATCGATTCCTTCCACAAGAAGGATTTCTCCAAGGCCGAATACTGGCTCAAGCTGTCGCTCGAATCCGATCTCGACCGGCTGATCTCCGGCGTCATGACCGGCTGGGCCAAGCAGGGTGCGGGTGACGCCGGCGAGGCCATGGCTTCTATCGACAAGCTGCAGGGCCCCGACTGGTTCAGCCTGTTCAAGTCCTTCCACCGCGCCTTGATTGCCGACGCCTCCGGCCTGCCCGACAGGGCGGATGCGCTCTACACCGCCACCGTGCAGGACACGGCGGCAGGCGGTGCGGCCCCCGAAACATGGATGCGCAACGCGCAGGCGTACGCCTCTTTCCTCGCCCGCAAAGGCGACAAGGCCAAGGCGCTGTCGGTGCTCGACAAGGCCGAGGCGTTCGCCCCCGGCAAGGTCGAGATTGCGGCCCTTCGCGACAAGATCAACAAGGGCGAAAAGATCGAGCCCTTCGTTGCCGGTCCGTCGGACGGCGCCTCGGAAATCCTGCTCGATCTCGCCACCGCGCTCAACCGCGGCGGCGGCGAGCCATTCGTGCGGCTTTATCTGCAATATGCCCTGGCGCTGCGGCCCGACAACGACGCGGCGCTCGTTCAGCTTGCCGCCGTTGCCGAGCAGTTGAAAGATGGCGAGGGCGCCATCGCGCTCTATCGCCGCATTCCCGCTGGCTCGCCGCTGAAGGAGCTTTCGGACCTGCAGCTTGGCCTCAACCTTGCCGATCTCGACCGCAACGATGAGGCGATCGCTCACCTCAAGGCCATCGTCGATGCGCATCCCGACGACATGCGCGCCTATCTGGCGCTCGGCGGCGTCTATTCCTCGAAGGAGGATTTCCGCTCCGCCGCCAATCTTTACGACAAGGCAGTCGAGGTGCTGAAGACGCCGACCGCCGCCAACTGGAACATTTTCTACCAGCGCGGCATCGCCTATGAGCGGCTGAAGGAATGGCCGAAGGCCGAGTCGAATTTCCGCAAGGCGCTGGAGCTCTACCCCGACCAGCCGCAGGTTCTGAACTATCTCGGCTATTCCTGGGTCGACAAGAACATGAACCTCAAGGAAGGCCTCGCGATGATCCAGAAGGCCGTCGACCTGAGGCCGAGCGACGGCTACATCGTCGATTCGCTGGGCTGGGCCTATTACCGCCTTGGCCAGTTCGACGACGCGGTGCGCGAAATGGAACGCGCCGTTTCGTTGAAGCCGGAGGATCCGGTGCTCAACGATCACCTCGGCGACGTCTACTGGCGCGTTGGCCGCAAGCTGGAAGCCACCTTCCAATGGAACCAGGCCCGCGACCTGAAGCCGGACCCGGACGTGCTTGCCGCCTTGCAGCAAAAGCTGATGAAGGGCCTGCCGCCGATCGAATCCAACACGGCGCAGGAAACCCCGAACGTAAAGCCCGTGCCGGCGCCCGCGCCGAAGGGGTGACCCTTCTTTCCTTCTCCCCTTGTGGGAGAAGGTGGATCGGCGCGCAGCGCCGAGACGGTTGAGGGGTGTCGGACGGATTGCCGTCGGTGCCAAGCTGGAACACTCCTCATCCGACCGAGCTTCGCTCGGCCACCTTCTCCCACAAGGGGAGAAGGAAACACCTTCAAAGGCCTGACTCCGCTCTGCCTTGACGCTTGCTGGCCAGGCATCTAGGACGTGCCGGCATCCCGCCTTTCCCGCCGGAGGCCGCCGTGACCGTTGATATCCCTGCCCACATGCACCCCAGCCGCTCGTTCCAGGAGCTGATCCTGACCTTGCATAATTACTGGGCGGACTATGGCTGCGTCGTCCTCCAGCCTTACGACATGGAAGTCGGCGCCGGCACCTTCCATCCGGCAACGACATTGCGCGCGCTCGGCCCAAAACGCTGGAACGCGGCCTATGTCCAGCCCTCGCGCCGCCCCAAGGACGGCCGCTATGGCGAGAACCCGAACCGGCTGCAGCACTATTATCAGTACCAGGTGATCCTGAAGCCCAATCCGCCCAATCTGCAGGAGCTATACCTCGGCTCGCTGGCGGCGATCGGCATCGATCCACTGCTGCACGACATCCGCTTCGTCGAGGACGACTGGGAGAGCCCGACACTGGGCGCCTGGGGGTTGGGCTGGGAGTGCTGGTGCGACGGCATGGAGGTCTCGCAGTTCACCTATTTCCAGCAGGTCTGCGGCATCGAATGCGCGCCGGTGGCGGGCGAGCTCACTTACGGGCTGGAACGGCTGGCCATGTATGTGCAGGGCGTCGACAACGTCTACGACCTCAACTTCAACGGTCGTGAAGGCGCCGACAAGGTGACCTATGGCGACGTCTTTCTGCAGGCCGAGCAGGAATATTCGCGCCATAATTTCGAATTTGCCAACACCGCGATGTTGCTGCGCCATTTCGAAGACGCCGAAGCCGAGTGCAAGGCGTTGCTACAAGCCGGCGCGCCCATCTTCCCCCTTGAGGGGGAGACGCCCGCGAAGCGGGCAGAGGGGGTCGCCTCAGAAGGCACCGCAGGTCAGGCGTCGAGCACTGCACCAGCGACCCCTCCCGGCCAGACCTTGTCTGGCGACTCTCCCCTCAAGGGGGAGGGATATCACCGCATGGTCTTCCCAGCCTACGACCAGTGCATCAAGGCCAGCCACGTCTTCAACCTGCTCGACGCACGCGGCGTCATTTCGGTCACCGAGCGCCAGAGTTACATCTTGCGGGTGCGCAATCTGGCCAAAGCCTGCGGCGAGGCGTTTCTGCTGACGCAGGCGGGCGGAATGGCGGCTTAGCTCCAGGCGATTTCGGCAGGGGCGCTGACTGGCAAGGTGCCTTGGCCGCTTGCACCGGCTATTGTCCGCAGCGCTTGCCTGACGCCGGGCATCGAGAACGTGCCATGCACCTGCGCTGTAAAACAGGCGCTGAGCGCAAGGATTTGCAGGAATGTCGATGCCGTTTTCATGCTCGTTCAGCCAATAGCTCTCTGCCTGAGCGTTGGTCGCTTCAGCGCTGCGTTCGGTTCATGGAAATCTTTGATCCAAGGACGGGCGGATCGGCGCGTGTCCGACAGGCGGCTGAATTTTTTCGGAAATCGCCGTTGGACGCCTTGATCGTGCTGGCCCGATCTTGCTGGGAAGGGTGACAGCAGCCGACCGAGTTGCTATGCCCCGCTTACCTTCGCCTCGATGGGGGAGGACGCCGCGAAGCGGCGGCTGTTTCTTGTCGCGTGAGCTCTTTCAATGCCTGACCTGCTTCTAGAACTTCGTTCCGAGGAAATCCCCGCTCGCATGCAGCGCAAGGCGGCCGGCGACCTCCGAAAGCTGTTGACCGACGGTCTGGTCGACGCCGGGCTGACCTATGAGGCGGCGCGCGAATATTGGACGCCGCGCCGGTTGGCGCTCGACATCCGCGGCCTGACCGCCCGCTCGAAGGACATCAGCGAGGAGATCAAGGGGCCCTCGACCAAGGCCCCCGAGCAGGCGGTGCAAGGTTTTCTGCGCAAGGCCGGCCTTGCCTCGATTGCCGAGGCGCATGTTCATTCCGATCCGAAGAAGGGCGACTTCTATGTCGCCCATATTGCGAAGCCGGGCAGGCCGGCGGAGCAGATCATCGCCGAGCTGGTGCCGGGCATCATCCGAAACTTCCCCTGGCCGAAATCGATGCGTTGGGGGCCGGCTTCGGCCAAGCCCGGCTCGCTGCGCTGGGTGCGGCCATTGCAATCGATCCTGTGCACCTTCGGCCCAGAAACCGAGGAGCCGGTGGTGGTCGATTTCGAGATCGACGGCATCCGCTCCGGCAATGTCACCTACGGCCACCGTTTCCATGCGCCGGGCGCCATCACGGTGCGCCGCTTCGACGATTATGTAGCCAAGCTTGAGGCGGCCAAGGTCGTGCTCGATGCCGACAGGCGCAAGGAGATCATTCTTGCCGATGCCAGGAACCTCGCCTTCGCCAGCGGGCTCGACCTTGTCGAGGACGAGGGGCTGCTGGAGGAAGTGTCGGGCCTGGTCGAATGGCCTGTCGTGCTGATGGGCGAATTCGAACAGGATTTCTTGGCCATTCCGGCCGAGGTGATCCGGCTCACCATCCGCGCCAACCAGAAGTGTTTTGTGACGACGCGCCAAATCTCCCCCCTCGAGGGGGAGATGTCGCCGAAGGCGACAGAGGGGGTCGCCTCGCGTGGATCGGCGGCATCCCCCGTCCGCGATAGGGAGTCGCGTCAGGTCGTGCCGACCCCCTCTGGCCTACCGGCCATCTCCCCCTCAAGGGGGGAGATCAGCCAATCGCCGCTCTCCAACCGCTTCATCCTGACCGCCAACATCGAGGCCAAGGACGGCGGCAAGGAGATCGCCCACGGCAATGGCAAGGTGGTGCGTGCCCGCCTGTCCGACGCGCTCTATTTCTGGAAGACCGACCAGGGCGACCTGCCGGACCTCGACCAGCTGCAGGCATCGGCGCAAAAGTTCGGACTTGATCTCAAAAAGCCGCTCGACCAGCGCATGGCCCGCCTCGACCATCTCAATGTGACGTTTCATGCCAAGCTCGGCACGCAGGGCGAGCGTGTGGAGCGGATCAAGCGATTGGCTGAGGAATTGGCGCCGCTCGTGGCGAGTTCAATCTCCCCCCTCGAGGGGGAGATGGCCGGCAGGCCAGAGGGGGTCGCCGAGCGTGAATCGCCGGCATCCTCTGTCCGCGATAGGGCGTCGCGTCAGGACGTGCCGACCCCCTCTGTCGCCTTCGGCGACATCTCCCCCTCGAGGGGGGAGATTACCGCGCTCGCACGTCGTGCTGCTGTCCTCGCCAAGGCCGATCTCACCACCGAGGTGGTCGGCGAATTCCCGGAACTGCAAGGCGCCATGGGCCGCAAATACGCGCTGCTGCAGGGCGAGCATCCTTCGGTCGCCGCCGCGATCGAGGAGCACTACAAGCCGCAGGGCCCGTCCGATCGCGTGCCGACCGATCCGGTATCGGTCGCCGTGGCGCTCTCAGACAAGCTCGATACGCTGGTCGGCTTCTGGGCGATCGATGAAAAGCCGACCGGATCGAAGGACCCCTATGCGTTGAGAAGAGCGGCGCTGGGAGTGATCAGAATCTTGGTCGAGAATGAGGTCCGATTGCAGATTGCTATGCAGTTTATCCGTTCAGGGCGTCATCTAATGGCGCAACTGCTTCAAAAGGAGGCCGGCAAAGCCGAGGCTCGGCTTGCACCCATGCGAGCAATGGAAGAACTGTCCGGAAAAGGCTTGTTGAGCCAACTGACCAGCCTATCCGAACGCGCCTCTCAACTGATGTTTAGCGACGCCGATGTACCGCCTCAGGATTGGGAGATTGATCGCGCCCGCGACCTCCTCGCCTTCTTCCACGATCGCCTGAAAGTCTATCTCCGCGATCAGGGCGCGCGGCACGACCTGATCGACGCCGTACTCGCGGCGGGTTCGCGCCCAATCTCCCCCCTAGAGGGGGAGATGTCGGCGAAGCCGACAGAGGGGGGCGCTGTCCCGCCAGCCTCTCATTCTGTCGCGCCCCCCTCTGCCCTGCCGGGCATCTCCCCCTCAAGGGGGGAGATCGGCCAGAACGACGATCTTCTCCAAATCGTCCGCCGCGTCGAAGCACTCGGCTCCTTCCTCGACACCGAGGACGGCAAGAACCTGCTTGCCGGCGCCAAGCGCGCTGCCAACATCGTGGCTGCCGAAGAGAAGAAGAAAACGACGATCGCCGACTATGTTGAGCCGGCTCTGTTCCGGGAGGACGCGGAGAAAGCCTTGTACGCCGCGGTCAATCAGGCCGAGAGGCAAGCCGGCGAAGCAATTCAAAACGAAGACTTTTCCGCCGCCATGCTGGCGCTTAGCGTGTTGCGCGAGCCGGTTGATTCATTCTTTGAGAAAGTCCTGGTAAACGATGAGGACCAGGCCGTGCGCGCCAATCGCCTGGCGTTGCTCGCCCGCATCCGCGCGGCGACCGACCGGGTCGCGGATTTCTCCAAAATAGCCGGCTGACGTCCGGGAAAAAATCATCGCTTGTGGCGCTATTTCGGCTGGTCGGGAGCTGCTAGCGGCGCAGGCTGCGGCGCGGCCGGCTCAGGGGTTTTGCTGGCGACCTTTGGGTCGGCTTTGCTGTCCGCGGCGGGCGCGGCAGCGGTGGCCGGCGCGGCTTTGGGCGCGGGCGTTGCAAAGGCATCGCCGACGATACCGCCGCGAATGATCATCGGGCTTCCGGTGAAGCCATGGTTCGGCTGGCTCGGGATTGCCGCGACCTTTTCATCGGTGACGTTTTCATTGACGTCAGGCAACTTTTCGCCGAGCGCGACGATCGACGGTGTTTTCGCCCGTTCGAGCGCGCCGGCACTTACAACCGAAGGCGTCGCCGTCGTTTGCCCGAGAAAAACCAGCGACGAGGCCTGTGCCGTGCCGGCCATAAACGCCAGACCAAGCGCTCCAAGGATACGCATCGAAAGCATGATAATTCCCCTTGCCCAACAAGACGGCACCCTAGCCGAGGGCAGTTGATGCCGGCTTGCGGGGAAACATAGCATTTTAGCGATTTGCGATTCGCCAATGCCTGGGCTTGCTCGCCCGGCGTCAGCGTATTAGGCACCCGCATCCGTGAGGTGACGACAGTGACTGAAATTCGTGCCGTCGGCGAGGCGATGGAAAGGGCGTTGGCGCTGCTCGAGAGCGGCGATGTCGTCGCCATCCCGACCGAGACCGTTTATGGGCTGGCCGGCGACGCGACCAATGGCGTTGCCGTGGCTCGTATCTTCGAAGCCAAGGGCCGACCTCGCTTCAACCCGCTGATCGCCCATATAGCCGATCCGGCGATGGCCGAGCGCATCGCGCTGTTCGACCCGCTGTCGGAAAGATTGGCGCAGGCATTCTGGCCGGGGCCGCTGACGCTGGTGCTGCCGCAACGGCCCGGCAACGGCATTCATCCGCTGGTCACCGCCGGCCTGGAAACGATCGCGCTGCGCATGCCGAAAGGCTTTGGCGGCGAGCTGATCGCCAGGTTCGGCCGCGCGCTGGCGGCGCCCAGCGCCAATTCCTCGGGCAGGATCAGCGCCACGACGGCCGAAGCCGTGGCCGCCGATCTCGGTCCCCGGATCAAGCTTGTGGTCGACGGCGGCGCGACGCCGGTCGGGCTGGAATCGACCATCGTCAAGGTCGAAGCTGGAAAGCTGCGGCTGCTGCGGCCGGGCGGCATTGCCGCCGAAGAGATCGAAGCAGTGGCCGGGACAAAGTTGCTGCGCGGCGCTTCGGGCATCGAGGCGCCCGGCATGCTCGCCTCGCACTATGCGCCGGGTGCGGCGGTGCGGCTCAATGCTGCGGAGGTCGCACCGGGCGAAGCCTTGCTGGCCTTCGGCCGCCGCCGTGCCGAAGGCTGGCGCGATGCAGCCGCACTGCGCAACTTGTCGGAGACCGGCGACCTGCGCGAGGCGGCAAGCAATCTCTTCGCCCATCTGCAGGATCTCGATCGCAGTGGCGCCAAAACCATCGCCGTCGAGCCGATCCCGTTCGACGGGCTGGGCGAGGCGATCAATGACCGGCTTTCGCGCGCCGCCGCCCCGCGTGACAAGATCGCCCCGCGTGACAAGATGGATTGAGCACCATAGTTTCCACCCATGAACGACATTTCCCCCGATCTCGACCCCGCCGTCGTCGCGCGCTTTGCGGCAATCGTCGGCGACAAATATGCGCTGCGCGACCAGCAGGACATCGCGCCTTACCTCACCGAGCGGCGCGGACTTTGGCACGGCAGGACGGCTTTGGTGCTGAGGCCGGGGAACGTCGAGGAGGTCAGCAGCATCATGCGGCTGGCGACCGAAACCGGCACGCCCATCGTGCCGCAAAGCGGGAACACCGGGCTGGTCGGCGCCCAGGTGCCGGACGCATCCGGCCGCGAGATCGTGCTGTCGCTGTCGCGGCTGAACCGCGTCCGCGAAATTGATACGCTGTCCAACACGGTCACGGTCGAAACCGGCGTCATCCTGCAGACGCTGCAGGAAGCGGCCGATGCTGCCGACCGGCTGTTTCCGCTGTCGCTTGCCGCGCAAGGCTCCTGCCAGATCGGCGGCAATCTCTCGTCCAACGCCGGCGGCACCGGCGTGCTTGCCTACGGCAATGCGCGCGAGCTCTGCCTCGGCGTCGAAGTGGTGCTGCCGACCGGTGAAGTGTTCGATGATCTGCGCAAGCTGAAAAAGGACAATACCGGCTACGATTTGAAGAACCTGTTCGTCGGCGCCGAGGGTACGCTCGGCATCATCACCGCCGCCGTGCTCAAGCTGTTCCCCAAGCCCAAGGGGCGCGAGGTGGCGTTTGCCGGCCTGTCATCGCCGGAGGCGGCACTGTCGCTGTTCAGCCTCGCGATGGACCGTGCAGGGGCAGCGCTCACCGCCTTCGAGCTGATCGGCCAGAGGCCCTACGACTTCACGCTTGCCCACGCGCAAGGCGTGGTGCGGCCGCTGGCCGGCGATTGGCCGTGGTATGTGCTGATGCAGATCTCGTCGGGCCGTTCGGCCGAGGATGCCAGGGCCCTGATCGAGGAGGTGCTGGAGGCAGGCCTCGAGCAAGGCATCGTCGGCGATGCGGTGATCGCGGCAAGCATGGCCCAGGGCGATGCGTTCTGGAATTTCCGCGAGGTGCTGCCCGAGGCGCAGAAGCCGGAAGGTGCCTCGATCAAGCACGACATCTCGGTGCCGGTGGCGTCAATCCCGCCCTTCATCGAAAAGGCCGCCGGCGCCGTGCAATCGGTCAGTCCCGGCGCGCGCGTCGTCTGCTTCGGCCACATGGGCGACGGCAATCTGCACTACAACATTTCCCGGCCGGTCGACGGCGATGACGAGGCGTTTCTCGGCCTTTACCACGTCATGAACAAGGCCGTGCACGACGTCGTGCGCTCGTTTCATGGCTCGATCTCGGCCGAGCACGGCATCGGCCAGTTGAAGCGGGACGAATTGATCGCGACGGCGCCGCCGATGGCGATCGAGCTGATGCGCAGGGTGAAGGCCGCGTTCGACCCGGCCGGCATCATGAATCCGGGTAAGGTTATCTGATCCTTTCGCCGGCCTGCGCCGGTTCGCATTCCGATAACCATCTGCCTCGGATCAGCAAAATTTAACCGACTTTCTTAAGCGCGAGGATAAGAAGCTCGCGCTAATGTTTCTCCACAAACGAGGCTGGGAAAACCGGCCCGGAGAACCGGAAACACCGGCTCTCAGGAGAAACAGGAAAGGCACGATATGAACACTGGACTGAAGCCAGTCTGGGCCGGCCGCAATATGCGTCTCGACCCATTCCGCCTGCCGCAGGTGGTGAGCTACGCCACGCGCGACGACTATGGCGACGTCACCTTCACCATCGACCAGCGCGGCGTGGTTATCCGCCGCACGCTGGAGATGAGCGGCGTGCCGGCGATCATCGCTCTGCCCGCCAACGCGTTTCGCGGCGTCGCCGCCCGCGCCATGGAGGATCCGGATGGCAATGTCACAGTGACGCTTGAGCTTCTGCACAATGACCCGATGCTGTCGGTGCCGCTGCTGGTGGCCGACGATCTCGACGATGTCGCCGCCGACTGGCGCGCCTGGGCCGATGCCTACCGCCTGCCGATGCTGCTGATCGAGGCCGACGGCATTGCCCGCACGCTCGAAGAATCGCTCGGCGCTGCTATCAAGGCGCTGCCGGCGCAGGAGCGCCGCAAGGGTCGCGTCTCGACTATGCGCCGCCCGCGCTTCCTCGCCCGCCGCCGCGCCGGCGATCTCGGCCTCAGGCTGGTCATCGGCGGCGAGGAGCTCATTTCGCGGGAATAGCATGGGCTTGGCGGGCTTGCGCCGCCCTTCTTTCCTTCTCCCCTTGTGGGAGAAGGTGGCCGAGCAAAGCTCGGTCGGATGAGGGGTGTTCCAGGAACACCAACGTCTCGTTTCTTCCAACACCCCCTCAACCGTCTTGGCGCTACGCGCCAATCCACCTTCTCCCACAAGGGGAGAAGGGAACAGGCCGCTAAACCAGCGGCTTCAGCGCCACCCAGGCCGCGCCGCCGATCAGGCCGAGGAAGATCAGCCAGCCGACCTGGTTGTTCGATCTGAACAGCCTCAGGCACTGGTCCGGATCGTCGATGTCGAGCACGGCGATCTGCCGTGCCATATGGGCGCCGGCGGCGATCAGCCCGGCGAGTGCAGGCACCGGTGCCTGTGCCGAGGCGAAAGCAATGGCGAAGCAGACCAGCGCTCCGCCATAAAGTCCGGCCAGCCAGGCTTTGGTGTTGTCGCCGAACAGGCGCGCCGTCGAGCGCACACCGACGATGGCGTCGTCTTCCTTGTCCTGATGCGCATAGATCGTGTCGTAGCCGATCACCCACAGGATCGAGCCGATATAGAGCATGATTGCCGGCCCATCGAGATCGCCGAACTCGACCGCCCATCCCATGACCGCTCCCCAGGAAAAGGCAAGGCCGAGAACGAGTTGCGGCCAATTGGTGTACCGCTTCATGAATGGGTAGACGGCGACGATGCCCAGCGAGCCGATGCCGAGCGAGATGGCGAAGCTGTTGAACTGCAAAAGCACGGCAAGGCCGCCCAGTGCCTGCACGACAACAAACATCCAGGCCTGCCGGCGCGTGACCTTGCCGGCCGGCAGCGGCCGCGAGCGCGTGCGTTCCACCTGGTTGTCGATGTCCTCGTCGACCAGGTCATTGTAGGTGCAGCCGGCACCGCGCATGGCGAACGCGCCAAGAAAAAACAGCAGCAGGTACCACGGCGACGGCAGCAGCGAGAGCAGCGGATCCGCCGGACGCGGATAGGCGCTCGCGGCAAGGGCAGCCGACCACCAGCATGGCCACAGCAGCAATTGCCAGCCGATCGGCCGGTCCCACCGGGCAAGCTGCGCATAGGGCCACAACCCCCGCGGCAGCACGCGATAGACCCAGTGGCCGCTCGGCGCATCGGCGACGCGGCCCTGGGCCGCTTTCGACTGGACGGTTTCCATTTTGCTGGAGTGGCAGCAGAGGCGAATGCCGTCAAGCGTCAAGCAGCCCCCGCACGCTCGCCACGCGCAATCGGCGCTTCGGCAGCCAAATGTCTTGACCCGTCGCGCGCGGCGCAATAGCGCAGTCCTGGTCTTGGAATGACGAGGAATCTGGACATGCGTGTTTTGCTGATCGGCTCCGGCGGACGAGAGCATGCGCTGGCCTGGAAGATCGCGGCGTCGCCGCTGCTGACCAAACTCTACGCGGCGCCCGGCAATCCGGGCATCGGCCACGAAGCCGAACTGGTGAGGCTCGATACTGCCGATCACGCAGCGGTGGTCCGGTTTTGCCGCGAGAATGAAATAGACCTCGTGGTGATCGGGCCGGAAGGGCCGCTGGTCGCCGGCATCGCCGACGACCTGCGCGCCCAAGGCATCCGCGTCTTCGGCCCGTCAAAGGCAGCGGCATGGCTGGAAGGCTCGAAAGGTTTTACCAAGGATCTCTGCGCCAGATACGACATTCCGACGGCCGCCTATGGCCGCTTCGGCGATCTGGCTTCGGCCAAGGCGCATGTCGAGAAAATGGGTGCGCCGATCGTCATCAAGGCCGACGGCCTCGCTGCCGGCAAGGGCGTCACCGTCGCCATGACGCTTGACGAGGCGCTGGCCGCGCTCGACGCTTGTTTTGAGGGCTCCTTCGGCCAGGCCGGTGCCGAAGTGGTGGTCGAGGAGTTTCTCAGCGGCGAAGAGGCAAGCTTCTTCTGCCTTTGCGACGGCACCACCGCGCTGCCCTTCGGCACCGCGCAGGATCACAAGCGCGTCGGCGAGGGCGACACCGGCCCGAACACCGGCGGCATGGGCGCCTATTCGCCGGCCCCGGTGATGACGCCGGAGATGATCGACCGCACCATGCGCGAGATCGTTGAGCCGACCATGCGCGGCATGGCTGAAACAGGCGCGCCGTTTTCCGGCGTGCTGTTCGCCGGGCTGATGATCACTGACATGGGGCCGAAGCTGATCGAATACAACACCCGTTTCGGCGACCCGGAATGCCAGGTGCTGATGATGCGGCTGAAGGACGATCTGCTCGTCCTGCTCAACGCAGCCGCGGACGGGCAGCTGGCGCATACTTCGGTGCGCTGGCGCGACGAGGCGGCGCTCACCGTGGTGATGGCGGCCAGGGGTTATCCCGGCACGCCGGAAAAGGGCTCGGTCATTCGCGGTGTCGAGGCGGCGGCAGGCGATGGCGTCGAGATCTTTCACGCCGGCACCGCCATCAACGGCGGCGCACTCGTCGCCAATGGCGGCCGCGTGCTCAACGTCACGGCGACCGGCAGCACCGTCGGCGAGGCGCAGAAGAAGGCCTACGCCGCGCTCGACCGGATCGACTGGCCGCAAGGCTTTTGCCGCCGCGACATTGGCTGGCTGGCGGTGGCGCGCGAGCAGGCGAACTGATGCTTCGGGCGGCCTTCGGCCTCAGCGCAAGCCGTGGTCGAATTCGGTCGAGACGCTGCTGACCGCATCGGCGGTGGAGACAAATCCTGGCACCGATGCCGCACGCTTTTCGTTTCGCGTCCAGGCGACATATTCGGCAATCCCGCGCGGAAGGCCCGGCGCCGCTTTCGCCGCAGGCATTTGAAAGCCGCTGCTGAACCTGGCCAGGCGCGCCCTGAATACCGCGACCATCTCCTCGAAGCTTGCTGGCGTCACGCTGGCGTAAGTGATGGTGCCGCCGGCGAGCCCCGCCTCGCGTGAGAGCGGCACCGGTATCGAGGTGAGATAATCCGGCTGCACGTCGATCAGGCCGCCGAACGGCCACTGCGCGCGCAATTCCGTGGCGTTCATCGGCGCGACGCTGACGTCGATATCGTTGGGTGTGCCCGCGACCCTGTAAGGGCAGCGGAACCGGCCGCAGTTTGCTCGCGCCGAAAACTGCCAGAGCGCATAACCCTGCCAGTTGCCCATCGGAAAATGCACGCCGATGTCTGGCTTGTAGCGCGCATACCACAGCGGCAGCCGGGACAGGAGCGGGTATTTATACTTGTTGTCGGCGATATGCCTGGCTGTCGTGCCGTTGGTGTAGAGCACTGGAAAGCGGCCAACCCGACGATGCACATGGCGCACGAATTCCTCGGCATCCTCGAGCGACATCCATTGGGTGGGATCATCGTCCTCGATGTCGAGGGCAAGCAGGTCATCCGGCCCGGGTTCGGCGAACTCGATGAAATGATTGGCCTGGCCGACCGGGTTGCCGGGGCGGGCGAGATGATAGGCACCCCATTTCAGGCCCAGCGCCTTGGCCACCACCTTGCGCGTCTGGAACAGTTCCTGTGCCATCGCATGGCGCTTCCAAAGCGTCTTGCACAGCCGCGTCTCGGTCTCGTCGCCGAAACAGAAATAGGGTGGCGGCATTCCGTCGGATGCCTTGTTGATGAAGCCGACAAGACGCTTGTCGGCGGCTAGCCGGGTCCAGTCGATGGAATTGTATTCGTAGGCGTCGACGACCAGCGCCCGGTCGGCATCCTTCCAAGGTTCGGAGAAATCCGAGGCCTTTGCCGGCGTCAGCGCCAGGGTCATCGCGGCCGCGACAAGGAGAAGCGCTGAGCGGACAAGGGGGCGCGCCGGCGTTTTCAAACAGCAGATCCTTGCTGGCCAAAGCCAAATCCTGAACCGCCATGGTTAAGGAAATGCTTCGGGTGCCGAGTGGGCGAGTTGGTGCGCTGGCGACGTGACCCCTGGTGCTCCTCAAGAGCAAAGCGATGGTTGCGATTGTCAGTCAAATAGCTTCAACGCTGTTGCTATGGGCAGGAACAGTGATAGCGGGCGGCTCTGAAATGGGGTGAAGCCATGCTTGCGATAATACGCGACCGCCTGGTCATCCTTGGCATCGACAATCAACGCGAAGGCTGCTGGGGCAGCGCTAACGCTGCGTCGCAGCGCATCCACGATCAGCGCCGACCCGACCCGCCGCCGCTGGTATCCGGCATCGACGGCCAGCCTGCCGACCAATATCGCGGGCAGAACCGGGTAGCGTGGCAGATGTTTTGTCTGTTCGTCAGGCAAGGACGCGATCGGTATGCTCGCCGCCGCCAAAGTGTAATATCCGGCGATCGCGCCGACATCGCGATCCACGGCAACGAAGCAGTTGCCGACTCGGCGTTTGACATCCTGGCTGGCTTGCTCCCGGATATAGCGGTCGAGCGCCGACACCCCGCAGCTGAACGCCTTGCGATTATGCGATCCGCCGAGCGGTTCGATGACGACGGTGAAATTCACCGGGATTCGACGACAAGCCGTTTGTGGGCGTCGGCGGCTTTGCGCAGTGCTTCATTGGGCTCGGGCGGATTGAGAATCGCCTCCATCATGGCGCGCTGATCCTCGACGGAAATACGCATGATGGTGGTGTTCTCGATAGTACGCTGCGCCGCCTCTTGAGCGGCGGCGACCACGAAGTCGCTGACGCTGCGGCCCTGGATTTCGGCGGCACGTTTCACCACGTCCAGCATATCCGGCGAAATACGCGCTTCGAGACGGGCGGTGCGGGTCTGTTGGTTTGGCATTATCGTCATCCCTGATGCTTTGTACGGGAAATAACCGTACAAATCAAGTGCGAGGTCCGGCTCTAAGTAATTTTGCATACGAGCCAGCAATTGCAAAATCCGCGTGACAAAGTTTGACGTTTACGTAAAAAGAAGATGGACAGGGAACTCCGAAAGCAGATGATTTTGCATCGGCACGGGTCTTAAGTAGACCTGCCAGACTGGGGAGGGCCAGACTGGGGAGGGCCGGGCTGAGGAGGAGCGAACGCCATGTATCGGGCACCGGTCGAGGAGATCGCCTTCACCCTGAAGCATGTCGCCGGCTTGAAGCCGGCGCTCGATGCCGGCAATTTTGGCGAACTCGGCGAGGACCTTGTCGACGCCATTCTGGCCGAGGCCGGCCGCTTCGCCAGCGAGGAGGTGGCGCCGCTCTACACGGTCGGCGACCAGCACGGCGCGGTGCTCAACGGCGCTGCCGTCACTACCCCGCCCGGCTGGAAGGAACTTTATCGCCGCTGGATCGGCGGCGGCTGGAATGCGCTGTCCGCGCCGGAAGCGTATGGCGGCCAGGCGCTGCCGGCCATGCTCGGCGTCGCCGCGCTCGAAATGTGGAACTCCGCCTCGATGGCGTTCGGCATCGCCCCGACGCTGACCATGGCCGCGGTCGAAGCACTCGACAAGCATGGCTCGAAGGCACTCAAGGTCAAATATCTGGAAAAACTGGTCTCCGGCGAATGGATGGGCACCATGAACCTGACCGAGCCGCAGGCAGGCTCGGACCTGAATGCCTTGCGAACCCGCGCCGAACCGGCCGGCGACGGCACCTACCGCATCTTCGGGCAAAAGATATTCATCACCTATGGCGAGCACGATTTCACCGACAACATCATCCATCTGGTGCTGGCGCGGCTGCCGGACGCGCCGGCCGGCACGCGCGGCCTGTCTTTGTTCCTGGTGCCGAAATTCCTCGTCGGAGACGATGGCGCGCTGGGCGCACGCAACGACGTCTTCTGCTCCGGGCTGGAGCACAAACTGGGCATCCACGCTTCGCCGACCTGCACGATGATCTATGGCGACGGCTTCGAAGGCAGCAGGCCCGGCGCGATCGGCTGGCTGGTCGGCGAGGAGAACAAGGGCCTCGCCTGCATGTTCACGATGATGAACAATGCGCGCCTTGCCGTCGGCATGCAGGGCGTCGCGGTCGCCGAGGCGGCGACGCAGAAGGCGCTCGCCTATGCAAACGACCGCCGGCAAGGCAAAGCGGCGAGCTATCGCGGTGCCGGCATGGCGCCGATCGTGCATCACCCCGACATCCAGCGCAGTCTTCTGACCATGAAGGCGCTGACCCAGATTGCCCGTGCCATCTGCTATTCCTGCGCCCACGCCATCGATCTCGCGTCACAGAACGAAGATGCAAAGCACTGGCAGGAGCGCGCCAATCTGTTGACGCCGCTGGCCAAGGCCTTTTCGACCGATGTCGGCGTCGAGGTCGCCTCGCTTGGGCTGCAGGTGCATGGCGGCATGGGGTTCATCGAGGAGACAGGCGCCGCAGCACTTTATCGCGACGCGCGCATCGCGCCCATTTACGAAGGCACCAATGGCATCCAGGCGATCGATCTGGTGACGCGCAAGCTGCCGCTCGGCGGCGGTCGGCATGTGCATGGCTACATCGCCGAACTCAAGGCCGTCGCCGATGCGGCGCGAGCGTCGAACCTTGAAGGCTTCGGCCGCACCGCCGATCGCCTCGACCAGGCGCTCGACGAGCTCTCCCAGGCAACCCGTTTCCTGCAAGACCTGCAGGCCGAAGGCCGTTCGGACGAGGCGCTGGCCGGCGCCACACCTTATCTCAGGCTGATCTCGCTTGCCGCGGGCGGCGCCTATCTGGCGCGCGGCGCGCTTGCCGACCAAAACCGCATCGCGCTTTGCCGGTTCTTCGCCGAGAACCTGCTTGGCGAAGTGGGCGCGCTGAAGGAGCGCGTCATCGGCGGCGCCGACAGCCTTGCCGTTGCCGGCAAGGCGCTGATTTCAGCCTGACGTTCGCAACGCCCGAAATTCACCAAGGCCCGAAATTCACAAAGGACCAATCCGTGACAGACCACATCCTCGTCGAACGCCAGGGTGCCATCCAGATCATCCGCATCAACCGTCCGGACAAGAAGAACGCCCTGACCCGCGCCATGTACGCGACGATGTCGGCGGCTCTTGCCGGCGGCGACGCCGATCCGGCGATCCGCGTCCATGTCTTTCTCGGCGTGCCCGGTGCCTTCTCGTCCGGTAACGACCTTGCCGATTTCATGGTCGTCGCCTCGGGCGGCGAAAGCGGTACCGAAGTCTGGGATTTCCTGATGGCGCTGGCCAAAGCGGAGAAGCCGATGGTTTCCGGCGTCGACGGCATTGCGGTCGGTATCGGCACCACGCTCAACCTGCATTGCGACCTGACCTTCGCCACGCCGCGCACAATATTCCGGACGCCCTTCGTCGATCTCGGCCTTGTGCCGGAGGCCGGTTCGAGCCTGCTCGCGCCGCAGATCCTCGGCCGCCAAGGCTCCTTCGCGCTGCTTGGCCTCGGCGAGGGCTTTTCGGCCGAGAGGGCGAAGGCCGCCGGGCTGATCTACGAGGTGGTCGAGGAGAGGGAACTCGAAGCATCGGTATTGGCGGCGGCGGGCCAGATCGCCGCCAAGCCGCCGCAAGCGCTGAAGATCGCGCGCGACCTGATGCGCGGCTCGCGCGACGCCCTTGTCGAGCGCATCGGCCAGGAAAGCCAGCATTTCCGCGAGCGGCTCAAATCCGACGAGGCCCGCGCAGCCTTGACGGCCTTCATGACCAGGAAGAAGGCCTAGACCTTCTGGCCTTGTCTCGCATCGTGGACCCGCCGGCAGCAACCGGCGGGTTTTCTTGCCTTGATCTCTTTGTCACATCGCCATTTTTTTACATTCGGCCTGGGCCTTTGCCGAAGACGTGTCGATCATGAATGTCTTGCCTTTGGCGTCGGTCATCAACATCATGCAATGCTTGATTGGTTTCGCCATTTTCATCATTTCGGCGCTCATCTTCGCGTCGGGCATCATGGTGCCCATATGCCCATCGGGCATGATCGCCATGACCTCCCCACCCTTCATCACCGTCATTGTCCCCATCGCGTCCTCCGCAAAGGCTTGCGAAGCGAAAAGGCAGGCAAGACCGGCCATCGTGACCAACCTGAGTGAATGCATTGCTTCCTCCTGAATTTGCGCCAGCGGCGCGTTGAGCCCTTCCCTGGTTCGTCCACGCAAGCTGGAACGTTTCACGCACACGAGATCGTGATAGTGGGAATTGGCAATCCGGCAGAAGCGGCCCGGCCTTGGCCGCCTTCATGACCAGGAAGAAGGGCTGAAAAAAATGGGCGCCGGTGCGGAAGCTGCCGATCTCCCCCCTTGTGGGGGAGATCGGCGCTCCACCGTCGTGCCCTACGGATAAAGCCTCACCTTGTCCCAACCGCCCTCGGCGTTGCGCGAAAACACGACACGGTCGTGCAGCCGGAACGGACGGTCGTGCCAGAACTCGATGGTCTGCGGCACGATGCGGAAGCCTGACCAGTGTTTTGGCCGCGGGATGTCGCCGATCGCATGGCGCGCCGTGTATTCGGCGACCGCCTTTTCCAGCGCGAAGCGGCTTTCCAGCGGCCGCGACTGCTTGGAGGCCCAGGCGCCGATGCGGCTGCCGCGCGGACGCGTCGCGTAATAGGCGTCGGCTTCGGCGTCGGTGACGATCTCCACCGGGCCGCGCGCTCGCACCTGCCGGCGCAGCGATTTCCAGTGGAAGCACATCGCCGCTTTCATGCTGCCAAGAATCTCACGGCCCTTGGCGCTCTCGAAGTTCGTGTAGAAGACAAAGCCGCCCTCGTCGAACCCCTTGAGCAGCACCATACGCACATTCGGCATGCCTTCGGCATCAACGGTCGCCAGCGCCACGCTGTTGGGGTCGTTGATCTCGCTCTTCGTCGCGTCGTCGAGCCACGCCGCAAAGAGCCGGAACGGCTCCGCCGCCTCGGTAAAGTCACCGCTTGTTAACCCGGTTTCGCTCATAGTTTTCCCAAATTTGTCGCCGGCTGGGGAGATTGCCGATTGTCGCGTATCGCGCAAGCTTTTGACAGTGGGCAATGGAGCGTTATCGCTTCGGCCAGCGCCAAAGCCATGATCGTGACAATCATCCTGCCGCTTGCCGCGTGTGGCGGCGGCTTCAGCCTGGAGCAGGCGGAGGTCGACCGTTCGGTGCTGACATCGAGCACGCCGGCCTCAGTCACGCCGCTCGATCAGGACCGCGCTTCCGACCAGGCCACGATCCGCAATGCCGTGTCCTCCGCCGACGTCGAGCAACTGGCCGGGCAGGCCGTTCCCTGGGCGAATGCCGACACCGGCTCGCGCGGCTCCATCACCGAGCTGGCGGAAGTCAGGGCTAACGGCGAGACATGTCGTCGCTTCACCGCGTCGCGCGAAAGCTTCGACGGCGTCGCGCTGTTCAAAGGCGAAGTATGCCTGGCCGGCGGCAGCGCCTGGCGAATGCAGGACTTCAAGGCGCTCTGATTTTCCGCCGGCGATATAGTGGTAAGCCACTGGAATTTCTTCCTATGCAAGCGCATATAGGAGGCGAT
This sequence comes from Mesorhizobium sp. M0040, assembly GCF_040323505.1. NCBI lineage: Bacteria > Pseudomonadati > Pseudomonadota > Alphaproteobacteria > Hyphomicrobiales > Phyllobacteriaceae > Mesorhizobium > Mesorhizobium sp. M0040. The sequence continues at coordinate 41,049 of NZ_JAMYVA010000022.1, forward strand.
CATGGAACCACTCCTTCTCCAGGGCAGTAAGCATGCGCGACCCCTATGAGGTGCTGGGCGTTGCCAAGAACGCATCGGCCAAGGACATAAAATCCGCATACCGGAAGCTCGCCAAGAAGTATCATCCGGACCAGAATCCGGATGATCCCAAGGCGAAGGACCGTTTTGCCGCCGCCAACCAGGCTTACGAGATCGTCGGCGACGAGAAGAACCGGGCGGCATTCGATCGCGGCGAGATCGACGCCGATGGCAAACAGCGTTTCCAAGGTTTCGAAGGCGCGGCTGGCGGCGCCGATCCTTTCGCCGGTTTCCGCCGGCAGCAAGGGCCGGGCGGCGCGCATTTCGAATTCCGCACGGGCCGTCCCGGCGGCGATCCGTTCGACGGCAACAGCGACATCTTCAGCCAGATCTTCGGCGATGCTTTCACCCAGCAGCGCGGCGCCGGCACCGGCGGCCGCCGCCAGGCCCCGACCGCCGCCGATCTCAACGTGACGCTGGACGTCACCATCGAGGAAGCCGCCACCGCCGAGAAGGTGACGGCGATGTTCCCCGACGGCCGCAAGATGGCGGTCAAGTTGCCGGCCTATGTCGAGGACGGTCAGACCATCCGGTTGAAAGGCCAGGGTGAGCAAGGACCGGGGCAGCCGGGCGATGCGCTCGTTAAAATCCGTTTCCGCCGGCACCCGCGCTACCGCGTCGAGGGCCGCGACCTGCATGTCGACCTGCCGGTGGAACTGGCCGATGCGGTGCATGGCGCCAAGGTGGCGGTCGAAACCCCGACCGGCAGGATTGCGGTCAATGTTCCCCCTTGGTCGAGCTCGGACAAGGTTCTGCGGCTGAAGGGCAGGGGCCTACCGGAAAAGGCCGGCGGTCACGGCGACCTCTACGCACACGTGCGGCTGATGCTGCCGGAAGGCGGCGACGCCGAGCTCGAGGCGCTGATGCGCCGGCGAAAGGGCTGACGGTCGAAAAGGCTGGCGCTTGATGTCGTGTGTGAAAAGCGGGCACTCCGGGGGGGCATGCCCGCGACCATACGGATCACAATGGAAAGGGAACCTCGTTGACGGCCTGGGAAACTGATGGCTGCAAACCTAGGCGCACAGGAACATCATAGAGCCTGCCGCCGCCCAACCGGGGCTTGGTAGGACGAAGTCCAGGTACAAACACTCGTGCAACAGGCGATTCGGCGTTGTGCGTCAGGTTGACCGCGAAGATCTCAAGTTCCTGCTCGTGGCAGATGTCGAGGCAATAGTTCCAATCCAGTCGCAACTCGGCCGACGAGGCCTGAACTGCTGAATTGCCGGAAAGGTGAGGAAGGCGATGAATGTTCTCGTCCATGTGCCACCGATAGAGGTGCAGCGCGCCGGGGGTGAAGGCCGCCGTGCCGGACGTATCGGCGTTCCGTTTGAGCAGGGTAAGGTTCGCCTCACATTCTGCAAGTTCCCCCACCGCGCGCCGGGCCGCCTCCGACATGGATCGTCCGGCCGCAAATCCGAACGCAATCGCGCCACCCCCGACGTGATGAGAAATTGCAGCGACAATGGGGATGGGCAGGTCAAGCGTCAGGAGCAGAAGCCGCAATTCGCGGTTCTGCGTCAGCAGCCAATCGGCGTACTGGGACGCCAGTCCATCCGACAGCGAAGTCAGGTCTATCCGAGGCAGAATCAGCCGATTGTACCACCATATGGCTGTTGCATCGCGCTCCACGACTTCGCAGAAGCCGCGCACGACCGCGTCCTCTATGCTCGATCCCCTCGCAAGACCATTGGAGTCCGCCGGGGGCAGACCTGATGACTCATCGTTGGGATACCCGAGAAAGCACAATCCCGCAGGCACCCAGGCCTCGCTCGTGCTGAAGCGCGGATCGCTCCGGATCCAGTCCAGTGGCTGCGACCTGCGCCAGCGGATCGGGACCGCGCGGCTATCATCGACGTTTTTGTTCCAATGCAGCCGCTCGCAATACTGCGCATCACTGAAAAGTGTGAGTGCAGGCGGCTCGATCACGCGCCCGCGCAATTCGCCAGCGCGGGCGCGTGAGAGTCGCTCATGAGGGATCATCTGGGCGAAATAGGTTTCATCGGCCTCATACCCGCAGGCGGTTACCGCCTCCTGGGTGGTGTTGCCCCACCCTGACACAAAACGAGAAGGTCTGGCCCCTCGGACGGGGCCGACCGCGACCGTGATCGGGCATCTGAGCGTGGGATCGGTGATCACGATGGGGCCGTAAACCAGGCTTGACCCGCCGGCCCCTGCCTCGGACGCCCGCCGCTCCGGCATTATGGACCCTTCACCCAAGCACGGCCCTCACATGTTCAATCCTCTACAGTATCGGCACCAATTGCTCATTCGCACGCTGACACGCACTGGAGTATGATGCAAACTCCTGCGAGACGCTTTGATATCGTCAAGCCGACGTCGAACATAATATAACCCGCCGAGGGAGAGAATGAACGCGGGCGACAGCAATCTTCAGCGACGTCTGACGGCTATCCTGGCTGCTGACATGGTCGGTTACTCGTCGCTGATGGCCCGCGACGAAGAGCGCACCTTCGCGCTCGTCAAACATCTCATGCAGGACGAAATAGAGCCTAGGATCACGCAGCACCGGGGACGGGTTGTGAGAACGACCGGAGACGGGATGCTCGCCGAGTTTCCAAGCGCTTTCGGAGCCGTGCAGTCAGCAGTGGAAGTCCAGGAACTGCTTGTCGGCCAGTCTTCGGGGAAGGCCAGCCAGGAAATTTTTCTCCGGATTGGGATCAACTTCGGTGATATTATTGTCGATACCGATGGCGATGTGTTTGGAGATACCGTCAACATAGCCGCGCGCCTGGAACAGTTCGCCAGCCCGGGCGGTATCTGCCTTTCCGGAAAGGTACACGACGAAGTTCGCGACAAATTTAATCTTCCGTTTGAATATTGCGGCGAACAGCATCTCAAGAACATTCCACGCCCGATTCCCGTATACTCGTTGTTCCAAAAGCCCAAAGGGCTGCCACCTGCATCGACTGCGCAGATGGCTGGTCCGAGCAAGCCCTCCATCCTCGTTCGCCCGTTCAAGAGCGCGGGCGACGTCCAACCCTATTTCAGTGGCGGCTTCACCGAAGACATCGTCACGGAATTGACGCGCTTTACTCAGCTTACGGTTGCGTCCCATTATACGTCGACGCGGCTCAAGGATGTGGACCTGGTCGCGGATAACGGCGTGGATTTCGTCATCGAAGGCGGGATCCGCCGCATGGGCCGGCGGATGCGCATTACATGCGAGCTGGTCGACGCAACCTCGGGTGAGTGCTTGTGGGCCGAGCGCTACGACGGGGACGAGCAGGACATCTTCGATGTCCAGGACGAACTGATCGGGAAGATCGTCGGGACCGTTATCGGCCGTCTTACGGCCGCAGGCGCCGAGAAGGCGCGGCGTAAACCACCTGCCAATCTCGCGGCCTATGAGTGCGTGCTCCGGGGCAATGCCCTGCCCCTGGGCGACATCGCGGCCGAAATGGAGGCTCGACAGTGGTATCAGCGAGCGATCGAGCTCGATCCATCCTACGGGCGCGCGTACGCAAAGCTCGCCCACTATAAGCAGCTTGAATGGTTTCGTGACATGGGGCCGTCGGATGCGGTGCTTGCCGAGGCTTATGACATCGCCAAAAAAGCGGTGGCGCTTTCCCCCAATGATCCAGTCTGCCTGAACATACTGGGCTGGGTGCTCCTCCACCGTCGTGATTTCGACGTCGCATCTCAGCTATACACACGCGCGCTCGAACTCAATCCGCACGATCCCGAGCAGGTCTCCTATCAAGGGACTTATCAAACATTTGCCGGCGAGCCCCAAAGTGCCTTGGACTGGTTCGAACGGGCGCGAGTGCTCGATCCCCTATACGAGCCTTCATGGTATTGGCCGTTCCGCGGTGTTGCCCATTTCATTGCCCACCGTCCGGATAAGGCAGTTGTCGATCTTGGCCGCTCGTCCACCATGCCGACCTGGGTTAAGGTCTATCTGGCTGCAGCGAACGCCCTGCTTGGCCGAAGCCAAGAGGCGAAGAGCTACACGTTTCTGGTTCTGCGTGGCGCACCGGAGTTCTCCGGGCGGCGGTTCGCCACCAAGGAACCTTACAAGCTGGACGGAGACCGTAGCACGCTGCTCAACGGCATGCGGGAAGCGGGATTGCCCGAGTAGGGACTGGCGACTACCTGCAGCCGAAGAGCACGGCCGTGGCGAGCTCGTCATGGTAGTGCCTGCCCTGGGCGTATTTGTGGTAGTCGTGCAGATAATCGATCAGATCGCTGCGGGTCAGGACCCCCCTCGGCACCTGGGGCACCACCACATTGATCAAGTTCGGTTCGTCCACGTGAACTTCGACAGACACTCCCGTTTCCACGATGTCTTCCAGCACCATTTTGAGATCACGCTTCAGGTCCGCATAGGCGGCAGCATCCGGGATTGCGTCGCCCCCGTCGAGAGGGTCATCCTCGTATTTTGTGGGCTGCCCATTCAGATCTTCTATCGTCAGTGTCTGCGAATGTGGCGCTGTACCGGCGGCGGCGGTCCGGACCCTGATGTTGCCGATGGCACGGCCTGCTTCCGGCCGAAGTCTGATAGTATCACCGACGGCGAAAATCTGCCGATCAATGGTAATTGTTAGGGGATATGTTGAATCCATGGACAAGATACGTGACGAGGCCGGCAAAAGCTTGAGCCAGACCCCTACGATCGCTGCGCCGATCTCTTGGACTTGCCGACCTGGCTTCAATTCTGCCCTGGGCATCGCCGAGGCTCCCCTCCGAGGTCAATGCAAATAGCCTAAACGCATTTTGCATCTGTCGCAAGCAATGCGCAGGCGGCATGCTCGCATCGACTCGATGTTTTCATGGACAGAAAGCCGTATTGGGAGCATTCTGATCCTCGCGGTATCAGTAACGACAGCCGGAGGATGCACGAATGATACTTGCTCAACTTCGTGTGCTGTTGCTCGGCTGTCTCCTCGCCGCTGTCGGAACAGGGAGACCGGAAGCGTCAGGCCAGGAGGGCTTAACCGACAGCGGTGACATCGAAAAGACTTTCATCGTCGACATCGCCAGGGCGGCGGAGTTACGCAAGGATATCGGCGCGCTGAACAAGTTCATCGCAGGCAAGGGCAAGCTGGAAGCGGTGGACATGCCGGATATCGGTATCAGCATCGTGACGGGGACCTTTTCCGAGAGCGAGATCGAAGAGCTGCGCTCCAGAGGATATGAGGAGCCGGATCCTTTCGTGGTGAACCTGTTCGATGGTGCCACCTGCGAGGGGCCGGAACTCCTGGGCATCTCGCCGACTGCGGACGTTGTCCCTCCCAGCGTCTGCAGGGTCGTCGGGTCACCACAGCCGGTGGCTTCAGGATCGCCCACCGTATGGATCATCGACAGCGGAGTGGATTGGAACGTTGTCACCGCCGGGCTCCTCAAGGTTCAGGAAGCCATCGATTGCACGAGCAGCCCATGCCAGACCGTGTCGAGCCTCGACGACACGGTAGGGCACGGGACGATGGTGGCAGCAGTTATCGGCGGAAAGCGTGTCAAGCAGGGCGACCAGTATATAGGTCTGGTTGGTGTCAGCCCCGACGCCCCGCTCAAGATCGTAAAGGCCTTCAGTAAGCTGAAGACCGAAATTTTCGGCCCGCCTCTTCTCGCGCTTCGCCATGTTCGGGACAACGCGGTCGCTGGGGATATTCTGAACGTGAGTTGGGGTGCATTATATCTGGAGAGCACCAGACGCGGAAGCACGTTGCAAGATCTTAAATTTCTCGACGCCCTTCTTTATCAGATCGCCGACCGTCAGGTGCGCGTTGTGGTAGCTGCGGGCAACCCCCGGGAAGACGAAGAGGGCCCTTGGGTACAGTCTTATTTCCCGGCCAATGCGGCGACTTATTTTTCGCCTGTGACGACAGGAAACAAGGTGGGAGCGATATACAGCGCTTCGGCTTCTAACAGCGAATATATTCAGGTGGCAACTCCTGGGAAATGCCAAGGCATCAGCAACGCCTGGTGCGACACGCTATGGCGCGGGGGGGCGTTCGGCGCGTCCTATGCCGAACCGGGCGTCAATGTCCTGTCACTGTGGAAGAGCCGAAAGAACGGCAAGCTCCGGAGGAACATCTGTTCGGGCACATCTTTCGCAGCCCCGGCACTTGCCGGCCTTTTGGTTCGCAACGCGCAGCCGACTAACAAGGCTCTGACAACGGGAAGTCTTAGCCCGAATACGGATCTGCTAGGGTATATGACCGCGGGTACGCCGGTGAACCCAAGTTCGGACGAGCCTAAATGCAACTGACCCGAAGGGCAGCGCTGCAAGGTTTGGCCTTGGCGTCCGCGTTCGGTAGCGTGCGTCTGGCCGGTGCCTCGCTTGTGGACGAAGATCCTCGCCTTCTGCTCGTCCACGTGCGTGGCGGACTCGATGCACTAGCTGCCGTGCCGCCCTACGGCGATCCGCATTTTGCCTCGGCGCGCGGGCCCCTCGTGCCTTTCCCGAACTCTGGCGTCGCCGAGATGCTCAAGCTCGACGAGCTCTTCGCGCTTCATCCGGCGCTCGGGCCCCTCCTGCCCTACTACTCGTGCGGCGAGTTGCTCATCGTGCCCGCGACCGCCATTCCGGATGCGGGCCGGTCCCACGCGGCCGCCCAGGCGGCGCTGTTCGACGGCGATATCGACGGCGGCAGCGCCGGATGGCTCGACCGGGCTTCTTCTGTACTGTCGCGCCGGCAGAAGGCGGTGTGGCGGGCCAGACCGGCCGATCGATCGATGGACATGCTGGCCGATCTTGCGCTGGCCAATCCTCGGCTCGACCTCGTCCGCCTCTGCGCCGAGGGCACTTGGCCGTCCGGCGCAAAGGGCAGCGAAAGCCTGCTGGAACAACATGCCGCATGCGACGCGGCTCGCTTCGGCGACGCGGCCAGGAGCGCGGCGCTTGCCCTGTCAGCTACGGGCGGGCCGCGGATTGCGATGCTCGAGGTGGCCGGCTTCGACACGCATGTGGCGCAGGGAGCGGACTTCGGAAGGCTGGCGCGGAGTTTGAACGGGCTGGCGCGGGGCCTCATTGCATTTGCCCAAGCGTCCGGGCCTGCCTGGAACAGGACGGCGGTGCTGGTGGTCACGGAGTTCGGCCGTTCCGTGGTGCCCAACACCGACGGCGGCACTGATCACGGCGTCGCGAGTGTCACCTTGTTAATGGGTGGCGCCGTTGCCGGCGGGCGAGTAGGCAATCGCTGGCCCGGTCTTGCTCGAGACCTGCTTCATGGCGGAACAGACTTGGCTGCTACGACGGACGTACGATCGATCATAAAGGGCGTGCTGACGGAACACCTGCGTCTTCCTGACCGAGCAATGGCTGAAATTTTCCCAGGCGCTGCCGGGATACCGGCGGTGCGTGGACTGTTTATCGGGAGCCGTTGTCCAGGCGGAGGTCGACTGGCTTCGATGTGATCTCCAGCGCGGTTTAGCTTCTTATCCGCGTCGGCTACGGGACGCATCGGACTGCAGTAGGCGACGCCTAATCTTAAGTGGCCGCTTCTAAGAACCTTCCGGAATCACGGCTATTGTGAAGGGTTTCGAATGCCGGCCTCCCAGCGCGGTCGCCTATAATGTCCGGTTTAAGGCAATGGCCGAGCTAACTTGAATGGCCGAGATGAGGCGCAAAGCGGTCGCCAACGGCCCAAAGTATGGAAGTCGGCTTGGGGTCATGAGCGAGACTTCGGCCGCTGGCCAACGAAACTTCCGCCAAAGGGTCATCTTCCGCCGTGACACCGATACTGGCGTCGGATTTTTCCACTGGCCCACGACTGCAAGGTCAAGGCGCTACAGCGTCCTTTGCGCGCCCAAACGACGCGCGACTCTGTAGACCAGCGGCTTTGTCCCCCGAACTGTCCGCTTTGAACGCTTGAAGGGGCACTGTGGCTGTGCGATAGGCACTCCACAAAGTAGAGAACCTTGCGGAGAGCGCTGACATGGCGGGTGGACGGGGCCTTATGGCCGGCAAGCGCGGCCTTATCCTTGGCATCGCCAACAATCGCTCGATCGCTTACGGCATCGCCAAGGCCTGTGTCGACCATGGCGCCGAGATCGCGCTGACCTATCAGGGCGAGGCGTTCAAGAAACGCGTCGAGCCGCTCGCCGCGGAACTGGGCGCGCATGTCGCCGGCCATTGTGATGTGACCGACCCGGCCAGCCTCGATGCGGTGTTCGCCGACATCGCCAGCCATTGGGGCAAGCTCGATTTCCTCGTCCACGCAATCGCCTTTTCCGACAAGGACGAACTGACCGGCCGCTATGTCGAGACGACGCGCGACAATTTCCTGCGCACAATGGATATTTCGGTCTATTCCTTCACCACCATCGCCAAACGTGCCGAGGCGCTGATGACCGACGGCGGCTCGCTGCTGACGCTGACCTATTACGGCGCGGAAAAGGTGATGCCGCACTACAACGTCATGGGTGTCGCCAAGGCGGCACTCGAAGCCAGCGTGCGCTATCTGGCCGTCGACCTCGGCGCCAAGAAGATCCGCGTCAACGCGATCTCCGCCGGCCCGATCAAGACGCTTGCCGCATCTGGCATCGGCGATTTCCGCTATATCCTGAAATGGAACGAATACAATTCGCCGTTGAAGCAGACGGTCACGCAGGAGGAGGTTGGCGATTCCGGCGTCTATTTCCTGTCCGACCTTTCGCGCGGCGTCACCGGCGAGATCCATCATGTCGATTCCGGCTATCACGTCGTCGGCATGAAGGCGGTCGACGCGCCGGATATTTCGACGGTCAAGGACTGACGCCACCGCCTGACCTCTTCCGGAAGACCTGATGTACCCGCTCGTCTATATCGTGCGCCACGGCCAGACGGCGTGGAACGCCGAGGCCCGGCTGCAGGGGCAGGCCGATACCGACCTCAACGAGCTTGGCCGCGAGCAGGCTAGCCGCAACGGGCGCAGACTGGCCGAACTCATCGACAAGCCCGAAGATTTCGACTTTGTCGCCAGCCCGATGCGGCGCACGCGCGAGACGATGGAGCGCCTGCGCGCGGCGATGAAGCTCGATCCGCACGCCTATCGTACCGAGCCGCTGCTCGTGGAATTGAGCTTTGGCGACTGGCAGGGTTTCACCTTTGCCGAACTCGAGGCGAACAATCCCGGTTCGACCAGGCGCCGCCGCCTCGATAAATGGAATTTCCAGCCGCCCGGCGAGGGCGCCGAAAGCTACCAGATGCTGCTCGAACGGGTGAAGCCGTGGTTCGACGCGCTCGATCGCCAGACGGTCTGCGTAACCCATGGTGGCATCATGCGCGTAATGTTCCGCTTGGTACTGGGGATGTCCGAACAAGATGCGGTCAGCATGGAAGTGCCGCAGGACCGCGTGCTCAGACTGGACGGCCGGCGCCTGGAGTGGCTTTGAGACCGATGATGTAGCGTATGTTGAGATCAGGTCGGGCCGGCATCAGCTGAATATCGACGCGTCCTACTCGGTCGATCCGGTGTCCGGCAGTTCCATGTCGGTGACGACGTTCTCGCCATTCGTCACGTCGTAGGCGAGGACGATGTCCATGCCTGGCTTCAGCGCATCGAGGTCGGTTTCGGCGTTCAGCTTGTAGGACTTGCCGTCGTCCAGCGTCAGCGTCAGCGCATCCTTGTCGACCTTCTTGATCAGGCCTTCGGTCTGGCCGGCGAAGGCGGCGGTGGAAATCAACAGCGTGGCGGCAACAGCGCCAATCAGAATACGCATCATCGTCCTCTTTAATCATTGCCGGTACAGCGGCTCGGTCCAACGGAACGGAACTGAGCAGAAACCAATCGAATGTGTCAAAACTAAATCCGCGGGATCACAGTTTGACCACTGTGGAAAACGCCAATAGAAGGCAGGCGACAGCGCCACGCGTCCTCCTGGACGCGCAAAGGACGCTGTAGCACTTTTGATTTTGTGCATGATCCTTTCCGAAAATCGCTCCGATTTTCGGGGTCATGCGCTGAGCCGGCTCCGACGCCGGCAGGGCTGGTTCCATGTCGCACAACACGTTCGGCCATCTTTTCCGCGTCACCACCTGGGGCGAAAGCCATGGGCCGGCGCTGGGCTGCGTCGTCGACGGCTGTCCGCCAGGCATCCGTTTCACTCGCGACGAGATCCAGGCCGAACTCGACAAGCGCCGCCCCGGCCAGTCACGTTTTGTGACGCAGCGTCGCGAACCTGACGAGGTCAAGGTCCTGTCCGGCTTCATTCTCGATGAGGACGGTGAGACGATGGTCACCACCGGCACGCCGGTGTCGATGCTGATCGAGAATGTCGACCAGCGCTCCAAGGATTATGGCGACATAGCCCGTCAGTTCCGGCCGGGCCATGCCGATTACACTTACGAGGTCAAATACGGCCTGCGCGATTACCGCGGCGGCGGCCGCTCCTCGGCGCGTGAGACGGCGGCGCGGGTGGCGGCCGGAGCGCTTGCCCGCAAGGTCGTGCCCGGCATGGTGGTGCGCGGCGCGCTGGTGTCGATGGGCGATAAATCGATCGATCGCGCCAATTGGAACTGGAATTTCGTCGGCGACGCTGAAAACCCGTTCTTCACGCCTGATCCGGCGTCCGTCGCCGTCTTCACCAAATATCTGGACGGCATCCGCAAGGCGGGCTCCTCGGTCGGTGCGGTCATCGAGATCGTCGCCGATGGCGTTCCGGCGGGGCTTGGCGCGCCGATCTATGCCAAGCTCGACCAGGACATCGCCGCCGGCCTGATGTCGATCAACGCCGTCAAGGGCGTCGAGATCGGCAACGGTTTCGAGGCCGCCCGCATCACCGGCGAGGAGAATGCCGATGAGATGCGCATGGGCAATGACGGCAAGCCGGTCTTCCTGTCCAACAATGCCGGCGGCATCCTCGGCGGCATCTCGACCGGCCAGGCGATCGTCGCGCGTTTCGCCGTCAAGCCGACCTCGTCGATCCTGACGCCGCGAAGGTCGATCGACAAGGACGGCAACGACGTCGAGATCATGACCAAGGGCCGGCACGATCCATGCGTCGGCATCCGCGCAGTACCGATCGGCGAGGCGATGGTTGCCTGCGCCATTGCCGATCATTATCTGCGTCATCGGGGACAGACAGGTAAGGGAGTAGGGGAGTAGGGCAGTATGTTTATGTTAATGCCGCCAGGCAGCCATTTTCGCTTTCCCCTACTGCCGTACTGCCCTACTCCCCTATTCCCTGCGAGCGAAGCGAGCACCCATGCCTTACGACCAGAAGAAGATCGTTGAAGCCCTGCGCGCCTTCGAGCGCGGCGAGATCGTCGTCGTTATGGACGATGACGGCCGCGAGAACGAGGGCGACCTGATCGTCGCCGCCGTCCATTGCACGCCGGAAAAGATGGCGTTCATCGTTCGCAACACGTCGGGCATCGTCTGCACGCCGATGCCGCGCGAGGAAGCAAAGCGGCTCAACCTGTCGCCGATGGTGGCCGACAATGATTCCGCCCACACCACTGCCTTTACCGTCAGCGTCGACTTCAAGCACGGCACCACGACCGGCATTTCGGCCGACGACCGCACGCTGACGGTGCGCAATCTCGCCAACGGCAATGTCGGCGCCTCCGATTTCGTCCGCCCCGGCCACATCTTTCCGCTGATCGCGCGCGAAGGCGGCGTGCTGATGCGTTCGGGCCATACCGAAGCCGCTGTCGACCTCTGCAAGCTCGCCGGCCTGCCGCCGGTTGGCGTCATTTCCGAGCTGGTCAATGATGACGGCACTGTCATGCGTGGCCCGCAGGTGCAGGCCTTCGCGGAAAAGCACGGGTTGAAGCAGATTTCGGTTGCCGACCTAATCGCCTACCGGCAACGCAAGGAAACGCTGGTCGAGCGCGTCGCCTGTTCGGACATCGAGACGCCCGGCGGCAAGGCACAGGTCTTCACCTACACGCTGCCCTGGGATTCCATGCATCACGTGGCGGTCGTCTTCGGCGATATCCGCGACGGCGTCGAGGTGCCGGTGCGCCTTCATTCCGAGGACGTGGTCAGCGACGTCTTCGGCACCAGCCACAGGCTGGACGCCATCATGAAGGCGATGGGCGAGCGCCAGCGCGGCGTCATCGTCTATCTGCGCGAAGGCTCGGTCGGCGTCGCCCATCAGGAACGCAAGCGGCCGGCTGCCGGCGACCGAGAGGATCATGAAGAGGCGCGCCGGCGCGAGAACGAATGGCGCGAGATCGGCCTCGGCGCGCAAATCCTCAAGGATCTCGGCATTTCCTCGATCAATCTGATCGCCTCGCGCGAGCGCCATTATGTCGGCCTCGAAGGTTTTGGCATCCACATCGCCAAGACCGAGATTCTTTAGGCCATTCTCACGATGCTGGTATGCGTCCGGCCCCGCCTCGGGGCCGGACGCACCGGAAACTATTCCGCAGCGACCGCGGCTGCGTCGCATGCAGCCATCTCGCAGTTCGGCGCGGCAAGGCTGCGCTGGCCGGCGAGCACGATGACCAGCGCGATTGTGCCCGATGCCACCGATACCCAGAACCCGTTCTGCGCGCCGAAAGCGTCCACCACCCAGCCGGCGGCGAACGAGCCGAGCGCCATGCCAATGCCGATGCCGGTCATCACCCAGGTCACGCCTTCGGTCAGCACCGCCTCGGGCACGCGCCGTTCGATCAGGCCAAATGCCGTGATGAAGGTCGGCGAAATCGCCACGCCGCTGACGAAGACGGCCAGTGCCAGCAGCGGTACTGTGTCGGCGACGAGCAGCGGCAGCGTGGTAAGCGCAATGATGGCGATTGCGATGGCAAGCTGAATTTGCAGCGGCAGTTTCAGGTTCAGGGCGCCGATGATGATGCCGACGACGAACGATCCGAGCGCGTAGACGCCGATGACGAAGCTGGCGGCCCCTGGCTGGCCAAGCTCCTTGGTGATCGCCACCGTGCTCACCTCCGTGGTGGCGAAGGTCGCGCCGATGAAGATCAGGGCCAAGGTGATGATCTGGACCGGCCGCAGGCGGATTGCCGAGCCGCCTGAACCATGTTCCACCGGTCGGGCTCGCGGTTCGGTCGAGCGCTGCAGGATGAAGGCCGTCGAACCGAAGGCGAGGAACAATGTGCTCGCGAGCACTCCCGCTTCCGGGAAAAGCGCGACGCTCAGCCCTACCGACAGCGATGCGCCGGCGATGTAGACCAGTTCGTCCGCCGCCGACTCGAAGGCGAACGCCGTGTTCAGCTCGGGGCGGTTGCGAAAAATCTCGGTCCAGCGTGCGCGCACCATTGCCGGGATGCTGGGCATGACGGCGGCGAGCAGCGCCGAGACGAATAGCGTCCATATCGGCCAATGCTGATTGGCCGCCGCAATCAGGATCGCGAAAGCGAGCGTGGAAATCACAGTGGTCGGCACCACAATCCGCGTCTGGCCGAGGCGGTCCACCAGCCGTGATACCTGCGGGGCGACGAAAGCGTTGGCCAGCGCATATGTCGCGGAGACGGCGCCGGCCAGCCAGTATTCGCCATCGGTCTGCGACAGCATCGCGACGATCCCGATCGGAGCCATGGCGATCGGCAGCCGGGCAGCGAAGCCGGCGGCGGCAAAGCCCTTGGCGCCGGGCGCGCGAAAGATCTGGGAATAGGGATTTTGCATGGTCTGGCTCCTCGACAACGGTCGGTTCGGCGATTACATACGTGGCGTATGAGTTTAAATAGATCATACGCGGCGTATGTCAATTGGCATACGAGACGTATGTTAATAGGGCCAGAGCATGCATAGACCACGCAAGGAGATGATTGCCGAAACCCGCGCCAAGCTGATCGGGGCGGCGCGCCAGGCCTTCGGCACGCTCGGCTATGCCGAAGCCTCGATGGACGATTTCACGGCATCGGCCGGGCTGACGCGCGGTGCGCTCTATCATCATTTCGGCGACAAGAAGGGCCTTCTCCAGGCGGTGATCGCCGAGATCGACGCCGAAATGTCGGCCCGGTTGAAGGTCGTTTCGGCCAAGCCGGACAATCTCTGGCAGGGCTTTGTCGACGAATGTACCGCCTATATCGAGATGGCGCTGGAGCCGGAGATCCAGCGTATCGTGCTTCGTGACGGGCCGGCGGTGCTCGGCGATCCATCGCAATGGCCAAGCCAGAGCACATGCATCCGCTCGATGACAGAGAGCCTGCTAAGACTGAGCGACGAGGGGACAATTCTCGCCGTCGATCCCGAAGCCGCGGCAAGGCTGGTCAGCGGCGCCTCGTTGCATGCGGCGCAGTGGATCGCAAATTCGAACGATCCCGAAGCGACGTCGAAGAAGGCAGTGAAGGCGTTCAAGGTTCTTCTGGAAGGGCTGCTCAATCGCACCGGCAAGCTGCCTAAGCCTGATCGATCGTCAGCGAAGCAGCCCGAGGCTGACCGATCACCGGCCTGAGGTCATTCTTTTCGCCGATCCCAGGCGGCTCGCGGTGGGCTCAGCCGACGCCCGTTGCCTAAACCCTGTTGAACATCGCCTCACCAGCGCGCGAAAACATGGCCAAAGCGGCGAGGCGCGCCTATATCGGGGCATGGTCACGAGACTTTACACCCACCCGATTTTCCTCGAGCACATAACACCGCCCGGTCATCCGGAGCGGCCGGACCGTTTGCGCGCCATAGAGCGTGTGCTTGACGACGAGGCCTTCGCGGCGCTCGATCGCGTCCAGGCGCCCGAAGGCGACGAGGCAACCATCCTCTACGCGCATCCGCCCGAATTCGTCGAACGTGTCCGCGCAGCGATACCGGACACCGGCATCGCCCGTATCGACGCCGATACCACCGCCAGCCCAAAGAGCTGGCAGGCGGCCGTGACCGCGATCGGCGCAGCCAACGCCGCGGTCGACGACGTCTTCACCGACCGTGCCGAAAACGTCTTCGTCGCCGCACGGCCGCCCGGCCATCATGCCGAAAAGACCACCTCCATGGGTTTTTGCCTGTTCAACACCGCCGCGATCGCGGCACGCTACGCGCAGAAGAACCATGGCGCCGACCGCGTCGCCGTCGTCGACTGGGATGTGCATCACGGCAACGGCACGCAGGACATTTTCTGGGACGATCCATCGGTGCTCTATTGCTCGACACACCAGATGCCGCTTTACCCGGGAACCGGGGCCGTGAGCGAAACCGGCGCCGGCAACATCGTCAACGCTCCGCTGGCGCCGCAGAGCGGCAGCGATAGTTTCCGCGACGCCTTTCTGTCGCGCATCCTGCCGGCGCTCGACAATTTTGCGCCCGACCTCATCATCATCTCCGCCGGTTTCGATGCCCACCACCGCGATCCGCTGGCCGAGATCAACCTGACCGAGGATGATTTCGACTGGGCGACCGGCCAGTTGCTCGAACGAGCCGGGCGCCATAGCCGCAACCGGCTCGTCAGCGTGCTCGAGGGCGGCTACGATCTGCAGGGATTGGCATTTTCAGTCGCCGCCCATGTCGGGCGGCTGATGAAGGGATAGACGATGGCTGGTGAGACCAACGAGGATGTCAAGGCGATGAGCTTCGAGCAGGCGCTCGAGGCGCTGGAGAGGATCGTCGACGATCTGGAGCGCGGCGACGTTCCGCTCGACCAGTCGATCCGCATCTACGAGCGCGGCGAGGCGCTGAAGGCGCATTGCGACCGGCTGCTGAAGGCGGCCGAGGACAAGGTCGAGAAAATCAGGCTGTCGCGTGACAGCAAGCCGGTGGGGACAGAGCCGTTGGACGCGGATTGAGGCGCGGCCTCGAACGACAATTTTGCTTACCGGCTTTGGACATCATCACGATTGAGGATAAAACTCATCCCGTTTGAAACGGCTCCAGGACGAGAGGAGATTGCGAACGATGTGCAGAAACATCAAAACCCTGTTCAATTTCGATCCGCCGGCAACCAATGACGAGGTCCGCGATGCCGCGCTTCAGTTTGTCCGCAAGCTGAGCGGAACGACGCGGCCGTCGAAACAGAACCAGCATGCGTTCGACCATGCCGTCGAGGCCATTGCCGCCTCGGCGCGCGAATTGCTCGACAGCCTCGAGACGACACAGCATCCGCGCAATCGCGAAGAGGTGGCGGCCAAGGCGAAAGCCAAATCTGCACTTCGCTTCGCCTGAGGGGACCGCGTGAGCTTCTTTCCCGGAAACGATCCGCAGATGGGCGATGCCTTCGCCAGCGATCAGATCGAGCTGATGGTCATTCCGAACGCCAAGGATATTGGCGGATTTCAGGTTCGCCGCGCCTTGCCGACGGCCAGGCGCCGGCTGGTCGGACCCTTCATCTTCTTCGACCGCATGGGTCCAGCCGTTCTGCGAGCGGGCAAGGCGCTCGACGTGCGTCCGCACCCACATATCGGCCTGTCTACGGTGACTTACCTGTTCGACGGCAAGATCAGGCATCGCGATTCGCTCGGCACCGAGATGGTAATCCAGCCCGGCGACGTGAATTTGATGACCGCCGGCCGTGGCATCGTCCATTCGGAGCGCACGCCGGAAGAACTGCGCGGCGCGCCGATGTCGGTTTCCGGCCTGCAGACATGGCTGGCGCTGCCGGACGGCAAGGAAGAAGTCGCGCCGGTCTTCGAGAACACCGCGGCCCTGCGCCTGCCCGAAATCGATGCGGAGGGCGTTAGCGGCCGTGTGATCATCGGTGCGTTTTCCGGACTGCGCTCCCCGGTCGCCACCGCTTCGGACACGCTTTATGCCGATCTCAGGCTGGCGCCGGGTGCCAGCGTGAAAATCCCGGCCGATGCCGAGGAGCGCGCCATCTATACGCTGGAAGGCGAGGTTTCGATATCCGGTGACCGCTTCCCGGCCGAGCGGCTGCTGGTCTTCCGGCCCGGCGACGAAATCGTTGTCTCATCGGAACGCGGCGCCCATTTCATGCTGTTTGGCGGCGCCTCGCTCGGTTCGAAACGCTATATCTGGTGGAATTTCGTATCGTCCTCAAAGGAACGCATCGAGCAGGCGAAAGAAGAATGGAAGACAGGCCGCTTCGATATCGTTCCTGGAGACGAGCAAGAGTTCATCCCGCTGCCCGAAAGCTGATGCGCGTTACCGCCACATTTACATTCGCCGGCCAGCGGCATATTTCACGATGAACAGAAAATCTGACCAGGCTCGCAAACAGTGAACGCAAAGCCCGATACGCCGCTTCTCGACAAGGTCCGCGTCCCAGCCGATTTGCGCACGCTTGCCGAAGGCGACCTGCCGCAGCTGGCGTCAGAGCTTCGCGCCGAACTGATCGACGTCGTTTCCCACACCGGCGGCCACCTCGGCGCCGGCCTTGGCGTCGTCGAACTGACCGTCGCGCTGCACTACGTCTTCAACACGCCGGACGACCGGCTGATCTGGGACGTCGGCCACCAGGCTTATCCGCACAAGATCCTGACCGGCCGCCGCGACCGCATCCGCACGCTGCGGCAGGAGGGCGGCCTGTCCGGCTTCACGCGTCGCGTCGAGAGCGAATACGATCCGTTCGGCGCAGCCCACTCCTCGACCTCGATTTCAGCCGGCCTCGGCATGGCGATGGCGCGCGATCTGTCCGATGGCCGCAACAATGTCATTGCCGTCATCGGCGACGGCGCCATGTCGGCCGGCATGGCCTATGAGGCGATGAACAATGCCGGCGCACTCGATGCCCGGCTGATCGTCATCTTGAACGACAACGATATGTCGATCGCTCCGCCGACCGGCGCAATGAGCGCCTATCTGGCCCGTCTGGCGTCGGGCAAGACCTATCTAGGCTTGCGCGATTTCGGCAAGAAGCTGACGTCGTATCTCGGCGAGCGCGCCGATCGCGCCATCAAGCGAGCGGTCGAGCATGCGCGCGGTTACGTCACCGGCGGCACGTTGTTCGAGGAAATGGGGTTCTACCACATCGGCCCGATCGACGGTCACAACCTCGAGCACCTGATCCCGGTGCTGAAGAACGTCCGCGACAATGCCGACGGCCCGGTGCTGATCCATGTCGTGACCCAGAAGGGCAAGGGCTACGCCCCGGCCGAGGCGGCGGCCGACAAATATCATGGCGTCAACAAATTCGACGTCATCACCGGCGCCCAGGCCAAGGCGCCCGCCAATGCGCCGAGCTACACCAAGGTGTTTGCCGAAAGCCTGATCCAGGAGGCCCGAGAGGACGACCGCATCGTCGCCATCACCGCCGCCATGCCGAACGGCACCGGGCTTGATCTGTTCGGCGAAGCGTTTCCGGCGAGGACCTTCGATGTCGGCATCGCCGAGCAACATGCGGTGACCTTCGCCGCCGGCCTTGCCACGGAAGGCTTCAAGCCTTTCGCGGCGATCTACTCGACCTTCCTGCAGCGCGCCTACGACCAGGTCGTCCACGACGTGGCGATCCAGAAATTGCCGGTGCGCTTTCCGATCGATCGCGCCGGCTTCGTCGGCGCCGATGGTGCCACCCATTGCGGCGCCTTCGACACGACCTTCCTGGCGACGCTGCCCGGTTTCGTCGTCATGGCCGCGGCCGATGAGGCCGAGCTGCGCCACATGGTACGCACCGCCGCAAGCTACGATGACGGCCCGATCGCCTTCCGCTACCCGCGCGGTAACGGCGTTGGTGTCGAGATGCCGCAACGCGGCTCGGTATTGGAGATCGGCAAGGGCCGGATCGTCAGGGAAGGCACCAAGGTTGCGCTGCTTTCCTTCGGCACCAGGCTGCAGGATTGCCTGGCCGCGGCCGAGGAGCTTGGCGCGGCCGGGCTTTCGACCACGGTCGCCGATGCCCGTTTTGCCAAGCCGCTCGACGAGGACCTGATCCGGCGGCTGGCCCGTTCACACGAGATACTGGTGACGGTGGAAGAGGGCGCGGTCGGCGGCTTCGCCAGCCATGTGCTGCAGTTCCTGGCCCATGAAGGGCTGCTGGAGAGCGGCCTGAAGGTGCGCCCGCTGGTGCTGCCCGATACATTTGTCGACCATGCCAAGCCGGAAAAGATGTATGCCGATGCCGGGCTGGACAGCGCCGGCATCGTGCGCACCGTGTTCGTGGCGCTGGGGCATACCGCGCAGGCCCAGCGCGCCTAGCTTTTAGACGCATTCCCGCGACGCCGACGCGATTCAACTTGGCTGCAAGATGCTAGTCTGAATCAATATCTCAAACGCTTGAATCAAATTACCGGCGAACAATCGTAACATGCTGTTTACGCTGCCGTTTGGCGATTTGCTTACCGTGTCCTTTGGCCGTTCTTCAACGCTGCCCTGCTAGAAGGCAACAGGCAGGGGAAAGCAGACCAATGAGATCGCTTTTGGGCGGCATCGCGCTTGCGGCCATCTTCGTCTTGTCGGCTACAGCCGAAACTTACGACCGCAAACTCGAAGAGGCGGTGATGGGCGTCGTCGCCGGCAAGATCGGCGAAATCCGTGGCGGCTTCTCCTACAAGCAGGCGCCGCAATTCGTCGTCGTGCCCGATACCTTGCCGAAGGCGTCCAGTTCCGCTGACCGGCGCGCACACAGGTGTCCGGCGACAGCAGCGACGGTCTGACGCCGGCCGTCGAACGGCGGGTTTCGCGGACCATATTCTAAAGCATGATCCCGAAGAGACTCTAGAAACTAGAACCACATGTCCCGCACACAGCGACCATCTCTCGGCAAATCCTCGAATGTATCGAGACCCTCGAAATGGTCGATCGGGAGATCGGCGACGGCCTCGGGCGGCGCAAGCCTCACATTGACGGCGATGCGGTAGCGCCCAGCCGCCTCGGGATGCAAACCGCGCCAGGCCAGGACGCAAGCGCAGGTTGGGCAGAAGAGAATCTCAAGCGAAGGATGAGCCTTTCCGACGCGCCGATAGGCGCTTACGGGCCCGGCAAGGCGGATGCGTTCGTCGACATAGTCGTAAGCCCAGAGCGTGCCGTAGCGACGGCAAAGTGTGCAATTGCAGGCAGTGATCGAACCGGGATCGCCCTCCAGGGTCCAGTGGGCTGCGCCGCAGTGGCAGGTTCCCGTCAGCATGTTCCTCCTCCACGTTTCGACGGCTAAACGGCATCTCTTTCTTAGCATTGCGTCGGGTCTCGTGCGAGGCTCGACAAACAGCGCAGCGGCTTGATGCGCTCACCGCCTTTCCAACTATGCCTTGTCTGATCGCCAAATTCCTTGCCATCATCGTTGGCTTTCGCCATGAAGGCCGATGACTTCCCTTCCGCCAGCCAGCATACGCCAGCGGCTCGACGAATTGCTCGTCCAGCGCGGCCTGTTTGCCAGCCGCTCGCGTGCCCGCGACGCGGTCGAGCGCGGCACCGTGACGGTCGATGGCATCGTCGCCCTCAAGCCGGGCCAGGCCGTTCTGCCTGAGTGCAACATCGTCGTTGACGATCCGGCGCAAGGTTACGTGTCGCGCGCTGCACTGAAGCTGAAGGCTGGTCTCGACCATTTCGCCCTCGACCCCACCGGCAACGAAGCGCTCGATGTCGGCGCCTCGACCGGCGGCTTTACGCAGGTGCTGCTCGAACGCGGCGCGGCGCATGTCACGGCGATCGATGTCGGGCACGGCCAGATGCACTCCGACATTGCCGGCGATCCGCGCGTGACGGTAATTGAAGGCCTGAATGCGCGCGAACTATCGGCCGCCGATCTCGGCGGCCGTGTGCCGGATTTCATCGTCTCGGATGTCAGCTTCATATCGCTGAAACTGGCGCTGCCGCCGGCGCTTGCCTTGGCCAGGAATGGCGCAAAAGCTGTGTTTCTGGTCAAGCCGCAATTCGAGGCCGGCCGCGAGGCGATCGGCAAGGGCGGCCTGCTGAAGGACCCCTATGATGCGGCGCGCATTGCCGGCCTGATGCAGGACTGGCTCGATGCCATTCCCGGCTGGCGCTCGCTGGGGCTTCATCTGTCACCGATAGAGGGCGGCGACGGCAACCGCGAGTTCCTGCTCGGCGGCATCAAGGACGTCGAGACCCAGAGGCGATGAGCACCCGTTTCACGATCGCAAGGTTGGGCTCGCAGGGCGACGGCATCGCCGAGACGGAAACCGGCGAGGTTTTCATTCCGTTCGCGCTGTCGGGAGAGGTCGTCACCGCCGCGCGGGAGAAAGATCGCGCCACCTTGATGTCGGTCCTTGAGGCTTCGCCGTTGCGGGTCGATCCGCCGTGCCGGCATTTCGGCGCGTGCGGCGGCTGCGCCGTCCAGCATCTCGAGACTGAAGCCTATCACCGGTGGAAGCGCGAAAAGGTCGTGCATGCGCTGAAGAGCAAGGGCATCGCTTGCGATGTCGGGGCGCTGGTGCCGTGCGCGCCGCACACACGCCGCCGCGTCGTCTTCACCGCCCGGCGGAGCGAGGCGGGAATGCAGTTCGGCTTTGTTCGCGCGCTGTCATCCGAGATCATCTCGATCGAGGAATGCCCGATCTCGCTGCCGCGGATCGTCGCTGCGCTCGACCGTTTGAGGATGCTTGCCGGACTGATCTGCACCACGACCAAATCGTTCCACATGGCGGTGACGGTGACCGGTTCCGGCCTCGATGTCGCGGTTCACGATTCCGGCAAGCTCGGCGAGAACCAGCGCCGCGTCGCTTCCAACTTCGTCATCGCCGAGCGGCTAGCCAGGCTGTCGGTCGACGGCGAGGTCATTATCGAACCAAACAAACCGGTCGTCCTGTTTGGTGGCGTCGCCGTCGCAGTGCCTCCGGGCGCTTTCCTGCAGGCGACCGAGGCTGCCGAACAGGCGATGGCCAACATTGTCGTCCAGCATTTCGCGCGCGCCAAAAAGGTCGCCGATCTCTTCGCCGGCTGCGGCAGCTTCGCGCTGCGCCTAGCCGCAAGATCGGAGGTTCATGCGGTGGAAGGCGATGCGGCAGCACTCGCGGCGCTCGACCGGGCATTCCGTTTCGCCAGCGGCCTGAAGCGGGTGACCGGCGAACGTCGCGACCTGTTCCGGAGGCCGCTGACATTCAAGGAGTTGAATGCCTTTGACGGCGTTGTCTTCGACCCGCCTCGCGCCGGCGCCGAGGACCAGTCGAAGCAGATCGCGCGCTCCGACGTGCCGCTCGTCGCCGCGGTGTCTTGCAATCCGGTAACGCTGGCGCGGGACCTACGCATCCTCATGGACGGCGGCTACGCCCTGAAGAGCGTGACGCCGATCGACCAGTTCCTGTGGTCGCCGCATGTCGAGGTCGTGGCGCTGTTGGAGAAGCCGAGACGAAGGCGCTAGCAGCCAGGGCCTGAAACGCGCACCAAAAAAGCACATTTTGAACGCACGTCGTTCAGACTGTGCTAGGGAATTGCCATGAGCACCGCAGCCTTCGAAATTTCGGCATGGCGCTTCGGCGAGGAGCGGGCGCCGTTTCTCTCGCCAAGGCGGGTCGCTGAACTGCTAGGGGTTAATATGACAGAACTGGCGGGGCTGACCGGTCTCGCGCGCAACACGCTTGCCGCCAAGTCCGGTGCGCGCTAGGTCGACGCCGCATTGAGTCCCATCGTCCGTATCCTGGCGATGGCCGGCGAGATGGCCGGTGATGAACATCGTGCGGCGATCTGGTTCAAGCATCAGCCGATCCCCGGTTGGGCCGGAAAGACCGCCTACGATCTGGTTCGCGAAGGCAAGACGGACAAGGTGCTTGCCTATCTGGAGGCAGTCCGCTCCGGCATCTATGCCTGAAACCAGGCTGACCCTGTGACGCGCTTTTGTGCCGCGCTGGGCCGCTGTGAGCTGCTATGCTTCTTGCACGCGTTCGTATCCGGCCGCCTTCGCGGCCCTGACGAACTTGCGGTCAAAAGTCGCGAAGCCAGCGCAGTGAGCGGACTTGCCCAGATGCAGCGCGTCAGCGAAATCCAACCCCTGTTCCGAGAGGTCGAGCGCGGACGACACGACCGCCCCGTCTTCCACCTCTACCGTGGGAAGCCCGCTAAACACCCGTAGCGTACGGGCGATTTCAAGCGGCGCAAAACCGTAGGCGCTGCGCAACACCCATTCGACTTCCAGCATCACCGTGACGGCGACAAAGACCGGCTGGCTATCGATCAGCGCCCGGGCGCGGGAAGACTGCGACGGGTGATCGCCCGTCAGGTAGCGGACGATCAGGTTGGTATCAATTGCGAGCATGGCGCCGCCGCGCTTCGGCGAGCACGCCCGCGTCCATTTCTTCCAACGTCTTCGGCCTGCCGCTATAGCGCAGCGATCCAAACACGTCCTCTGGCCGCGTCTCGGCGAAGACTGGCGCAGGCTTCAGTAGCACGCCCTCCGGGGTATCCTCGACCAGAAGGCGTGTGCCGGCATGCCATTCCCTCCGTTTCCGGATCGCGCTGGGCAGGATGACCTGTCCCTTGGTCGAGACCGTAGTTACGAGCTTCTCTGCGGCAGCCATCTCGGCACGTCCTTAAGTGTAAGACGAATGTAAGATAGTCGAAGCTCTCGGCAAATTCAAGGCGCAAGCTACTCCTACTTAAAGCGATGACAAGGCAGTGGGCGGCGGGGATTGGTTGTTCCGGAGCGGCGATAATTCGGCGTCAACTCCATCAAACCCTGGTGCCGCCGACTGTCATCTGGTTCATCCTGAGATGCGGCTGGCCGACGCCGACCGGCACGCCCTGTCCGGCCTTGCCGCACATGCCGATGCCGGTGTCGAGCTTCATGTCGTTGCCGATCATCGCCACACGATGCATGGCATCCGGCCCGTTGCCGATCAGCATGGCGCCCTTGATCGGTTGCGTCACCTTGCCGTTCTCGATCATGTAGGCTTCGGTGCAGCCGAACACGAACTTGCCCGAAGTGATGTCGACCTGGCCGCCACCGAACGACACGGCATAGATGCCGTTCTTGACCGAGGCGATGATCTCGTCCGGCTCCATGTCGCCTGCTGTCATGTAGGTGTTGGTCATGCGCGGCATCGGTTCGTGCGCATAACCTTGGCGTCGCCCGTTGCCGGTGGCTTTCATGCCCATTAGCCGGGCGTTCTGACGATCCTGCATGTAGCCGACCAGCTTGCCATCGTCGATCAGCACGTTATGGGCCGATGGCGTGCCCTCATCATCGACGGTAAGCGAGCCACGCCGCTCGGGCATGGTGCCGTCGTCAACGACGGTGACGCCTTTCGCCGCCACCTGCTGGCCAAGCAGGCCGGCGAAGGCCGACGTCTTCTTGCGGTTGAAGTCGCCTTCCAGCCCGTGACCGACCGCCTCGTGCAACATGACGCCCGGCCAGCCGCTCGACAGCACGATGTCGAAAGTGCCGGCAGGTGCTGGAACCGCTTCGAGATTGACCAGCGCTTGCCGCAATGCCTCCTTGGCCGCGTGCCGCCAGCTGTCCTCGATCAGGAATTCACCAAAATCCTTGCGGCCTCCCATGCCGTAGGAGCCGCTCTCCTGGCGGTCGCCGTCGCCGACCACCACAGACACGTTGATCCTGACCAGCGGACGGATGTCGCGCACCATCTGGCCGTCGGCGCGCACGATCTCGACATGCTGCCAGGAGGCGGCGAGCGACGCCGTCACCTGCCTGACGCGCGGATCCTCGGCCCGCAGCCATGCATCGATTTCCTGAAGCAGCTTGGCCTTGGCCTCGAAGGAAGGCGAGGGGATAGGGTTTCCGTCGCCGTAGAGATGGCGGTTGGTGCGGGCAGGCGCTGCGGCAAGCGTACCGGAATAGCCGCTCTTCACCGTCGAAACGGCATCGGCGGCGCGCAGCAGCGAGGCTTCGGAAAGATCGCTGGAATGGGCGTAGCCGCTGGCTTCGCCGGCGACGGCGCGCAGGCCGAAACCCTGGTCGGTGTTGAAATTCGCGGTCTTCAGCTTGCCATTGTCGAACATCAGCGATTCGCTTTCGCTATATTCGAGAAACAGTTCGCCGTCGTCGGCGCCGTTAATAGTCTCGGCAACGATTTGCTTGATGCGATCGTCGGAAATGTCAAATTGGCCGATCAGGCTGTTCATGGCAGGTCCATTCGCAGGAGGATTGTTTCCCACGATGTAGGCGCGAAGGCCCGCACAGACAATCTGAAATGAGATTTGCCGTGACCTCGGCCGGTCAACATCACTGGATCGTGCTACAAGACCAAGTCTCAAGGCAGGGCGGCGAAGCCGTCGGCGAAACCCTTGAGGTCGACGGGAATGCCGATGCCCTCTTCCGGCGTCTGGAAGACGATGAAGGTGGCGGACGTACCAGTCTTCAGCGTGTCGAGCAGCGGCTTTTCCAGGATGACCTCGGCATAGCAGCCATCCTGGAAACAGCGCACGAAATAGGCGCGGCCGATATCCTTGCCGTCGACATTGAGGCCGAGGCCGTTGGGCAACAGGACGCCGAGCGGCGCCAGCACACGCAGGATTTCGGCCTTGTTGTCGGCTGTGCGCAGCACGACAACGGAAAGACCCATTTCCGGACGGTCCTCGGCGACGACGTTCTGCATCATCACGCATTGTTCGGATGTAGCACCGGCGGGCGTATCGCAGATGATCGACCACGCCCCATGCGTTGACTTCACCGTGCCGCTTGGCTGCGCGGCATTGGCCAGGCCGGCGCCGGACAAGGCTATTGCGGCGGCAACAAAGATGACCTTCGCCAAGGTTCTCGAAAGCCAAGGGTTCATGACGGCTCCATTGCGAATCACGGCACTTTAAGCCGCACTAAACCCAAGTAAAGGACGAGACCCTGGCGATCTGCCCCGACACAGGCGACAATGCGCTTTTCAGTGCCAATTTCGCCCTAATTGCGACGGCTCCGCACGCCGCGCGGCTCATTCTACCCAGATGCCGCTCCGGTGATTCGCGGCAAGCAGTCACCGCACGAAGCCACAGCCGCGCTTGCGCGCAAAAATGCCGCACGGGTTCCGGCGCTCCTTTCTTGCGGAGGCAAATAGAGTATGGTTTGAACCAGCCTTGAATTGTCCGGGATTCCCGTCCCGGCATTGTTCGACATTCTTGCGGTCCGATCGCGAGGAACTGGGAGATGACGAGGGCGATGAGAAAATTCCTGGCAACCGCCAAAATCGTAGCTAGTGCCGCCGCCACGTTGTTTGCCGCTGCATCCGCTCATGCAGCCCAGCCCCAACCTTGGGAAACCAGTTTTCAGCCTCCGGCAACCGACATTATGCGGCAGATCGAGTGGTTCGGGAACTACTCGTTCGCGTTCATCATTGTGATCACCGCCTTGGTGCTTTTCCTGATCGCCTACTGCATTTTGCGGTTCCGGGCGAGCGTCAACCCGACGCCGTCGCGCACCAGCCACAACACGCTGATCGAGGTCATCTGGACTGTCGGTCCCGTGGTCATCCTGCTCTGTCTCGCCATTCCCTCGTTCCAGCTGCTGACCGCGCAATACACGCCGCCGGAAGAAGCCAAGCTGACCGTCAAGGCGACCGGCAATCAGTGGAACTGGGACTACGAATACCAGGTCGACAACACGCTTTCCTTCAATTCCGCGATCCTTCAGGATGCCGACAGGGCTGCTGCCGGCAAGGAAGATCGCGCCGAGTATCCGCGCCTGCTCGCCGTCGACAATGAGATGGTGGTGCCGGTCAGCACCATGACCCGCGTGCTGGTGACGGCGACCGACGTCATTCACGCCTTTGCCATGCCGTCCTTCGGCATCAAGACCGACGCGGTGCCGGGCCGCATCAACGAGGTCTGGTTCAAGGCCGACAAGGAAGGCCTCTATTACGGCCAGTGCTCGGAACTCTGCGGCAAGGACCACGCCTTCATGCCGATCGCCATTCGCGTCGTCTCCGATGCACAATACAAGACCTGGCTGGCGGCAGCCAAAACCGACCTTCCCGGCGCCAACAAGGCGCTGATGGCCGAGGTCGATGGCACGAACAAGGTAGCGGCCGCCGGCAATTGATGCCGCGACCAGAAAAGATTCAGGGAACGGAGCCGACCATGGCGCACGCTGCAGCTCACGACGACCACGACCACAAGCCGTATCATGGCTGGGTCCGGTGGGTGTATTCGACCAACCACAAGGACATCGGTACGCTTTATCTGATCTTCGCGATCATGGCGGGCTGCATCGGTGGCGCCTTGTCGGTCGTCATGCGCATGGAATTGCAGGAGCCGGGCATCCAGATATTCACTGGCCTGGCGCAGATGGTCTACGGCATGAACGGCGACGCCGCCATCGACGGCGGCAAGAGCATGTACAATGCTTTCACCACCGCGCATGCGCTGATCATGATCTTCTTCATGGTGATGCCGGCGCTGATCGGCGGCTTTGCCAACTGGATGGTGCCGATCATGATCGGCGCGCCGGATATGGCCTTCCCGCGCATGAACAACGTCTCGTTCTGGCTGCTGCCGCCGGCTTTCATCCTGCTGATTTTCTCGGCCTTCGTCCCGAGTGCGCCCGGCGCCTACGGCGTCGGCGGCGGCTGGACGCTTTACCCGCCGCTGTCGACATCGGGCCAGCCTGGACCAGCCATGGATCTGGCGATCCTGTCAATCCACATCGCCGGCGCCTCCTCGATTCTTGGCGCCATCAACTTCATCACCACCATCTTCAACATGCGCGCGCCCGGCATGACCATGCACAAGATGCCGCTGTTCGCCTGGTCGGTGCTGATTACCGCCTTCCTGCTGCTTCTGTCGCTTCCGGTGCTGGCCGGCGGCATCACCATGCTTTTGACCGACCGCAATTTCGGCACCACCTTCTTTGCCCCCGACGGCGGCGGCGATCCGATCCTGTTCCAGCACCTGTTCTGGTTCTTCGGCCATCCGGAGGTCTACATTCTGATCCTGCCGGGTTTCGGTATCATCAGCCATATCATCTCGACCTTTTCGAGGAAGCCGGTGTTCGGCTATCTCGGCATGGCCTATGCGATGGTTGCCATCGGCGCGGTGGGCTTCATCGTCTGGGCCCACCACATGTACACGACGGGCCTGTCGCTCGACACCCAGCGCTATTTCGTCTTTGCCACCATGGTCATCGCGGTGCCGACGGGTGTGAAGATCTTCTCGTGGATCGCCACTATGTGGGGCGGGTCGATTTCGCTCAAGACCCCGATGCTGTGGGCGATCGGCTTCATCTTCCTGTTCACTGTTGGCGGCGTCACCGGTGTGCAGCTGGCCAATGCCGGCCTCGACCGCCCGCTGCACGACACCTATTTCGTGGTCGCGCACTTCCACTACGTGCTGTCGCTGGGCGCGGTCTTCGCCATCTTCGCCGGCTGGTACTACTGGTTCCCGAAGATGACCGGCTACATGTATTCGCCGGTGATCGCCAACACCCACTTCTGGGTCACTTTCGTCGGCGTCAACCTGGTCTTTTTCCCGCAGCACTTCCTCGGTCTCTCCGGTATGCCGCGTCGTTATATCGACTATCCGGATGCCTTCGCCGGCTGGAATATGGTGTCGTCCTACGGCTCGTACATCTCGGCTGTCGGCGTCGTCATCTTCCTGTTCGGCGTCTTCGAGGCGTTCCAGAAGAAGCGGGTCGCCGGCGCCAATCCTTGGGGCGAGGGTGCGACTACGCTGGAATGGCAGCTGCCTTCGCCGCCGCCGTTCCACCAGTGGGAACAGTTGCCGAAGATCAAGTAGGCGGTTGCCTCCTTAATACGGAACCGCCGGCCGGCCGGCGGTTTTGGCCAACGGAATGATGGACTTTAAGTACGCATGGCCCTTGCCGAAGACAGACTGATTGACGAGCCGGGCTTCCGCATGTCGGAAGCGACGGCGGGCGATTTCTTCGCCCTGCTGAAGCCGCGCGTCATGTCGCTGGTAGTGTTCACCGCGTTTGTCGGCATGGTCGCCGCCCCGGTGACCATCAATCCGCTGCTGGCGGTGATCGCGATCCTGGCTATTGCCATCGGCGCCGGCGCCTCCGGTGCGCTCAACATGTGGTATGACGCAGATATCGATGCGGTGATGACGCGCACCGCCGGCCGTCCCGTGCCGGCCGGCCGCATCCGGCCAGGCGAGGCATTGAGTTTCGGGCTGGTGCTGTCGGTTCTGTCGGTGATGACGCTCGGCGTGCTGGTCAACTGGTTGGCAGCATCGCTTCTGGCCTTCACCATCTTTTTCTATGCCGTCATCTATACGATGTGGCTGAAGCGCTGGACGCCGCAGAACATCGTCATCGGCGGGGCTGCCGGTGCCATTCCGCCAGTCATCGGCTGGGCGGCGGTAACCGGATCGGTCAGCCTCGAAAGCTTGGTGCTGTTCCTGGTCATCTTCCTGTGGACGCCGCCACATTTCTGGGCGCTCGCGCTGTTCAAGTCGGAGGACTATGCGAAGGCAGGCATTCCGATGATGCCGAATGTCGCCGGCCAGGCCTCGACCAGACGCCAGATCTTTGCCTATGCGCTGGTCCTCGCGCCGGTTGGCGTGCTGCCCTGGGTTCTCGGGTTCACCACGCCGGTCTATGGCATCCTTGCATTGCTGCTCGGCGCCGGCTTCGTCTGGTATGCGTGGAAGGTGCTGCAAATGGCCGATGACGACCGGGCGATGAAGCCGGCCAAGGCCTTGTTCGGCTATTCGCTGCTCTATCTCTTCGCCATCTTCGCCGCCTACCTTGGCGATTGTGTCGTCTCGCGCGCGCTGACCATTGGTGGAGCATGAGCATGGCCGAAAAGAAGCTTGAACTGGTCACGCTGACCGAACGTCAGCAGAAGGCCCGCCGCAATCGCTCGGCCGCAATCGGTTTCGCGCTGGCGGCGCTGGTCGTCATATTCTACGTCGCGACCATCGTGAAATTTGGTCACAGTTTCCCCGGCTCGATGTGAGCTCACAATGACCAGGCAAACAGTCACCGATCCTACGAAGAAAAACACGAACCGCGTCGTCGCTGGCGTCTGCATCGCGTTTTTCGGCGGCATGATCGGCATGGCCTACGCCGCGGTACCACTCTATGCGATGTTCTGCCAGGCGACAGGCTACGGCGGCACCGTCAAACGGGCGACCCAGCAATATGCCGATCGGGTGCTCGATCGCGACATCACCATCCGCTTCGACGCCAACACCGCCGGCGTTCCCTGGCAATTCCAGCCGGTCGCCCGCTCGATCACCATCAAGATCGGCGAAACCGCCGAGGCGCATTTCAGCGCGACCAACAAATTCAACCGTCCCATCACTGGACGCGCCACCTTCAACGTGCAGCCGGAACTGGCCGGACCTTACTTCAACAAGGTCGAGTGTTTCTGCTTCACCGACACGACGCTGAAGCCGGGCGAGACACTGGACATGCCGGTCGTCTTCTATGTCGATCCCGACATCGTCAACGCGCCGGAATTGAAGGATCTGACGACGATTACCCTGTCCTACACGATGTTCCCGGTCGACAAGACCAAGCCGGTCGCATCATCGGTGCCGGCCGACGGCCGCCGCAACAAGATTTCAGATACCGAAGCAAGCCTCGGGGGTTGATATGGCAGACGCACACGCAAAACCACAACATGACTACCACCTTGTCGACCCGAGCCCGTGGCCTTTCCTGGGCTCCGTCGGGGCGCTGGTGACCGCGTTCGGCGGCGTCTGTTACATGCAATACCTCAAGGGCGGCGATTTCCCGATCTTCGGTTTCAATGTCGCCAATCCATGGCTGTTCTTCATCGGCCTGCTGATCGTCATCTACACGATGTTCGCCTGGTGGTCGGATACGATCAAGGAAGCGCATGAGGGACACCACACCCGTGTCGTGTCGCTGCATCTGCGCTACGGCATGATCATGTTCATCGCCTCCGAGGTGATGTTCTTCGTCGCCTGGTTCTGGGCCTTCTTCGACGCCAGCCTGTTTCCGGGCGAGGTCCATCAATACGCCCGTACCGCCTTCACCGGCGGCGTCTGGCCACCCAAGGGCCTCGAAGTTCTCGACCCTTTCCATCTGCCGCTCTACAACACCGTCATCCTGCTTCTGTCAGGTACCACGGTGACCTGGGCGCACCACTCGCTCATCCACGGCGACCGCAAGGGCCTGATCAATGGCTTGGTGCTGACCGTCGGCCTCGGCATGCTGTTCACCATGGTGCAGGCCTACGAGTACATGCACGCGCCGTTCGGCTTCAGGGATTCGATCTACGGCGCCACCTTCTTCATGGCGACCGGCTTCCATGGTTTCCACGTCATCATCGGCACGATCTTCCTGTTGGTCTGCCTGATCCGCGCCATGAAGGGCGACTTCACGCCCAAGCAGCATTTCGGCTTCGAGGCCGCCGCCTGGTATTGGCACTTCGTCGACGTGGTGTGGCTGTTCCTGTTTGCCTCGATCTACGTCTGGGCATCGAACGGCGCGATGATCGAACCGCACTGAGATCGAGCTGAGGAAATCGACAAGGCGGCTGCGGCGACGTGGCCGCCTTATCTTTTGCGGCAAATGCTCCTAGGATGGACCTCATGAGCGACGACAAGGCGATCTGGCCACCAATCGATCCGATCTCGGCCGGCTTGCATGGCCGCTGCCCCCGCTGTGGCGAGGGCAAGCTGTTCTCCGGGTTCCTCACGGTCGATGATCGCTGCTCCAATTGCGGCCTCGATTATTCCTTCGCCGATGCCGGCGACGGGCCGGCGGTGTTCGTTATCCTGATCATCGGCTTTATCGTCGTCGGCCTGGCGTTGTGGATGGAGGTGACGCTCAATCCGCCGCTCTGGCTGCATCTGCTGCTGTGGATTCCGCTGACGCTGGTGCTTTGCCTGGCGGCGCTCCGGCTGATCAAGGGCGTGCTGCTGACGCTGCAATACCGCAACAAGGCGGCCGAGGGCCGGCTGGACCGCGGCGAATGAGCGAGGCATCCGGTTCGGTGGCCGGCCGGTCGCGGCCGAAGCGCGCATTGGCACTCGGCCTGGGTATCGTCGTGTTTTTGATCCTGCTGGCGCTCGGCACCTGGCAGGTTCAGCGCCTGCACTGGAAAGAGGGCCTTGTCCAGACGATAGACCAGCGCACGCATTCGGCGCCTGTGCCATTGGCCGAGCTCGAAAAGCGGTTTGCTGCCGCCGGAGACGTGGACTACACGCCGGTGATAGTGACCGGCACTTTCCTGCATCAAGACGAGCGGCATTTCCTCGCCACCTGGGAAGGCCAGTCCGGTTTCAACGTCTTCACGCCGCTTCAGCTCGACGATGGCCGTTTCGTGCTGATCAACCGCGGCTTCGTGCCTTACGATTTCAAGGACCCGACCAAGCGGCCGCAGGGGCAGGTAACGGGCAAAGTGACGGTGACGGGGCTCGCCCGCAACCCGCTGCCGGCCAAGCCCTCGATGATGCTTCCCGACAATGATCCGCAGAAGAATATCTTCTACTGGAAAGATCGTGACGCGATGGCCTCGAGCGCTGGCCTGCCGACAGGTGCGGCGCTGGTGCCGATCTTCATCGATGCGAACGCCACGCCCAACCCCGGCGGGCTGCCAGTTGGCGGTGTCACCGTCATCGACCTGCCGAACAGCCATCTGCAATATGCGATAACCTGGTACGGCCTTGCCGCCGCCCTTGCCGGCGTCCTGATCTCCTGGCTCCGCCGCCCGGCGAAAGACCAATGATCGCCGCCACTACCCTTGACAGGGCAGGGCCGCGCACCTCATTTCGCGCCTTGAGCTCAGAAGTCATAGTCCGATCAACCGGCCTACAATCAGCGTAAGATGCAATCATGCTTCACACAAAGCCGCCGCTGACCATCCGGCTCTGCCAGCCCCGCGGTTTCTGTGCGGGCGTTGACCGTGCCATCCAGATCGTCGTGCTGGCGCTGAAGAAATACGGCGCGCCGGTCTATGTCCGCCACGAGATCGTGCACAACCGCTACGTCGTCGAAGGGCTGCAAAGCCTCGGCGCGGTGTTCATCGAGGAGCTCTCCGAGATCCCGCCCGAGCATCGCCAGAGCCCGGTCGTCTTTTCGGCGCATGGCGTGCCGAAATCGGTGCCGGCCGACGCCCAGTCCCGCAACCTGTTCTATCTCGACGCGACTTGCCCGCTGGTCTCGAAAGTCCATAAGCAGGCGATGCGCCATCAGCGGCTTGGCCGCCACGTGCTCTTGATCGGCCATGCCGGGCATCCGGAGGTGATCGGCACAATGGGCCAGTTGCGGGACGGCGCGGTCACTCTGATCGAGACCGAGGCCGACGCCGCAAGCTTCGTGCCTGCAGACCCGCAAGCGCTCGGCTTCGTCACCCAGACGACGCTGTCGGTCGAGGACACCGCCGGTATCATCCGCGCCCTGCAGCAGCGTTTTCCCGAGCTGCACGCGCCGGCGGCGGAATCGATCTGTTATGCCACCACCAATCGCCAGGAAGCGGTCAAGGAAACAGCGGCCGGCGCCGATCTCTTCCTGGTTGTCGGCGCACCTAACTCCTCCAACTCGCGGCGCCTGGTCGAAGTGGCCGAGCGCGCCGGCGCCTCGATGTCGCTTCTCGTGCAGCGCGCCTCCGAAATTCCGTGGAATGAGATTGCCGGCATTTCGACGCTCGGCCTGTCGGCGGGCGCCTCGGCGCCGGAGATCATCGTCGACGAGATCGTCGATGCGTTCAGGCAGCGCTTCGACGTGACCATCGAGCTGGCCGTGACGGCGACGGAGACGGAGGACTTTCCGGTGATGCGGGTGTTGCGCGATGTCGAACTGACGGCTGCCGACATGGCCTTCGTCAACGGGGCCGCGTAGCAACGATGGCGGTCTACACCGACGTCAACGAGGGCGAGCTCGGCGCATTCCTCAGGAACTATCCGGTCGGCGACCTCTTGTCCTACAAGGGCATCGCCGAAGGCACCGAAAACTCGAATTTTCTTCTGCACACCAGCAGCGGCTCCTACATCCTGACGCTTTACGAGAAGCGCGTCGACAAGGCTGACCTGCCGTTCTTTCTCGGCCTTATGGCCCACCTCGCCAGAAAGGGCATTTCGTGCCCGCTCCCGGTCACCGCACATGATGGCGGTGTGATCGGAACACTTGCCGGCCGGCCGGCGGTCATCATCACCTTTCTCGAAGGCCTGTCGCTGCGGCGGCCGACGGCTGCGCATTGCGGCGAGGTCGGCAAGGCGCTGGCGGCACTGCATCTCGCCGGCGCGGATTTTCCGATGACCCGCCCCAACGCCCTTGCCATCGATGGCTGGCGCAAGCTGTGGAATGCCGCCCGCGCCCGCGCCGACGAGGTCGAGCCGGGACTGGCGGCCGAGGTCGATGCCGATTTCGCCGATTTCGAGCGGAACTGGCCGAACGGTCTGCCGCAGGGCATCATCCATGCCGATCTTTTCCCGGACAATGTGTTCTTCCTCGGCGAGAAACTGTCCGGGCTGATCGACTTCTACTTCGCCTGCAACGACCTCTATGCCTATGACGTTGCCACGTGCCTCAACGCCTGGTGCTTCGAGAAGGATTTTTCTTTCAATCTGACCAAGGGCACGGCGTTGCTTGCCGGCTACCAAAGCGTGCGGCCGTTGAGCAGTGACGAGAAAGCTGCGCTGCCGATGCTGGCGCGCGGTTCGGCGCTGCGCTTCATGCTGACCCGGCTCTATGACTGGCTGACGGTCCCGGACGGCGGGCTGGTGATGAAACGCGACCCGACCGAGTATATCCGCCGGATGCGCTTCCACCGGGCGATCAACTCTCCTTCCGAATATGGACTGACATGACCAAGCGCGTTGAAATCTTCACCGATGGTGCCTGTTCGGGCAATCCCGGGCCTGGCGGCTGGGGCGCAATCCTGCGCTTCAACGGCGCAATCAAGGAGCTCCATGGTGGCGAGGCTGCCACCACCAACAACCGTATGGAACTGTTGGCGGCCATCTCGGCGCTTAATGCGCTCAAGGAGCCCTGCGCCGTCGATCTTTATACCGACAGCAACTATGTCAAGGACGGTATTTTCAGCTGGATCGACGGCTGGAAGCGCAACGGCTGGAAGACGGCCGCCAGGCAGCCGGTGAAGAATGCCGAGCTGTGGCAGCAGCTCGACGCGGCGCGTAACCGCCATCAGGTCACCTGGCATTGGGTCAAGGGCCATGCCGGCCATCCTGAGAACGAGCGCGCCGACGAATTGGCGCGGCTCGGCATGGCGCCTTTCAAGAAAGGCCTCGTCAAGACTGCGGCGCCAGAACCAGGTTCGCAGTCAAAGCAGCCGGCGGCCACAAAGGCGCGGCGCTCGACGCAAAGCTATTGAATTCCGGCTGCGGGTCCGCTCTCTGGCAGGAAGAGCTGTTATCATGCCGATTGCATACTACATCACGCATCCCCAGGTTCAGGTCGATGCCAACGTTCCAGTGCCGGAGTGGGGACTGTCCGACATCGGGCGAGCGAGAACATCTGCAATGCTCGATCAGCCGTGGGTTGGGTCGATCCGGCGGATCGTGTCGTCGGGTGAACGCAAGGCGATAGAAACCGCCGGGATACTCGGAAGGCATCTCCGCCTTGCAGTCGAGGTGAGGGAACGGATGCATGAGAATGACCGATCGGCAACCGGTTTCCTGCCGCCATCGGAGTTCGAGGCGGTCGCCGACCAATTCTTCGCCAATCCAAACAGCAGCATTCGTGGATGGGAGCGAGCTATCGAAGCCCAGCGTCGTATTCTAAGCGAGGTAGACACTGTGCTACGCACCGACGCCGCCGTCGACGTTGCTTTCATAGGTCACGGAGGTGTCGGAACGCTCCTGCTGCTCTCTTTGAGCGGTCGGGAAATCAGCCGCGAGGCGGATCAGCCAGCGGGCGGTGGGAACTACTTCGCATACGATATCAGCGCGCGTCGCGTTATCCATGGATGGCAGCCGATCGACAGGCCGACGCAGCGCCGCGACGGTTAATTACCTATCGGATCAGCAGGGCGGTGCCGAACGGTCCGATGGCAAACACCGTATGCGACACAAGATTGAGGGCGCGGACCTGCATCGGATTGGGGCGCTTCGAAGCGGCCCAGCCGGCGCCCATGCCGGGCGCCAGCAGAAACCATCCGGCGCCGACGGTGACGATACCGAGCATAAAAGCCGGCAGGAAGGTCGGCGCGGTGAGCCAGGCCGTTCCGGCCAGCACGACCAGTATGATGCCGTAGACGATGCCGACAGCATAATGAAAGGCCCAGCCAAGTACTGATTCATGCGGGTAGGGCGAGGCCTCGCCAATGTCGTCATGGAAGACCTCGCCTTCCCTGAGATGCCAGACCCAGCGGCCGACCAGCCCCCAGTTCGGCCGCGGTTGAGCAAACGCCTTGCTCAGGAAAATCGCCCAGACATCCATAAGCGCGGTTGCGCCGATGCCGATCGCGACGCTGCGCCAGACGATGTCAGACATAATCGAGGTCCCCAAAAGCAAGCAGTCCCGAAGAGCCGACGCATGGTCCCGAAAACCGGGTCGGCTTTCGGAAGGATCATGCGCCGATGCAAAAGTCAGCGTCCTTTGGACGTTGAGCGCTCGAAGGCGCCCTTTGCCGTGCCTGGCCTAGGCTGTCGCCAGGACGGAAAGCTGTCCGAGAATGTGAGCCGCACCGGATTCGTCGACGCCGGGCTTTGTCTCGACATTGAGTGCGGTGACCTTGCCGTCATCGACGATCATCGAAAAACGCTTCGAGCGTAGCCCCATGCCGCCGCTGGAGAGGTCGGCGTCGAGGCCGACCGATTTGGCGAAATCGCCATTGCCATCGGCAAGATAAAGGATTTTGCCTTCACCGCCGCTGAAGCGGGCCCAAGCCCCCATGACGTGAACATCGTTGACCGAGACAACGGCGATAGTGTCGACGCCGCGCGCCAGGATGGCGTCGTAATTGTCCAGGTAGCCGGGCAGATGATTGTTGCTGCAGGTCGGCGTGAAGGCGCCTGGAACGCCAAACAGCACGACCTTCTTTCCTGAGAATATCTCGCCCGTCGTGATCGGCCCTGCACCGTCGGCGGTCATTGTCTTGAAGGTCGCATCGGGCAGTTTGTCGCCAACGGAGATCGTCATGATGGTCCTCGCTTGGAAATGGAAGGGAGCTCCTTGCGATAGCGAATTAAGGCGCGCCCGGCAACCGTCCAGACGTTGGCATCACGGGAATGGCAACAGGCCTTCGACCGCGCCTGCGGCACTTGTCAGTGTGTAGTGCAGGCCGCCATCGGTTGGCGTTGTCGACGGCCTGTCGAGGATCGGTACAGTAAAGATCAGCTTGCCATCCTTTTCGCTGCGTGCCGGGGCACCGAACATGTAGTCGCGTTCGCCGGCAACGAAGAAGTCGGCGCCCTCGGGGCTGCCCGGAAAGCTCGCTTCGACAATCAGCGTTTCGTGGTCGCCCGGCAGTACGTTTATGCCGAAATCGGGCGTTGCCGTGGCGGGCAGGGTTGCAAGGCCCGCCTTGACCAGTGCCGCATCCTCGGCGTTGTCGGGATCGGCGCCGGGATCGACGGTCAGCCTTGTCTGCACCGGGATGCAGATGGTTTCGCAAATGCCGAGGAAGATGTCCGCATCGATGACGGCCGGTTGGCCGGGCGCTGCAAGCGTGAACGTCACCGGCAACGAAACCGGGTGGTCGTAGCCGGCCCATTTGCCATAGCCGTCATCGTGGCGCTGCGGCGGCGGAAACGAAAGCGTCGCGTCGGCAATGTTGGTGCTGGCCGAGACGTCGATCTGTGGCGGCACGCCCGCATCGCCCGGATCGCGCCAATAGGTTTTCCAGCCGGGCTTCAGCGCAATGTCGAGGACGCCCTGGAGACGTCCGGCCTCGTCGGCTTTGCCGCTTGTTACCAGCCGCACCCTGCCGCCTTCGCTGTTGTACCAGGCCGACGAGGAGGCTGAGGCGGGGAGGCCGGTCGCCGATCCAATGGCCACACCAAGCAGCAGGATTTTCAAGCTTTGCATGGCGATGATTTGATCGTCCGTTGATGGCCGCGCAATGATTTCATGACGCTGCCGGCATCATATTTGCGTGACCTTCGGCTTTTGAGCCTGATCAAATCGGGCGCCGCCCATCTTTTCGACGCCCCGGAAACGCGTTACGCTGTGGCCATGGATTTGTTGCGCCATAAAAGGACGGCCGCAGGACCCGGCTTTCTCGACGATCAGTTCCTGATTGCCATGCCCGGCATGAAGGACGACCGCTTCACGCGCTCCGTCATCTACATTTGCGCGCACAGCGACGAAGGCGCGATGGGGCTGATCATCAACCAGACGCAGCAGATGCTGTTTCCGGACCTGCTCGTGCAACTTGGCATCATGAACGAGCTGGAGGCAATTCGCCTGCCGCCGCCGGCGCGCGACTTCGTCGTGCGCAATGGCGGACCGGTGGATCGCAGCCGCGGCTTCGTTCTGCATTCGGGCGACTACCGGGTGGAATCCTCGCTCGCCGTGTCCGATGATGTCTGTCTCACCGCGACCGTCGACATATTGCGCGCCATCTCCTCCGGCCGCGGACCCCGGCGGGCTCTGATGGCGCTCGGCTATGCCGGCTGGGGTGCAGGCCAGCTTGAAAACGAGATCGTCGAGAATGGCTGGCTGACTTGCCCGGCAAGTGCCGAGCTTCTGTTCGACGCCGACATCGATCGCAAATATGACCGGATCCTCGCCTCGATCGGCATCGATCTCGCGCATCTCAGCCTGGCTGCCGGTCACGCCTGAGCCTCATCACGTCCCCGAAACTTGTCACGCTTGAGTGAGCGGATACTGTTCCTTCAGCGTCTTCAGCACCTGGTCGCCCGGCATCGGCGCGCCGAACATGAAGCTCTGCACGTATTCGCAGCCCATCTGCCGCAACTCCAGCGCATCGCTCTCGTCCGAAATGCCTTCGGCGACAACCGACAGGCCGAGTTCATGCGCCATGTTGACCATGGATTTGAGCAGCACCGCACGTTTCGGCGTCGCGTCGTCGACGAAGCTCTTGTCGATCTTGATAGTGTCGAACGGAAAGCGCGTCAGATAGGCCAGCGATGAATAGCCGGTGCCGAAATCATCCAGCGACAGGCCGATGCCAAGCTGCTTCAACTTGGTCAGCACATGGGCGGTCTGCTCGGGATTGTCCATCACCAGCGATTCGGTGAGTTCGAGCCGGAAGCAGCGCGGTTTCAGGTTGGCTCGCGCGATCACCGAGCGGACGTCGCTGACCAGGTCGCGGCGGATGAGCTGGCGGCTGGACAGATTGACCGAGACCGACAGCGGCGCATCGCCGATCTGCTTTTGCCATCCCGCCAGGTCTTCGGCAGCCTGTTGCATGGCGAACAGGCCAAGCTGCACGATCAAGCCGCAGTTTTCGGCGACCGGAATGAAATCCGCCGGCGGGATCATGCCGCGCCGCGGATGGTCCCAGCGCAGCAGCGCTTCGAAGCCTGCGACGCTGCCGTCCTCCAGCCGCACGATCGGCTGGTAGGCAAGCGTGAATTCGCGTCGTTCGATGGCGCGGCGCAGATCGGACTCGAACTGCAGCCGGTCGGTGCCGACGGTGCGGAAGGCGGGACGGAACGGCTCGATCCGGTCGCCGCCGAAGCGCTTGGCCTGATGCATGGCAAGCTCGGCATCCTTGACCATGTCCTCGGCCGAGGTCTGCGTGGCGGTCCAGGTGATCAGCCCGATCGAGGCCGTCAGCACGATCTCGCGCTTGGCGAAGGTGATCGGGTTGTTGATGGCGTGCTTGATGGCATCGGCAATGGCCGCGATGCGGGCCGGATCCTGCTCCGACAAAAGCATCAGCGCGAACTGGTCGCCGGCAAAGCGCGACAGCGAATCCTTCGGCTTGAGCAGTCGGTGCAGCCGCCGCGCGATAGTCAAAAGGATCGTATCGCCGGCCGAGATGCCGAGCCCGTCATTGACCTGCTTGAACCGGTCTATGTCGATGACGAAGACGGTCGGGCGCACCTTCTCTTCGGTGCGGGCAATCGAAATGATCGCCTCCAGCCGGTTCATGAACAGCTCGCGGTTGGGCAGGCCGGTCAGATTGTCGTGCACGGCGTCATGCAGCAGCCGTTCCTCGGATTTCTTCTGCTCCGTCACGTCGACCATGGTGCCGACGCAGCGGATGACCTCGCCGTCCGAGCCGATCACCGGCCGGGCGCGCAACGAAAACCAGTGATAGTGCCCGTCGGCGCCGCGCAGGCGAAAGTTTTGCGACACCCGGCCGCGCCGGTGCTCGAGCACCACGTCGAGTGTCGTGCGAAACGTGTCGCGGTCGTCGGCATGCAGCACCGGCAGCCAGTTGCGGGCAGGGCCGCCGAGGCTGTTGGGGGTAAGACCGAGCTGAATGCTGACGTCGGGACGAGTGACGACGCGGTCGCGCAGCACGTCCCAGTCCCACACAGTATCGCCCGATCCGGCAACCGCCAGCGCCTGCCGCTCAAGGTCGGAGAACAGGCCCTGATGCAGCGCGCCGCCGGCAAAAGCGTGCTGCATCACGGTGAAGCCGATCAGCAGGATGATGAGGATCAGCCCACCGCCCAGCGCCGGCTGAGCGATATCGTTGTCCAGCATGCCGGTGATTGCCATCCACGATCCGCATAGCCACAGCAGAACCATCACCCAACTGGGCACCAGCATGATGGCGCGGTCGTAACCGCGGATACCGAGGAAGATGATCAGGCCGAGCCCGGTCAGCGCGGTGGCGGCGAAGGACAGCCTGGCAATGCCGGCGGCAACCGCCGGATCGATGATGGCGACACCGGCGATCAGCACTAGCCCCAGAATCCAGACCAGTGCGCCGTAGCTGAAATGGCCGTGCCACCGGTTGAGGTTGAGATAGGCAAACAGGAACACCACGAAGGTCGCCGCGAGCGCCACCTCCGTTCCGGCGCGCCACATCTGCTCATTGCCCGGTGAGATCTCTATGATCTTGTTGAGAAAGCCGAAATCGACGCAGATATAGGCAAGCACCGCCCAGGCTAGGGCCGCCGTTGCCGGGAACATCGAGGTCCCCTTGACGACGAAAAGGATGGTCAGGAACAGCGCCAGCAGGCCGGCGATGCCGATGACGATGCCACGAAACAGCGTGTAGGAATTGACCGAGTCCTTGTAGGATTCAGGATCCCACAGATAGACCTGCGGCAGCTTGGGCGAGGCGAGCTCGGCGATGAAGGTAATCACCGTTCCCGGGTTCAGCGTGACCCGGAACACGTCGGCGTCGGGGCTGGTCTGGCGGTCGAGCGCAAAGCCCTCGCTGGGCGTGATCGCGGCGATACGGGTCGAGCCGAGATCCGGCCAGAACAGGCCGGAATTCACCAGCCGGAAATGCGGTGCGACAATCAGCCTGTCGAGCTGCTGGTCGGTGGTATTAGCGAGCGCGAACACCGCCCAGTCACCGGTCGAGCGCGCATCATTTGCCTCGACCTCGATGCGCCGCACGATGCCGTCCGGGCCTGGCGCGGTCGACACCTGAAAATTCTCGCCCTGGTTCCGGTAGATCAAGACGGCCCCCGAAAGATCGAGCGCAACGTCGTCGCGGGCGATCTTGATCGGTTCTACGGCAAAGGCCGAGGACGCCGCGCAGAGCGTGACGATTGCCGCCAGCATAAAGGCAAGCAGCGACCCCTTGCGCAGAAAATTCGTCAAAATCAGTCCTTTGTTCCAACGCCCGGCGGATCGTCCGCGATTCGGGCGTATAGGTAATGGTCCTGCCAGATGCCGTTGATCCTGAGATAGGATCGTAGCAGTCCTTCGCGCCGGAATCCGGCTTTTTCAAGCACGCGGATCGACCGGGCGTTGTCGGGAATACAGGCAGCTTCGATCCGGTGCAATCGCAGCGTTTCGAAGGCGAAACGCGTCACCACTTTGACGGCATCGGTCATCAGGCCGCGTCCGCTGAAGCGCTCGCCGATCCAGTAGCCGATATGGCCGCTTTGGGCGACCCCGTGGCGGATATTGCCGAGGGTGATACCGCCGGCCAGCTTGCCGCTGCTTTTCTCGAAGATGAAGAAGGCGATCGCCGTCCCCTGCGCGTAGTCCTCGCGGTAGCGCCCGATACGATGCCGCCACGCCGTGCGGTCGAGTTCGTCAGGGGTCCATCGCGGCTCCCACGGCTCAAGAAAAGCGCGGCTTTCACTGCGCAGCACCGACCACTCGCGATAGTCGTTGGTCAGCGGTACGCGCAGCG
Organism: Mesorhizobium sp. M0040; assembly: GCF_040323505.1. Classification (NCBI taxonomy): domain Bacteria; kingdom Pseudomonadati; phylum Pseudomonadota; class Alphaproteobacteria; order Hyphomicrobiales; family Phyllobacteriaceae; genus Mesorhizobium; species Mesorhizobium sp. M0040. The sequence continues at coordinate 82,879 of NZ_JAMYVA010000022.1, forward strand.
TGACAAGCTCGCCCTTCAGTGCCGGCAGGTCGCGGCGAAAGAAAGGGAGCGCGAACACGACGCTCGAATAGGCTTAGACGGCAAGCTTACGGGCAGTGGTCTGCGTGCCCGAAAGCGAATCGAGGATTGCCTCATAGGGCGCGAGCGTACCCACCGGCCCGACGGCTGTAAGCGTCGGCTTGGTCGAAAAAAGCCGGGACGACAGATCCGTCAGCCGCTCGACAGTCAACGCCGCCAGCCGCTCCATCAGCTCTTCCTTGGCGATCGGCCTGCCGAACAGAAGCAACTGCCTGGCGATCTGCGAGGCGCGGCTGGCCGGGCTCTCGGCCGACATGATCAGCCCGGCGCGGTATTGGGCACGCGCCCGGTCAAGCTCCTCCTGCAGGATGTTTTCACCGGCCTTTTGCAGCTCGTCGATGATCACAGGCACCAGCTCGGCAATATCGCTTTGTCCGGTCGCCGCATGGACCCCGAAGACGCCGGTGTCGGAAAAACCCCAATGGAAGGCATAGACCGAATAGCACAGGCCACGTTTCTCGCGGACTTCCTGGAAAAGTCGCGACGACATGCCGCCGCCCAGGATCATCGACAGGACCTGGGAGGCATAGAAATCGCGGACGTGATAGGCGCGGCCCTCGAAACCCAGCACGATCTGGGCGTCCATCAGGTCGCGGTCTTCTCGAAAATCGCCGCCGACATATTGCGCATATTGCGGGACGGTGCCGTCGGCCTTGCCGCGGAAGCCGCCGAGACGCTTTTCGACCTCGCGCACGAAATCGTCGTGCTTGATATCGCCGGCCGCCACCATCACCATGTTCTCGGCGCCGTACTGCCGTTCGATGAAGTCGTGCAGCTGCTTCGAAGTGAAGGATTTGACGGTTTCCGGCGTGCCAAGAATCGAGCGGCCGATAGTCTGGTGGCGGAAGGCGGTCTCGGTAAAGTGATCGAAAACGACGTCGTCGGGCGTATCGTGCGCGGCGCCGATCTCCTGCAGAATCACATGCTGCTCTCGTTCCAACTCCTGCGGATCGAATTCGGATTCCTGCAGGATGTCGGAAAGGATATCGACGGCCAGCGGCACGTCGTCGCTCAGAACCCTTGCATAATAGGAGGTCGTCTCGACGCTGGTGGCGGCATTGATCTCGCCGCCGACGTCCTCGATCTCCGAGGCAATCTCGAAGGCGCTTCGCCGCCTGGTGCCCTTGAAAGCCATGTGCTCGAGCAAGTGCGCCATTCCGTGCTCTTCGTCACGCTCGTTGCGTGCGCCCGACTTGACCCAGGCGCCAAGGGCAACAGATTCGAGGCTTGGAAGGGTTTCGGTGGCGACTGTCAGGCCGTTCGACAGACGGCTTACCTCAACACCCATATGGCAATTACTCCCTAACGCGCCGCCCGCGCGTGGCGGCCGACATAATCTTCCACCATTTTCAGGTCGGATGGAAGTACCGTGTATTTTTCCTCGGCGCTCATCAACCCGCCTAGCCATGCAGGCAGGGCAGGCGACACGCCGCTGGCGGCTTCGACGGCGGCGGGAAACTTTGCCGGGTGCGCAGTGCCCAGCACCACCATCGGCACCTCACCCGCAGCCTTGCCGGCGGCCACATGCACGGCCGCGGCCGTATGCGGATCGAGCAGATAGCCGCTCGCCGCAAGTGTGGTGCGGATGGTGGCGGCGACCTCGTCCATGGTGGCGCGGCCGGCGTCGAATTCGGAGCGGATCTTGGCGATTTCGCCGGCCTCGATGGTGAAGGCGCCGGACTGCTTGAGCCCGTTCATGTAGCGCCGCACGGTCGAGGCATCGCGGCCGGACGCTTCGAACAGCAAGCGTTCGAAGTTCGAAGACACCTGGATGTCCATCGAGGGCGACGTGGTCGAAAAGACCCCCTTCATGCGGTATTCGCCGGTCGCCAGCGTGCGCGCCAGAATATCGTTGTCGTTGGTGGCGATGATCAGCCGTTCGATCGGCAGCCCCATCTTCTTGGCGGCATAGCCGGCGAAGATGTCGCCGAAATTGCCGGTCGGCACGGTGAAGGAAACCGGCCTGTCGGGCGCGCCGAGCGACAGGCCGGACGAGAAATAATAGACGATCTGGGCCATGATGCGGGCCCAGTTGATCGAGTTGACGCCGGACAGCGATACCCGGTCGCGAAAACCGTGGTCGTTGAACATGTCCTTTACCAGGCCCTGGCAGTCGTCGAAATTGCCTTCGATCGCCAACGCATGGACATTTGCGGCGGTCGAGGTCGTCATCTGCCGCTGCTGTACCGGCGAGACGCGGCCGTGCGGGAAAAGCACGAAGATGTCGGTGCGGTTGCGCCCGGCAAAGGCATCGATGGCGGCCCCTCCGGTGTCGCCGGAGGTGGCACCGACAATGGTGGCGCGCTGGTCGCGCTCGGCCAGCACATGGTCCATCAGCCGCGCAAGAAGCTGCATCGCCACGTCCTTGAACGCGAGCGTCGGGCCGTGGAACAGCTCGAGCACGAAGCTGTTCGGCCCGGTCTGCACCAGCGGGCAGACGGCCTCATGGCGGAAGGTCGCATAGGCTTCGCGCACCAGCCGTTCGAACACCGGCGCCGCGATCTCGCCGCCGAGGAACGGCGACAGCACACGGATGGCAAGATCGGGATAGGCAAGGCCGCGCATGGCGCGGATCTCGGCTGCGGAAAAATGCGGCCAGGCGCTCGGCAGGTAGAGCCCGCCGTCGCGCGCCAGTCCGGCCAGCACCGCGTCGGAAAATCCAAGCGCGGGCGCTTCCCCGCGGGTACTCACATATTGCATCGTCACGTTTCCATTGCTGCCGGGAATTTTCGCCCGCCGCGAGGTGGTGGATTTCTGCGCAGGCTCAGTCGCATTTTTGCCGCGCGGTTGATATACGTCACCGGCTTTGCGAGAGGGAAGTGCAGTTCATGGCGTTTCATTCATTCAACGGTCGTTTTGTCGCGGGTCTGGCGCTCGCCGGCTTTATGCTTGCCGCCGCAGGTTGCCAATCGAGCGACAATGGAATTCTCGGCTTCGGCAAAAAGGATGCGACACCGCCACCGCCACCCGATCCCAAGGTGCTTTCCAGCCAGCTGCAGGCCTATTGCCCGAAAGTGACGTTGCGTGACGGCACTGCCTTCTTCAATACCTACGCCAAGAGCGGTCCGAAGCCGAAGAAAAAAACCGATGTTGCCGCCGAGGAAGCCGCCCAGCCCGCAGCGGACGCGGCTGGCGCCAATCAGCCGGACGATTCCGCCAAGATCATCTATCAGGCCTCGATCACCGATGTGACCCGCGACTGCAGCCGCGCCAACGGCTCCTTGTCGATGAAGATAGCCGTCGCCGGCAAGGTCGTGCCTGGCCCGATGTTCACCCCCGGGACCATCACCATGCCGATCCGCATCGCGGTGATGCACGGCACCGAAGTTCTCTATTCGCAGCTTCACTCCTATCAGGTCCAGGTTACCGATCCTTCGAGTGCCACGCAGTTCGTCTTCACCGATTCCAACGTCGTCGTCCCGGAGCCGACGGCGAAGGACTACCAGGCATATGCCGGGTATGACGAGGGCGCTCCGAAAGTAGCGACAGACAAGCCGAGGAAGAAGAAAGCCGCCGCGACCAACTAAGCCGCTGCATTCGCGCCACGGCGGTTGGAGGCGGCCTCTCAGGCGTCCGCCGACCATTCCGACAGCGCGGCGATCACGCTTTTCAGTTCCGCCCAGCGGCGGATGACCGTTTCCGCGCCGGCCTCGGTCAGCGCATCGGCGTGGCCGGGATAGCTGTGCGCCGCGCCAGTGAAGCCGATGACGCGCATTCCCGCCGTCTTGGCGCCGGTGACGCCATGCACCGAATCCTCGATGACAAAGGTGTTCGCAGGATCGGCCTTGAGTTTTTCCGCGGCGAACCGAAACACGTCCGGCGCCGGCTTGGATTTCCCGGTCGGGGTTTCCAGCGAGGAAAAGATACGGCTGGCAAAGAACGGCAAAAGCTGCACCTTCTCCAGCATGAATTCGATTCGCTCCGAACGCGAATTCGAACAGACGCAGCGCGGCACTGCTACCGCGGCGACAGCCGCGTGCGCCCCGTCGATGGCACGCACGTCGCTGCGCAGCCGACGATCGACCAGCTGTTCCTCCTTGTCGATCAGCGAGGCCTGGAACGGGATCCGGGACTTTTCCTCGACCCGCATCATGATGTCCTTGAAAGTCAACCCGGCATAGACCTCGGAAATCTCCTCGGCCGATATCTCGTAGCCGGCCGAGGTCAACAGCTCGGCATCGATCCGCGCGGCGATGATTTCGGAATCGACGAGCACGCCGTCGCAATCGAAGATGACAAGGTCTGGCTGGGGCATGGTGATCCGGAAAGCGGGATGAGGGGAATGCCGAGAGCCCTTTGGTCCAAACGGCTCAGGCGGCGCGGCATACACCAACAGGCCGGGCTTCGCAAATTCGGCGGGCTGCTTCACTGAATATTTACGCTGATCGGTAACCATAACGGACAGTAAACAGTAACGCGTGCCTTGGGTGTCACAATGTCTGCCGTGCGTCTTCTCGACGAGCTTTCCGATGCTCCCCAGCAATCCGAGTGGCTGGATACGATCCTGAAGGGCGACTGCGTCGCCGCGCTCGAACGGCTGCCGGAAAAGTCGATCGACGTGATCTTCGCCGATCCGCCCTATAATTTGCAGCTCGATGGCGATCTGCACCGGCCCGACCAATCCAAGGTCGATGCCGTCGACGACCATTGGGACCAGTTCGACAGTTTTGAGGCCTACGACGCCTTCACCCGCGCCTGGCTGCTGGCGGCGCGCCGTGTGTTGAAGCCCAACGGCACGATCTGGGTTATCGGCTCCTACCACAATATTTTCCGGGTCGGGGCAAAGATGCAGGACCTGGGTTTCTGGATCCTCAACGACGTCGTCTGGCGCAAGACCAATCCAATGCCTAATTTCCGTGGCCGCCGTTTCCAGAACGCGCATGAGACGATGATCTGGGCATCGCGCGACCAGAAGGGCAAGGGCTACACTTTCAACTACGAGGCGCTGAAGGCATCGAACGACGACGTCCAGATGCGCTCGGACTGGCTGTTTCCGATCTGCACCGGCGGCGAGCGCCTGAAGAACGACAATGGTGACAAATTGCATCCGACGCAGAAGCCGGAAGCGTTGCTTGCCCGCGTCATGACGGCATCGACCAGGCCGGGCGACATCGTGCTCGACCCGTTCTTCGGCTCAGGTACCACCGGGGCTGTCGCCAAGCGGCTTGGCCGCCACTTCGTCGGCATCGAGCGCGAACAAACCTATATCGATGCCGCCATGGAACGTATCGATGCGGTCCGGCCGCTGGAAGGCGCCAATTTGACGGTACTGACCGGCAAGCGCGCTGAGCCGCGCGTCGCCTTCGTCACGCTTCTCGACAATGGCTTGGTGGCGCCAGGCGCCACGCTCTACGACGCCAAGAAGCGCTGGGCGGCAAAAGTGCGCGCCGACGGCACGCTGGCGATCGGCGACAGTGCCGGGTCGATCCACAAGATCGGCGCCGAGGTGCAGGGGCTGGACGCCTGCAACGGATGGACCTTCTGGCATTATGAGCGCAGCGGCGGCCTGACCCCGATCGACGAGCTTCGCCGCATCGCCCGCCTGGGCATGGAACGGGCAGGGGGCTGAATCCTGATCTGTTCGAGGCCGGCCACCTAGCCACCAGCTACGATAAGAGATTGTCTAAGTTGGTTGAAGGTTTTGGGGTCTTTCTCCGCGCGAGCAGGCTTAGAGTCCGTTTTGAAATTCACGGGTGAGCGTTTCGGCGGATGAGATTGCCGCCCATTGCGACAAGGATCATGGCTTGCGAGACGTCGATGCGCTGCTCG
>NZ_JAMYVA010000023.1:0-88027 GCF_040323505.1 Mesorhizobium sp. M0040
GGGGGGGTGTGAATGGAGTTCTTTCGTGCGCACCCCGGCAAGACCGCCGCTGGATGGCCTGAAGAAGAGGCTCGACCGTTCGCGCGCCGAGAACGCGCGCATGCCGCGCGACGGCTTCCTGCGCGAGACCTTCGTGCTGCCGCGCTCCGATGCTCGTCTCAAGGCGAAGGAATGGTTCGAGCGCTTTCCTAAGCAGGCCTATTGGACCGAGATCGAAAGCTGGTTCGAGCGGCCGGGCGACGTCATCGAATTCACCATCAGGCGGCTGCCGGCGGCGGATTAACGCTCCGGTCTCGAGGCTGAACGTATCAGGGCTAGTTCATCTGCCCTGAACGATCTTGACAAACACGCTTCTGTCGCCCGTTCCAAGATGCGCTCTTTTCATCTCGGCATACGTCAGGCGCCCATTCGCGAAGGCCCGCACGGTTTCCGCACCAGACACGTGGCGCCGCGGCTGCGCTGACATTCATGATCTTGCCAGCTTCCTGCTTCGAACTGAGAGGCGATTGCTCCGAATGCCTGATGCATTCCGTAAGCACTTTCTTATACATGGCAGGACTGCCCTGAACCAAAGTCCTTGCCGTATTCCATTCACCTTCGCTCGGCATGCATCCAGCCAACACAATGGCGCCAAGCAACGCGGCGTAAGTCTTGTATGCAAATTTCAATTCTGCCCCCCAAGGTTAGTTGCAGGGGCGTATCAAGCACGGGCACATGAACTTCACAAGACTGTATAGTGACTAACGGACAGGATAAGTTCGCTGAACCCGTCCAGACCGTCATGACTTCAACGCACGACCAGCCTGCGGGCGCCCGCGCCGTCCCTTGCCAGCCTGTCGTTCTTATTCCGCAGCGGACATTTGTCGATCGACATGCAGCCGCAGCCGATGCAGTCGCTCAGCCCGTCGCGCAGCTTCTTGAGCTGACTAATTTTCTGGTCGAGGTCGTCGCGCCAAGCCGTCGAAAGCAGGTTCCAATCCTCGCGCGTCGGCGTCCGGCCTTCAGGCAATGATCGAAGGGCTGTGCCGATCTCGGCCAGCGAAATGCCGACCTCCTGCGCTACCTTGATGATCGCCACCCGTCGCAGCACGTCGCGGCCGTAACGCCGCTGGTTGCCTGATGTGCGGTGGCTGCGGATCAGCCCGCGTGCTTCGTAGAAATGCAGCGCCGACACCGCCACGCCGCTGCGCATCGCCACCTGGCCGACTGTTAATTCCGTTGCCGCAGCCATCTCCGATTTTCCGCTTGACCTCAAGTTAAGTTGAGCTTGTAGCGAAGAAGCCTCGAAGATGCAAACGGCAGGAGAAGGCGATGGGCGTCTGGATGAGAATGACCGGAGAGGACGCAGTGTTGCGTGAGGACGACGCCTTGGTCGCTGCGGCCGGCGATCGCGTACACATCCTAGCCGAGCTGCCGGATCGCCTCGCCCGCCACCATCGCAACGGAAAGCGCGACGTTGATGCTGCGCGCGCCGGGCTGCATCGGGATGATCAGTCGCGCATCCGCCGCCTCGTGAACGGCGTCCGGCACGCCTGCGGATTCACGGCCGAACAAGAGAATGTCGTCGCCGGCAAAGGCGAAATCCGTGTAGGCGGTCGTGGCTTTGGTCGAAAGCAGCACCAGCCGTCGGTTGCCGAGTCTGCGCCAGTCCTCAAAGGCGTGCCAGTCGACATGGCGGGTCAGCGCCGCCATTTCGAGGTAGTCCATGCCGGCGCGTTTCAGCGTACGGTCGGAGAGCGGGAAGCCCGTCGGTTCGATGATGTCGACGCCGAGACCGAGGCAAGCGGCGAAGCGCAGGATTGTCCCGGTGTTGCCGGCGATATCAGGCTGGTAGAGCGCGATGCGGAGACGGTCGTTCATTTCCGCGTCTTTCTAATAAGTGGCAGATCAGCCACAGAGCTCTCGCGGTTTTGGAAATTCCTGGACTGGCGGGTGGTCATTTTCTGCGAAGTCGGTTATACGCCCAGCATTGTCAACCCGAACCGATGGAGGGGTAATTCATGATGGCCATGCACATCCACCACCCCTCTCGTGGGCTTACCAGCCCGACGGCGGTTTCGGTACGACGATTCTCCTGACCTTCTAGACTTCAATCGCACCGATTCCCGCCGAAACCTTTTTCGGCCTTTGAAGGAATCCTGCGATGTTTTTCAAGCTGTGGAAGGGGCTGAACGCCCCACCTGAACACGCTTCGACAGATGCCACCTTTGCCGCGCCGCGCGTGCCCGCGGCCTGGGTTGGTTCACCCTTCTACCTGCATCTTCAACTGGAGGACGGACCGATGTTCGATCCCTGTAGAATACCCGGCTCAAGAAGCCTGCACGAGCGCAAGACTGCGACCTGGGCGCTTTTGATCGGCGAGACCTACTCGTCGGCGGTTCACGCCGAGACCCGCCGGCGTCCGCATCGCGGCATGCTGCCGGACGTCGATTTCTCGCGCGCCGTTCCGGACTATAGCCGGCCGTCGCTGGTGCGCCGGATCATCAGGCTGATCCGGCCCGGTGCAAAAACCGGCGCGAAAATCCGGATCGTCAAAACGTCGTCAGCATCCTCAAACGAGACTGTCGGCGAAAGGCCCGCGACAACCTATATAGCGCGAAGCAGGACCGGCGAGGCGGACGATTCCGTATCGCCGGTCCTTGACGCCATGCGGTCTGGGCACCTCGTCCGTTCGCGTGCTGCGTGAGCGGAAACAGTATTGTGAGCATCTCTATGTTTAGCTGGTTTGAAAAAAGGCTCGATCCGTTCCCTGCCAAGGAGCCGGTCGAGCCGCCGCAGACACTGATCGCCTTCTGCGTGCATTATACGCGCGGCGCGTGGCCCTACATCGCTCTCGATGCGGTACTGGTGACGGCCATCGCCCTTGCCGAGGTGTGGATGTTCGGCTTCATGGGCCGGATCGTCGACTGGCTGTCCGGACAGAATCGCGAGACGTTCCTGCAGACCGAAGGCTTGAAGCTGGTCGGCATGGCATTCATCGTGGTTTTCGCGCTGCCGGCGACGGTCTGGTTCCATTCGCTGCTCAACCAGCAGACGCTGATGGGTAATTATCCGATGCGTATCCGCTGGCAGGTGCATCGTTACCTGCTCAAGCAGTCGATGAGCTTCTATCAGGACGAGTTTGCCGGGCGCATCGCGACCAAGCTGATGCAGACCGCGCTCGCGGTGCGCGAGTGCGTCATCAAGCTCATCGATGTGCTCAACTATATCGTCGTCTATTTTCTCGGCATGCTGTTCATTGTCGGCTCGGCAGACTGGCGGCTGGCTGCGCCGCTTGCCGTCTGGCTTGCCGGATATGTCCTGCTGTTGCGCTATTTCATCCCGCGGCTGGGCAAGGTCGGCGAGGAGCAGGCCAATGCGCGCTCAACCATGACCGGCCGTGTCGTCGACAGCTACTCCAACATCCAGACGGTCAAGCTGTTCTCGCATGCGCGGCGCGAGGCATCCTTCGCCAAGGACGGTATGGCCGGCTTTCTCGATACAGTCTACCGGTCGATGCGGCTGGTGACACAACTCTACGGCCTGCTCTACGTCCTGAATTCGCTGCTGTTGTTTTCGGTCACCGCAATCTCGCTATGGCTGTGGCTCGGCCAAGCCGTGACGATCGGCGCCGTCGCCCTGGTCATCGGCCTCGTGCTTCGGCTCTGGGGCATGTCGCAATGGATCATGTGGGAGATGTCCACGCTGTTCGAGAATATCGGCACGGTGCAGGACGGCATCGCCTCGATCTCGCTGCCGCGCCTCGTCGAAGACCGGCCTGGCGCCAAGGATATTGCCGTGACCAAGGGCGAGATCCGTTTTGAGGACATCCGCTTCCATTATGGCAAGCAGAAGGGCGTGATCGAAAGCCTGTCGCTGACGGTGAAGCCGGGCGAGAAGGTCGGCATCGTCGGCCGTTCGGGTGCCGGCAAGTCGACGCTGGTCAATCTTCTGTTGCGCTTCTATGACCTCGAAAGCGGCAAGGTCCTGATCGACGGCCAGGACATTGCGGCGGTGACGCAGGACTCGCTGCGCGCCCAGATCGGCATGGTCACGCAGGACACCTCGCTGCTGCATCGCTCGGTGCGCGAGAATATCCTCTATGGCCGGCCGGACGCCAGTGACCAGATGCTGATCGAGGCGGCGCGGCGCGCCGAGGCGCTGGATTTCATCGCCGGATTGTCGGATTCTAACGGTCGAAAGGGTTTCGACGCGCATGTCGGTGATCGCGGCGTCAAATTGTCCGGCGGCCAGCGGCAACGCATCGCCATAGCCCGTGTTATGCTGAAGGACGCACCAATCCTTATCCTCGACGAAGCGACCTCCGCCCTAGATTCCGAGGCCGAGGCGGCCATCCAGGAGAACCTCTACAGACTGATGCAAGGCAAGACCGTCATCGCCATTGCGCACCGGCTGTCGACGATCGCCGCCATGGACCGGCTCGTCGTCATGGACAAGGGCCGCGTCATCGAGGAAGGTTCGCATGAGGAACTGGTTGCCAGCGGCGGGCTCTACGCCCAGCTCTGGCAGCGCCAGTCGGGCGGCTTCCTGCTCGACGACGTCCCCTCTGCCAATGATGCAGCCGCCAACGATGCACTCGTCAAGGGTGAAGCCGCCGAATGACTGCCATCTACCGCTGGTTCGAGAACTGGGTCTATCCATTCCGGGAGCCTGCGGACCTTCGGCCACCAGCCGGCGTCAGGGGTTTCCTCTGGCATTATGTCGGGCAGGCGAAGATCGCCTTCTTCGCCATGCTGCTGATCGGCGGCATCGCGCCGTTAGTCGAAGCCGGACTGTTCTATTTCGTCGGGCGGCTGGTCGACATCCTCGACCAGCTTCCCGGCGAACGCAGCTGGCACGCGTTGTGGACTGCCGCCGGCCCGGAACTTGTCTTCATGATCGCGGTGGTGCTGGTCATCCGCACCATCGTCGTCGGCCTGTCGGCGCTGGTCGACGAGCAGACGATCACGCCGGGTTTCTATAATCTGGTGCGCTGGCAGGCGCATCGCCATGTCTCGCGCCAATCCTACGCCTTCTTCCAGAACGACTTTGCCGGACGTATCGCGACCAAGGTCTGGCAGGCGGGACAGGCGACCGGCGATCTGATGGAAAGCTTCATCGAGGTCGTCTGGTTCATGGTCGTCTATACGGTGACGACGCTGGCGCTGGTCGCCGGGCTCGATCTCCGGCTGGCGGTGCTGGTGGTGATCTGGATTACCGCCTTCGGCTTGCTGGCCAGGCGCTATTTGCCGGCGATCCGCAAGCATGCCGAAGCCACCGCCGAAGCCGGCTCGATGATCACCGGCCGCCTTGTCGATTCCTATTCGAACGTGCAGACGCTGAAACTGTTCTCGGCCGATGGCGACGACCGCTACATCAGGAACGGCTTCGACATCTATCTCGACGCGCTGCGCCCGTTCACCCGCCGGCTGACCGGCGTGCGCATGGCACTGACGATGCTGTCGGGCATTATGATCACGGCGATCGCCTGCTTTGCCGTTTATCTCTGGGTCGAGGGCTCGATCACAGTCGGCGCCGTGGCTTTCACGCTGTCTTTGGTGCTGCGGCTGAACATGCTGCTCGGCCGGCTGATGATGCAGCTCAACGGCATCTTGCGGAACCTCGGCGTGCTGGAAAACTCCAAGGCGCTGATCTCACAGCCGCTCGGCCTGACCGATGCGCCGGACGCGAAAGAGATTGTCGTCGTCGGCGGGCGCATCGACGTCAGCAATGTCGAGTTCCACTACGGCAAGGGGTCCGGCGTGCTCGACGGCATCGACCTCGTCGTGCGGCCGGGCGAAAAGGTCGGCCTGGTCGGCCCGTCCGGCGCCGGCAAGACGACCTTGGTCAATCTGATCCTGCGCCTCTACGACCTCGAGAGCGGCAAGATCACCATTGACGGGCAGGACGTCTCCAGGGTCACGCAGAATTCGCTGCGCGCCAATATCGGCGTCGTCAGCCAGGATACGGCACTTTTCCACCGCTCGCTGCGCGACAACATCAAGCTCGGCATGCCGGAAGCGACCGACGCCGAGGTGGTCGCGGCAGCGAAGAAGGCCGAGGCGCACGAGTTCATCCTCGGTCTGCGCGACAATCGCGATCGTATCGGCTACGAGGCCTATGTCGGCGAGCGCGGCGTCAAGCTCTCCGGCGGCCAGCGCCAGCGCGTGGCGATCGCCCGCGTCTTCCTCAAGGATGCACCGATCCTGGTGCTCGATGAGGCGACCTCGGCGCTCGATTCCGACATCGAGGCGGCGATCCAGGAAAATCTGGCAAGGCTGATGGAAGGCAAGACGGTCATCGCCATCGCGCATCGGCTGTCGACCATTGCGGCACTCGACCGGCTGGTGGTGCTCGACGAGGGCCGCATCGTCGAGCAAGGCACGCATGACGAGCTGGTCGGGCTCGACGGGCTCTATGCCAGGCTGTGGAAGCGGCAGTCCGGCGGCTTCCTGTTCAACGAAGAGAGCGCGTTGGCCGAGACCCGGCCGGCGGAGTAGTTTTCTATAAAGCGGAGTGAAATCATGGCGGTGAGAATGCCATCGAATTTCGGACGGTCCGGCGCGCAGGAGAGCGCGTTGGACCTGCTTGGCCATGAAATCCTCGGTGAAAAGGCGGCAGCGCTCGGCCGCGCCGGCCGGCGCGTCGAGGAAACATTGACGAGGCTGCGCGAGAATTGCGACAGTGTCGACCGTGCCCGGCTGCTCAGGGATGCAGCCGAAGCGGTGCACGGGTATTTCATCCAGCGCGAACTCTGCGGCCTGCGCAAGCACGACGCGGTGATCCGGGAATACAACATTCCCAAGGCCGTGCTGGCCAGGCTCGGCGCTAGCGCATGATCCGAACCGGAACTGGTTTGGGAAGCGTTATTCCAGCCACTCGGTGATGAAGCTGCCGTTCTCGTGTATGTCGGTGGTTTCCAGCGGGCCTGGCCCGAGATTGGTGAATTTGTGCGGCGTGTTCGGCGGCACGATCAGGATCTGGCCGGCTGTGGCCTCGATCTGCCGGTCGCCGACGGTGAACAGGCCGGTCCCGGTCCGGATGATAAAAATCTCGCAATAGGGGTGGCTGTGCAGCCTGGGGCCGCCGCCGATCTCGGGCAGGTAGTTGAAGATCAGGCAGCTGTTGGAGCCGTAGGCGCCGCATTGCAACTCGCCCTGCCAGTGGTCGGGCCAGTGGTCGGGCGCTTCGGCCCACTTGTCGCGGTCTATGACATGCGCCATAGGCCGAGGATAAACCGGGCCAGCGCCAGCTGTCGAGGCGAACGCAGCCGTTTGGTTTTGCTGCGATTTTCCAATCATTCCATCGGGCAAATGACGTCCCCGCGACAATCTGCCCTTGTGCCTTCACCCGTCTGGACAAAAACAGGCTTCACGCATAAACCCAAGTCCCAAATGCCGGAGGAATTCGCTAGCCTGTTCGCCATGCGCAGTCGGGCCGGCGCGATTGAGCGGGGAACAAGGCTCGGCCGCCGGCACGGAAGAGGCGAAAGGATCAGGCACCCGTGAGCGCAACCGACACCCAGGATCCCAACCGTCGTGATTTTCTCTACGTCGCCACTGGCATGGCGGCGGTGGTCGGCGCGGGCGCTGTCGCTTGGCCGTTCATCGATCAGATGCGCCCGGATGCCTCGACGCTGGCGCTCGCCTCGGTCGAGGTCGACGTATCTTCGCTGACGCCAGGAATGTCGCTCGTTGTGAAGTGGCGGGGCAAGCCGGTGGTCGTGCGCAACCGCACCGAGCAAGAGATGAAGGACGGCGAGGCGGTCAATCTCGCCGAGCTCAAGGATCCAATCGCCCGCAACGCCAATTTGCCGGCCGACGCCCCGGCAACCGACGCCAACCGCACCACGCCGGGCAAGGAAGCCTGGATGGTGATGGTCCAGGTCTGCACCCATCTCGGCTGCATTCCGCTCGGCCAGGAAGGCGATTTCGGCGGCTGGTTCTGCCCGTGCCACGGTTCCGTATACGATACCGCCGGCCGCATCCGGAAGGGGCCGGCGCCCGAGAACATGGCGGTGCCGGTGTTCCAGTTCATTTCCGACACCAAGATCCGTATCGGCTGAGGCAAGGGATATTTTCCATGAGCGAGGGACACTCGACCTATACGCCCAAGACCGGGATCGGACGCTGGTTCGATTCGCGCATGCCGCTGCCGCGGCTGGTCTATGACAGCTTCATCGCCTATCCGGTGCCGCGCAATTTGAATTACGCCTGGACCTTCGGCGGCATCCTCGCGCTCATGCTGGCGGCGCAGATCCTGACCGGCATCGTGCTGGCCATGCACTACGCGGCCGACAGCACTCTCGCCTTCGATTCGGTCGAGAAGATCATGCGCGACGTCAATTCCGGCTGGCTGCTGCGCTACCTGCATTCGAACGGCGCGTCGTTCTTCTTCATCGCCGTCTACATCCATATCTTCCGCGGGCTCTACTACGGCTCCTACAAGGCGCCGCGCGAGCTGCTGTGGATCCTCGGCTGCATCATCTACCTCTTGATGATGGCGACCGGGTTCATGGGCTATGTGCTGCCCTGGGGCCAGATGAGCTTCTGGGGCGCCACCGTCATCACCGGCTTCTTCACGGCGATCCCGCTGGTCGGCGACTGGATCCAGCAGCTTTTGCTCGGCGGCTTCGCGGTCGACAATCCGACGCTGAACCGCTTCTTTGCGCTGCATTACCTGCTGCCGTTCATGATCGCCGGCGTTGTCGTGCTGCACATCTGGGCGCTTCACGTCGTCGGCCAGAACAATCCGACCGGCATCGAGGTCAAATCGAAGACCGACACGCTCGCCTTCACGCCTTACGCGACCATCAAGGATGGGTTCGGCATGATCGTGTTCCTGTTCGTCTTCGCCTATTTCGTCTTTTATCTGCCGAACTATCTCGGCCATCCGGACAATTACACCGTTGCCAACCCCCTGAAGACGCCGGCCCACATTGTGCCGGAATGGTACTTCCTGCCGTTCTACGCGATCCTGCGCGCTATCACCTTCAATATCGGGCCCATCAATTCCAAACTCGGCGGCGTGCTCTGCATGTTCGGCGCGATTGTCATGCTGTTCCTGGTGCCGTGGCTCGACACCTCGAAGGTGCGCTCGGCAGTCTACCGGCCCTGGTACAAGCTGTTCTTCTGGCTGTTCGTGGCCGACGCCATCCTGCTCGGCTGGCTGGGCTCGCAGCCGGCCGAGGGCAGCTATGTGTTCATGGCGCAGATGGCGACGCTGTTCTACTTCGCCTTCTTCCTGGTAGCGCTGCCGGTACTTGGGCTGATCGAGACGCCGCGGCGGCTGCCGAATTCGATCACCGAGGCAGTGCTCGGGAAGAATAAGGGTGGCGGTGGACATCCTGCCGGCGCCACGGCCGCGCCGGAAACCAAAGGCTGAGCATGATCCCGAAAAGTGGAAACCGGTTTTCGGACAAGATCATGCTCGAGACGATGACAGCGCGTCAGAGAATCTCAAGGGGATTTGCATGAAGAAGATTCTCACCTCACTGGCGCTGCTTGGCCTTGTGGCCGCGGGCATTGGGGCCACAGGCACTGGAGCGCGCGCCCAGGAAGAGGCGCACAACGAGGCGGCGCCGACGCATTTCCCGATACACGAACCAAAGGAAATGGACTGGAGCTTCGCCGGGCCGTTCGGCACCTACGACAAGGCCCAACTGCAGCGCGGGCTGAAGGTCTACAAGGAAGTCTGCTCAGCCTGTCATTCGATGAATTTGGTGGCGTTCCGCACGGTGGAAGGCCTTGGCTATTCGGATGCGCAGATCAAGACGCTGGCGGCCGAATACACGATCCACGACGGCCCGAACGATGCCGGCGACATGTTCGATCGCCCCGGCAAGCCGTCCGACCATTTCCCGGCGCCGTTCCCCAATGCGGAAGCGGCGGCGGCGGCCAATGGCGGCGCAGCACCGCCCGACATGTCGCTGCTGGCCAAGGCGCGCGGCGTTGAGCGCGGCTTCCCGCGCTTCGTCTTCGACATCTTCACGCAATATGCCCAGGGCGGTCCCGACTACATCCACTCGCTGCTGACCGGCTACGACCAGCAGCCGCCGGCGGGCATGGTCATACCGGAAGGCACGCACTACAATCCGTACTTCCTGTCCGGTGTGTCGCTGAAGATGCCGAAGCCGCTCTCCGACGGCCAGGTTACCTATGATGACGGCGCGCCGCAGACGGTCGACCAGTATTCTCGCGACGTGTCGGCCTTCCTGATGTGGGCGGCCGAACCGCATCTCGAGGACCGCAAGAAGACCGGCTTTCGCGTACTGGTCTTCCTGCTGCTGTTCGGCGCACTGGTCTACCTGACCAAGCGCAAGGTGTGGGCCGGCGTGGCGCACTGAGCCCTGCGATATACGAGAATGCGAGGGCGTCGAAAGGCGCCCTTTTCATTGCAGGCATTTCGATTCATTGCAGCCGTCGCTGAGCACGCCCTTTGCCGGACAATTTTCCGTCAGGCGTCACATGGCGGTAGCCGGACTTAGCTGCAGCGGGTTACGATTGGCCAATTCCCTTCACGTCTTCAGCCGAATCTGAAAGGCCCGGAGAGCCGCTTGATGAAATCCTCGCTCGAAGAGACGCTGCTTGCCGCGATCCGCACCATTCCGGATTATCCCAAGCCGGGCATCCTGTTTCGCGACATCACCACGCTGCTCGGCAATGCGCGGGCCTTCCGCCGCGCCATCGACGAGCTGGTGCATCCCTATGCCGGCCTCAAGATCGACAAGATCGCCGGCATCGAGGCGCGCGGCTTCATCCTCGGCGGCGCCATCGCCCACCAGCTCTCGGCCGGCTTCGTGCCGATCCGCAAGAAGGGCAAGTTGCCTTACGAGACGGTGCGCGTCGCCTACAGCCTGGAATACGGGCTGGACGAGATGGAGATGCACAAGGACGGTGTTTCTCCAGGCGAGAAGGTAATCCTCGTCGACGATTTGATCGCCACCGGCGGCACGGCCGAGGCGGCCGTCATGCTATTGCGGCAGATCGGCGCCGATATCCTCGCCGCCTGCTTCATCATCGACCTGCCGGACCTTGGCGGCCGAGAGAGGTTAGAGGCGCTCGGCGTACCGGTGAGGACGCTGATCGGGTTTGAGGGGCATTGAGCGTTTCTTCCTTCTCCCCTGTGGGAGAGGGAAAGAACTCCGCTCATTCCACCTTCACCAGCACGGCACTTTCGAATTCGATGACCTTGTCGCCGGTCGAATCGAAGGCCTCCGAGCGGAGCGTCAGCAGCCGCCAGCCCGGTCGCGAGGCGATGGGGCGATGGGCCAGCGCGGTGCGGGTGAAAGTCACGGTTTCCCCGGCATAGACAGGTTTGGGCCATTTGAGGTTCTTGAAGCCGGGTGAGGGACCGAATTCCGGCACCGGCCCGGGACCGAGCCAGCGGGCGACCTCTGCCTCTATGCCAGCCTCGAGGTTCAATTTCATCCAGGTGGCGGCGGTGTGCCAGCCCGAGGCGCAGAGCCCGCCGAATATGCTGTTCCTCGCCGCCTCTTCGTCGATATGGAATATCTGCGGGTCGTATTTGCGGGCGAACGCCTTGATCGCCTCCGGTTCGAATCGATGTGAACCGAGCGTGACGGTGATACCGATGCAGAAGAATTCGTCGAGGCTCACGCACGGCCCTCGCGGGTGAGGAACATGACGGTGTTTTCGAGCTCGAAAACACCTTCGCCGCGCTGGTTGAACAACTCGCTGCGCATGGTCACCAGGCCAAGCCGGGGCTTCGATCTGGACAGTCGCTTGGCAAGGACGGTGGTGCTGCCGGTCAACAGGTCGCCGGCCAGGACTGGCCGTTTCCATTTGACCTGGTCGACGCCCGGCGCGCCCTGCGAGGTCGAGTCGAGCAGGAAGGCATCGCACAGCATGCGCATGAACATGGCGCAGGTGTGCCAGCCCGAAGCCGCCAGCCCGCCGAGAATGCTGGCCTGGCCCGCGGCCGCGTCGAGATGCATCGGCTGGGCATCGAATTCACCGGCGAATTCTATGATTTCGGCGGCACTTACCAGCTTGGTGCCGAGGTCGAGCGAAGCGCCCTCGATAAAATCCTCATAAGCCCAGGTCTTTGCGGTCATGGTCTGGAAAATCCTGTTCAGGATTGTACGATCGCTACGGGTCCGGGTCCCGGATGCAGGCAGCGTGGCATTTGGTCAAGCAATTTCTATTGCGCCAGCCCGCTGCGCCCAAGCCGCAGCGCGGTATTGACGACCCTATAGCCAGCCGCGGCGGCGGAAATACCAGAAGGGCAGGATTGCCGAAAGCACCATCATGCCGATGGCGAAGGGATAGCCAAAGTGCCATTTGAGCTCGGGGATGATGTCGAAATTCATGCCGTAGATTGAAGCGACAAGCGTCGGCGGCAGGAAGATGACAGCGGCGACCGAGAAGATCTTGATGATGGCGTTCTGCTCGATCGAGATCATGCCGAGCGTCGCGTCGAGCAGGAAGCTGATCTTCTGCGACAGGAAGGTGGCGTGGTCGGCGAGCGACAGGACGTCGCGCGACAAGGTCTTGATGCGAGCGCGGCTGTCCTTGCTCATCCTGCTTTGCGTGGAGGCATGGGCGAGAAAGCCGGCAAGGCGCTGCAGCGAGATCAGGCTGTCGCGGATCGAGGAGGCGAGGTCCTCCTTGCGGCCAATGCCTTTCAACAGCTCCTGGAAGTCGCGGTTGCGCTTGGAAACCTTGGTCGAGCGTGCCTCGAAGATGTCGCGCGAGATCGCCTCGACGTCGCGGCCGGCGCGCTCCAGAATGTCGGCGAGGCGGTCGACGATCGCCTCCAGCAGTCCGATCAGGATGGTGTCACCGCTGGTGCAACCGGTCGCCACCTTTTCGGCGCGCAGCGGAAAGGTCTTGAACGCCTTCGGTTCGTGGTACCGCACGGTGATCAGCCTGCTGCCGGCGAGCACGAAGGTAACCGGCGACATCAACGGATCGTTCACCTCTGTCTGCGCAGGCAGAATGGCGGTCATGAAGTAGGCGCCGTCCTCGACGTAGAGACGGCTCGAGATCTCGATCTCTTCCATCTCTTCGCGGGTCGGAACGGCGACGCCGAGCCAGGTCTCGATTGAAGTCTCTTCTTCCTTTGTCGGGTTGAAGAGGTCGACCCAGACGACAGTGTCGCTGTTTTGCAGGAGATCGTCGACCAGGCGCAGGCGATCATTGTCGACGACGAAGGCCTTGATCATCGCCGGGTCTCCCTTGCTGTTGCCAAAAGGATGGCTTCGAGTGGGCGCGTCGTTTCGGATTGCACTGGACGGGTGCTTTCGACGAATGCACGAGCCCGGTGCAGACGCCCCTTAGACCTGGCACCAAGGGCAGTCAAGCCGAGCGGAAAGGCGCAAGTCCTGCCTGCACGAAGCTGTGATCGGGCCGGGGCTGCAATGGCGCAGGCAACCGTTATGAGGCCGAGCGACGCTTGGCCTTATTCATCTTTTACCCGCAGTAAACGATCTAGACACCCGTTTAATTCTCAGCTTGGATATACGCTGGGATTGGGGATATCGAAAATTGGCAAAACATGTCTTTGGCGGGCCCGATACATCGAAAAAACTTCGATGTTTGCAGGAGTATTTACAGTCATTTTCTATTGCACTCCGAAATCAGCAGTTCGCCTGCATCTACATTGATGCGTTTGCTGGATCTGGCACCCGCACTGAGGTGCGCCCTGGTTTGCCCTTGTTTGGACCAGATTTTGCCGAACCGGAGGAAGTCACGACACCAGGATCGGCGCGGATCGCGATCGAGATCGATCCACCAATGCACTCGGTTGTTCTGATCGAGCAAGACGCCTCTCGATTCTCTGAACTCCAGACATTGGTTGGTGAGTACCCAGATCGCAAGATTATCCCGCGAAATGGTGATGCCAATAAACTCGTCCAACGCTTATGTGCGAATACCCCCTGGCGAGGCACTAAAACTATTGGACGCGGAATACGGGGGTCATCTTTCTGGACCCCTACGGTATGGAGGTGTCTTGGGCGACGGTGGAGGCAATTGCGAAGACCCAGGCGCTGGATTGCTGGTACTTCTTTCCGCTGTCGGGCCTATACAGGAATGCCCCTCACGATCCGAAGAAACTCGATCTTGGCAAGCAAGCAAGTCTAGATCGCGTCTTAGGTGCGACCGACTGGCGTTCCCGTTGGTACAATCACGAGGTTACGCGGGAAGACATTTTCGAAACGCAAGGACAGGCTGTGCGCAGGGCCGATGTAAATGCAATCGAGGCCTATGTGAAAGAGCGCCTCGAAACAGTCTTTAAGGGCGCTGTCCTCAACCCAGTCCGTCTGCACCACAAGAATGGTGCGCCGCTGGCGTCCCTCTTCTTTGCGGTATCGAACACCAGCTCGGCAGCCGTGAAACTGGCGACAGACATGGCATCTCACATTCTCAATTCTGGCAGGCCATCCCACAAGCGCTCACGATAGGTTCGACCCATCGCTTTCTTGTTCTTCCCGCCCCATTGTTTGAAAAAGAACGCTGCATCAGCATCAGTGCATTGGTCGAATATCTCATCGATCCACTTCGGATCCATCGGACGTGCATTGGGACCGCTCTCTCCGCCGACTATCGCCCAATGAATGCCTTCCAGGCTTGCACCCGCCACAGAGCCTATCAGTGGCTCATAGGAGACAAACCTTATGGTCGCTGGAACGGCTCGAAGTTCATCCAATCTGTGAAGTACGCGACTATCCTCCACGCTTGTTCCAAGCCACACATTCGGCAATACTTTAAAGCCATCCTTTGACAGGATTTCCGCCATCCTGTCTGGCCGCTTGGTGAGGATTTGGTAGGTGTGGCGTGAGGTCGCGCCCATAACGCGCCAAACCTCATGGATGAAGTCCGCCGGCACATCGGCATGGAAAAGGTCGGACATCGAATTGACGAAAACACGGCGAGGCTTCTTCCACGAAGCGGGGATGTCGAGAGAAGCGCGATCAACCCTTATCTTGCCCGTCCACTTCGCCCGTCCACCGCTTTTCCGTGTCAGTCCGACGTACTTCTCGACGCCCATCGCCTCGAGGCGGGCTGCCATGCGCATGGCGTAGCAGTTGGTGCAACCTCCCGTGAGGATCGTGCACCCTGCAACGGGATTCCACGTCGCGTCAGTCCATTCGATTGATGTCTCGGCCATTTCCGCTCTTCTCTTCGTCCATTTAAGACTGCCTGAAGATTGTAAATACCCCAATAAGTCTACCGTAGGAATTTTTTCATATCAAGTGGCGTCAGGTCAGGTGTTGAACTTAAACAGCATGATGTCGCCGTCCTGGACGACATACTCCTTGCCTTCGTCGCGCGCCTTGCCGGCCTCCTTGGCCGCCACTTCGCCGCCCAGCCTGACGAAGTCGTCATAGGCGATGGTCTGGGCGCGGATGAAGCCGCGCTCGAAATCGGTGTGGATGACGCCTGCCGCCTGCGGCGCCTTGGCGCCCTTGTGCACGGTCCAGGCGCGTGTCTCCTTCGGCCCGACGGTAAAGTAGGTGATGAGCTTGAGCAGCTCGTAGCCGGCGCGGATCACCTTGTTCAGGCCGGGTTCGTCCAGGCCGAGCGTTGCCAGAAATTCCATTTCCTCTTCGTCCGAGAGCTGGGCGACCTCGGCCTCGATCGCCGCGGAAATCACAACGGTGCGGGCACCTTGCGCGGCGGCCATCTTCTCGACCGCCCTAGTATGCGCGTTGCCGGTGGCGGCATCGGCTTCCGCGACGTTGCAGACGTAAAGCACCGGGTGTGAGGTCAAGAGATTCAGCCCCTGCAGGATGCGCAGATCCTCAGCCGAGATGCCGTTGAGCAGGATGCGGGCGGGCTTGCCGGCCTGCAGCAGTTCAAGCGCCGCTTCCATCATCGGAAGTACGGTCGCTGCTTCCTTGTCCTTGCCGGCGGCACGCTTGCGGATCTGCACGATGCGGCGCTCAAGGCTGTCGAGGTCGGCAAGCATCAATTCGGTTTCGACGGTCTCGGCATCAGCGACAGGATCGATGCGGCCCTCGACATGGGTGACGTCGTCATCCTCGAAGCAGCGCAGCACATGGACGATGGCGTCGACCTCACGGATGTTGGCGAGGAACTGGTTGCCAAGCCCTTCGCCTTTGGAGGCGCCACGCACCAGGCCGGCAATGTCGACGAACGAGATGCGGGTCGGGATGATCTCCTTCGACTTGCCGATCGCGGCGATCTTCTGCAGGCGCGGGTCGGGCACCGCCACCTCGCCGGTATTCGGTTCGATGGTGCAGAACGGATAATTGGCGGCCTGCGCCGCCGCCGTCCTGGTCAACGCATTGAAGAGCGTCGACTTGCCGACATTGGGCAAGCCAACGATGCCGCATTTGAAACCCATTTTTGTCTGGTCCTATCGGGAAATCGAAATTTGATCAGGGCTATGGGCGAAAGCGCCGATGATCGTCAAGGCGCAATTCAATTCAGACGCTGCGCGATGTCATCGGTGCCTATCGCCAACGAACGAACGCCGGACCTGCTCAGTATTTGCAGAAGATGCCAGAACGCGTCGACCTCAGCGGTTCCGAAATCGATGGTCAGTTGCCCGTCGAGCAATTGCGCACTGTGAATGACGTTTCCGACGGTCTCCGATGTTTCACGCTCGCCATCGATATCGAACCAGCCGCGAAACCATTCGTCGAAGAGATCGCCGTCGAGCTCATTTATAGGGAATTTAAAATGAACCTCATCCCACCTGAAAGGTGAGATGAGGACATCCATTCCACCCATCCCGGCGTGAATATCCGGAGAGAATTTCACATAGGAATCGCTGTTGATGAATTGCGGATTTGGCTGTCCGTCATTACTGACGAAATCAACCGCGATGAAATTTCGATAGAAGGAATCGACGTTCGAAAACTTGATTTCGGTCGCATGCGATCCTTGGCTGTTGCGAGCAACTTCGCCGGCAGCGGCGACGAAATAATCAACATACTTCTGTCTGATGAGACGGACCAATTCCTGAATGTCATCCAGATCCATGGCTCAGTCCTTGCCGCCAAAAAGCTTCTTCAGCATGGCCGCCATCGGGCCGGTTTCGGGCAGCTTGGCCGCCGGCTGCTGAGGCCGCGCCTGGCGGACGTGGCTTTGCGCCTTTGGCGCCTTGGGCGGCGGGCGATCGTCGTCGTCCGTCGGCGTGAGCTTGTCGCGCAGCGCCAGCGTCACGCGGTTCATGAACGAATTGTCGTCGCGCTTGGCAAGCAATCCGGCACCATCGGCGATTGCGTCGAGCAGCACGTCCAGCCATTCGCGGTCGCCCTTGGCGAAATCGCCAAGCACATGGCCGTGCACCATTTCCTTGACGCCGGGATGGCCGACGCCGATGCGCACACGGCGAAAATCCTTGCCGACGTGCTGGTCGAGCGAGCGGATGCCGTTGTGGCCGCCGGAACCGCCACCGACCTTGACCCGCACCTTGCCGGCGGCAAGGTCGATCTCGTCATAAAAGACAGTCAGCGCCGAAGGGCCGAGCTTGTAGAAGCGCAAGGCTTCGCCGACCGACTGGCCGGACAGGTTCATGAAGGTCTGCGGCTTGATCAGGATCACCTTTTCGCCGGCAAGCGTGCCTTCGGCGATCAGACCCTGGAATTTCTTCGACCAGGGCGAAAAGGAATGGCGGCGGGCGATCGCGTCCGCCGCCATGAAGCCGACATTGTGCCGGTTGTTGGCGTATTTCGCGCCCGGATTGCCGAGGCCTGCAAAGACAAGCATCGTCGCCTCCGGGCGGGAAGGGGTTACTTCTCTTCAGCGGCAGGAGCCGCTTCGGGCGCAGCCGCTTCAGTCGTCTCTTCCGCAGCCTCCGGCTTCATCGCCGAGGAGCCGGCAATGGTCGCGATGGTGAAGTCGCGGTCGGAGATCACCGGCTTGACGCCGGCCGGCAAGGTGACGGCCGAAATGTGGATCGAATCGCCGATATCGGTACCGGTGAGATCCACGATGATGAAATCCGGGATCGCATTGGCCGGGCAGTGGAACTCGACCTCGTGGCGCACGATGTTGAGCACGCCGCCGCGCTTGATGCCGGGCGACTTATCTTCATTGATGAAGTGCACGGGCACATCGACGTTGACTTCGGTATCCTTGCCGATGCGCAGGAAATCGACATGGACAGGGAAATCCTTGACCGGGTCGAGCTGAAAATCCTTGGGCAGAACCTGGATCTTGTTGCCGTCGACATCGATCGTGGCGACCGTGGTCAGAAACCCGCCGCCATGGATCTTGTAGTAGATGTCCTTGTAGGTCAGCGCAATCGCCAGGGGAGGCTGCTTGTCGCCGTAAATCACTGCAGGCACTTTACCGTTGCGGCGAACTGCACGGGCGGACCCCTTACCGACCTGTTCGCGCGCTTCGGCGTTGAGCTCGTAAGTATCGTGGCTCATGGCATTTCCTTTCGCGTTGTTCTGGAGCGCTCACGGCCGGCAACGTGCCGGGGCCGTAAACGTCGAAAGCCGCCGGGCCTGCATATCCGAAAGCCGGCAGCCGCATAAGCAAGCGGACCTTTGTTCGGGATCACAAGGGAAGGCAGCCTTCCGCCGCGTTGCCTCCAAGGGTGTCTACGCGGGTGGCGGCTCTATAGCCGAAGGCGGGAAAGGGTGCAAGTCATGGCAGGCGACAGGACTACAAGGGTTTCCCCCATAGTATGGCGACCACCCATGCCGATGTTATAAACACCGACATGCTGGCCTTCTTCAGGGCGTAAGGCCTTTCAGAACGCAACAAAAAACCCGCCATCTGCGGGTGATCTCGTGTCAGGTCGTGCCGATGTCAGGCGATGCTCAAGCCGCCATCGATCAGCATTTCCGCACCGACCATGAACGGGCATTCGTCCGAAGCAAGAAAAACCACCGCGTTGGCAATTTCCTCGGCGGTTCCGAAACGACGGGCAGGCACCAGGCCGACCACAGCTTTCGCACGCGCCTTCGCCGCTTCGGGGTCCAGCCCAAGTTTGTCGTTGAGCGGAGTGTCGATCGGACCCGGGCTGATCACATTGGCGCGAATACCGCGTTCTATCAGTTCGCCCGAGAGCGTCCGGGCGAGCGAAATCATGCCGGCCTTGGCCAGCGCATAGACGTGCGTTCCAGCCATTCCCATATGCGCGTTGACCGAGCCGCTGAGGATGATCGACGACGGGTTCGAAAACAGCGGAACGAGCGCCTTGACCAGGAAGTACGGCCCCTTGAGGTCGACGTCGATGCTCCTGTCAAACGCGGCCTCGGTCCAGTCGCCAAGCGGGCGCAGGTCGGCGATACCGGCATTGAGGAAGAGAGCGTCGAGCTTGCCGAAGGTTTCCTCGATCCGCCGCGCTATGTCGTTCTGGGCAGCAGCATCTCCGGCGTCGGCGGCAATGACAAGCACATCACTGCCGAGGATGGTGCGCGCCTCCTCGAGACGGCTCGCATTTGTTCCGGTGATAGCGACGCGCGCACCTTCCTCGATGAAACGTCGTGCCGTCACCAGGCCGATGCCGCTGGTGCCGCCGGTAATCAATGCGGCCTTGCCTTTTAGTCTGGACATAAGCGAATTGCCTTTCCTGGCGCGGAGCGCTGCGCAGCATCAGGGCTGAGCCCGGTATGTTCAACTTGAAGGCGTTGCTGACCAAAATTTTGCCTTCAGAGGTGACCCTCTCTAACAGGCTTTTCACCCGGCGTATGGTGAAAGAATCATCGAGGGCGCGGCAACTGTCGCGCCCTCGTATCAATTCCGAAGATGACCTGATTTTTAGCTGGCCGCAGCCTCCACCTTCCTCGCTTCCTTCATGTTAGGCAGGAGGACCGTCAGTAGCCCGAGCAGCGGCAAATACGAGCAGACCTGGAAGACGAAATCGATGCCTTTCATGTCGGCGACGACGCCAAGCACGGCGGCGGCGATGCCGCCCATGCCGAAGGCGAAGCCGAAGAAGATGCCGGCGATCATGCCGACGCGGCCGGGCACCAGTTCCTGGGCGAAGACGACGATGTTCGAGAAAGCCGAGGACAGGATCAGGCCGATCAGCACGGTGAGAACCATCGTCCACTCGAAATTGGCGTAGGGCAAGGCCAGGGTGAAGGGCAGCACGCCGACGATCGAGAACCAGATCATCGCCTTCTGCCCGTAGCGGTCGCCGAACGGGCCGCCGAGCAGGATGCCAAGGGCCGAGGCGCCGAGGAACAGAAACAGCATGACTTGCGACATCTGGACTGAAACGCCGAATTTACGGATGGAATAGAAGGTGTAATAGCTGGCAAGGCTGGAAATATAGGCGTTCTTGGTCAATACCAACAGCGTCAGCACCAGCAGCGCTCCCATCACCTTGCGGCGCGGGAAGGGCGAGACGAAACCTGCCGCCTTGCGGGTGCCCTGTGCGGCACGCAGGCGGCTGTACCAGCCGCCAACCTGCCACAGCACGATGATGCCGATCAGCGAGCCGCCGGCAAACCAGGCGATGCTGGTCTGGCCGAAGGGCACGACGATGAAGGCTGCCAGCAGCGGCCCCATCGCCTGGCCGAAATTGCCGCCGACCTGGAACAGCGACTGCGCAAGACCGAACCGGCCACCGGAGGCGAAGCGGGCGATGCGCGAGGATTCCGGGTGGAAGATCGCCGAGCCGATGCCGATCAGCGAGGCGCCGATGAGGAGCAGCGAGTAATGTCCGGCATAGGCCAGCACGACCAGCCCGATCAGCGAAGAAGCCATGCCGTAGGGCAGCGAATAGGGCATCGGCCGCTTGTCGGTAATCATGCCGATCACCGGCTGCAGCAAGGATGCCGTCACCTGGAAGGTGAAAGTCAAAAGGCCGATCTGCCAGAAATCGAGACCGTAATTGTCCTTCAGCAGCGGATAGATCGCCGACAGCAGCGACTGCATGATGTCGTTGATGCAATGGCAGAAGCTCACCGCCAGGATGACGGTGAAGGCCGTCGCCTGAGCTGAAATGTGGCTGGCCGCTGCCGGCTTGGCGTCGGCGGTTGCTGTGGTATCGGTCAAGGCAGGCTCCGTGGTCTTTTTGGCGGGCGCTCCCGCAGGCGGTCTTATAGGCCGCAGCCTTATACGTTGCTTGTCACGCGACTTCTTTCGTGGTTTGGTCCAATAGTTTCGCAAGTGGGCCATAGCTGATGCCGCATGGCAGGGAAATGTTCAGAGCGGGCGACACCGATCTCGGGCTGTTGCATGAGCGTCGCTGGCAATGGCTGGAGCAGGCCGTAGGGCCGGCTGTGGCGCTGCCGACCGAATATCCGGACGGCTACCATGTGCCACGGCACCATCATAGCCGCAGCCAGTTGCTGCACGCGCTGGTCGGTGTCGTGCTGGTGACGACGCGGCATGGGCGCTGGATGGTGCCTCCGGACCACGCGATGTGGATCCCCGCCGGCACCGAACATTCCGTCGAGATGCTGGGCGACGTCAGCATGCGGTCCGTCTATGTGATGCCGGAGGCCATTCCCGGCCTGCCGGACGGGTTGCGTGTCGTCGGCATCACCGACCTGATGCACAGCCTGATCGTGGAATCGGAAAAGCTGCCGCAAGGCGCCGAGCTGGAGGGGCGGGGCGGACTGATCATGAAGCTCCTGCTGCACGAAATCCCGAACCTGCCGGAACGGCCGCTCGGCCTTCCGTTCCCGTCCGATGCAAGGCTGGCGACGCTGTGCCGGCGCTTCGTCTCGGCACCGTCACCGCATGCGACGATCGACGAGTGGGCCGCTATCGTCGGCATGAGCCGCCGCTCTTTCACCCGCGCGTTCCACCGCCAGACCGGATTGTCGCTGTCGACCTGGCGTCAGCAGGCCTGTCTGTTCGCGGCGCTGCCACGGCTGGCCGACGGCGAGCCGATCACGAGAGTGGCGCTCGATCTCGGCTATGACAGCGTGCCGGCGTTCATCACCATGTTCAAGCGCATGCTGGGAGCATCGCCACGCGGTTACATGCGGGGCGCCCGTGACGCTGGCGAAGGTGTGCGACGAATAAGCGGTCCGGCTCGGCCTGAGTCGCAGCCCTGAAGGGCGTCGCGTTCGACCGGCCTCATGCGACGCGCTTTGGGTTCTTGCTTTTATGCATGTCGTTATCGCAAAACCGCTGCACTTTGCGCGACACGCATTAATCGAACAGGCTCGAAACCGATTCCTCGGTCGCCGTGCGCGAGATCGCCTCGCCCATCAATTCGGCGATGGAGATGACGCGGATATTGGCGGCGTCCAGCACTGCCTGGGTCGGCTGGATGGAATCGGTGATGACCAGTTCCTGCAGTTTCGAGGCGCCGATGCGGGCGATGGCGCCGCCGGACAAAACGCCATGGGTAGTATAGGCGGTGACACTGGTGGCGCCGTCGGCAAGCAGCGCATCGGCCGCATTGCACAGCGTGCCGCCCGAATCGATGATGTCGTCGATCAACAGGCAATCCTTGCCGCGCACGTCACCGATGACGTTCATCACTTCCGATTCGCCGGGGCGCTCGCGGCGCTTGTCGACGATGGCAAGCTGGGCGTCGATGCGCTTGGCGAGCGCGCGGGCGCGGACCACGCCGCCGACATCCGGCGACACCACCATGACATTGGCAAGCTGCTTGTATTTCGCCTTTACGTCGCGGGCCATGACCGGCACGGAAAACAGATTGTCGGTCGGGATGTCGAAGAAACCTTGAATCTGGCCGGCATGGAGATCCAGGGTCAGCACCCGGTTGACGCCCGCCCTCGTGATCATGTTGGCGACCAGCTTGGCCGAGATCGGTGTGCGGCCCGAGGCGCGGCGATCCTGCCTGGCATAGCCGAAATAAGGAATAACTGCAGTGATGCGCTTGGCCGAGGAGCGCATGAAGGCGTCGATCATGATGAGCAGTTCCATCAAATGATCGTTAGTCGGGAACGAGGTGGACTGCAGGATGAAGACGTCCTCGCCGCGCACGTTCTCCTGGATCTCGACGAAGATTTCCTGGTCGGCGAAGCGCCTGACGCTGGCCTTGCCCAGCGGAATGTTGAGGTAACGGGCGACTGATTCGGCCAGCACCCTGTTGGAATTGCCCGCGAAGAGCTTCATGCACCGTTCCTGGCGAAGGATTGAGAGACTCCGATAGCACTCCAGCCTCTTAGTCGGGCTTTTAGCGGCCCGCGCCGGTATTGCAAGCGTCGTGAATGGGAATCCGCCGGCTAATCTCAATAAACGCTTACGGCTTGAGCATGCGGCGATAGAGCCAGTTCCATGCCGACGGAATCGGGATAGCTTCTAACTTTCAGTCTGAGCATGCTCTTTTTCGAAAACCGGATTCCACTTTTCGGAATCACGCTCCAGGTCAGCCGGCGCCGCCGCCAAGCCAGGTGGCGAACTGGTCGATTGTCTGGTCGGCAATTGCCTGCATGGTCGCCGGCGCGACCGCCGTCCAGCCTTCGCCGCCGCCAACAGAGGGCGCCTTCTGCTGGCCGTTGATGCGATGCAGCCGGTTGCCGGCCGGGTCATAAATGTCCCAGACATAGATGACGGTAGTGTCCTTGCCTTCCGTCATGGTCGAGAAATAGCCCTTGAGCACATGCGTAGGGGTCTGGTCGGTGCTGCCGGCCAAGGTGATGCCGCGCTGCCTGGCGCGTGTCTGAAGCTCGGCGGTCAGCGGAGTCGCGGCTTCTACCGAGGCGCCGACGATCGGCGCCACCTGCAGCCGGGTCCGCGCAATGGCAGCCGCGCTTTTGGCGGGCGGCACGGCTGCTGCAGCGGAAGGCTGCGCTGTATCTGCAGTTTGCGCGGTGCCGGCAGGCTGAGCCGGAGTTGCGGGGGGCGTTGCGGCACCTCCGGCTCCGGAGAGCGATTGCGTCGATTGCGGGGCAATGGCCGAGGGTTCGAGAACGTCCTTCGCATTGGTGCAGGCCGCCAGTGCCAGCGCCACGAGCAATGACACGGTCGTCACATGCGATCGTCTCATTAGCCTGAAAACTCCTTGGCGACGAACGCCCCTCACATTCTTTCCATTATGGATTCACTGCACGATCAAGTCGAGATCATGGCGGGACAGCGGCTTCGGCTGGGATTCGGTGGTCAGATAGGTGCGGCCAAGCGTCATCGCGGTTTCGGTTTCGGAGTCCATGATGATCATATGGGCGAACAGCGTCATGTTCGGCGCAATCGGTTCGGGATTACCCTGATAGAACATCGGCATATCCATCCAGGACGGGGTGAAGCGGGCGCCGAGCGAATAGCCGCAGGCATTGAGCCGGTGCTTGGTCAAATTGTGTGCTTCGAGGGTGCGGGCATGGGCGTCGAACACGTCGCCGAACGTATTACCGGGCGTCATCGCCTTCTCGACTGCAAGTAGCGCGGCGCGGGCGGCATCGAACAATTCCTGTTGGCGTTTCGATACCTTGCCGGTCAACACCGTGCGCATCATTGCCGCATGGTAGTGGTGGAAGACACCGGCCCATTCGAGCGTCAGCTGGTCGTTCTTGGTGAGCTTGCGGCGACCGGCCTTGTAGCGGCAAAGCAGGGCGTCGACTCCGGAGCCGATGATGAACTCGTTGGCCGGATAATCGCCGCCGCCGGCAAAGATCGCACCTTGCATGGCGGCGAGGATCAGCGCCTCATCGCCGCCCTGCTTGATCAGCGGCAGTGCTGCGTCCAGCGCGTCGTCGGCCAGATTTGCGGCTTTTTCCGCCTTGGCGATTTCTGCCGGGCTCTTGAACAGCCGTAGCCGGCTGACAATGCCGGAGGCATCCGCGATCTGCCCGAAGGTCTGCAACTGCTCGTCGAGGCGCCGGCCATTATAGGCGGTCAGGCCGTGGGTGTCGTATTCGACGCCGATCCGGGCGCCGAGCAGGTCAAGCTCGTTGAGCAGATTGCGCAGATCTACCGCCGGATTGGCGCCGTTGCGGTCCGTCCACAAAACGATGTTGTCGATGATCGAGGTGTGGCGCGCCTGGCGCAAGTCGGCCGAACGCGTCAGCAGCACCATCGAGCCGTCGGCCTTGACCACCAGGCACTGGAAAAAGCAGAAGCCGAAGGTGTCGTAGCCGGTTAGCCAATACATGCTTTCCTGGGCAAACAGCAGGACGGCGTCGAGCTTCTTTTCGGCGATCTCGATCATCAGTCGATCGCGCCGCGCGTCGAATTCCGAGCGTTCGAAATGCAGCGCCATCAGTCAGCCTCCAAAACGATTGCCGAAACCTGTCGCCCGTAGTCGGGCTCGTTGCGATGCGTGCTGCGCCGATAGGAGTAGAAAAGCTCTTCCTCGGCATAGGTGCAGCGGCCAAGTCCTTCGGCGTTGACGCCAGCCTTGGTCAGCCGGTCGACCGTGTAGCGGTTGAGATCGAACATCGCGTGTCCGGCAGTTGCGGAGGGCGCGAAATAGCGAGCATTGCCGGCATCGGCGTCGACGAAACGGGCGACGAATTCCGGTCCGACTTCGTAATTCCGTGGGCCGATCGAAGGACCGAGCACTGCGACGATGCGGTCGCGCCGGGCGCCGAGGCTTTCCATTGCCGCGATGGTGTTTTCCAGCACTCCGGTGAAAGCGCCTTTCCAGCCGGCATGGGCGGCGCCGATAATGCGCGCCTCGGCGTCGGCGAAGAGGACCGGTCCGCAGTCGGCGGTCGAGGCACCGACGGCAATGCCCGGCCGGTCGGTGACAATGGCGTCGGCCTTGGGCCGCTCGCCGGCAAAAGGCTCCCTGGCAATGACGACGTCCGGCGAATGAACCTGGTGAGCGGTCAGCAGATGGTTTGCAGGCACGCCCATCCATTCGGCGACCCGGCGGCGATTCTCGCGCACCAGCGTCTGGTCGTCGTTCGAGCCGGTGCCGATGTTGAGGCCCCGGTAGATGCCGCTGGAAATGCCGCCGACTCGCGTGAAGTAGCCGTGGCGGATGCCTTGCGCCGTTTCCAGCAAGGGCGACCGAACGGGATCCGGTTTGGTCTGATTCAGCATGGCGGCTTTGTTGTCCGTATGGGCGATTTCGTCAAGCGAGTTGAAGGGGCGCAGTTGAAGGCTGGTCAGTTGAAGGCTGGCGCAGTTGATGTCGGGCGCTAGTCGGAGACGGGAGAGTGAGAGAGGCGGCAGCGAAAAGTCAATCCGTGCTTGGAAACGGCGGAACGGCAATGCCGGCGGGGAGGACGGCAAGCACCTTGAAGAGTTCGCCCATGGCCAGCGGGCCGGCGAGGCGCTCGACGTCGGCCGCGATCTTTTCGCGAGCTGCCTCATCGGCATTGGCGCCGAGCCGGCCAGCTCGTTCGAGAAGCCCCATCTTGAGCAGGAATTCACCTTGCGTTGAGAGGTGGGCATCGAGGCTGTGTGCCCGAACGGTTGCCGCGAGGGCAGCGAAATCGACATGGGCTGTGAGATCGGCCTGCCCCGGATTGGCCAGCACGTCCTCATGACCGTGCTTGCGCAAGGCCTGCAAGGTGTCGCCGATCCCGGGCTGGAGGTGACCGTAGTCGAGAAACAGGCCGGCGCCGCCAAATCCGGCAAGTCGCCCGGCGATGGCCGCCATCAGGGCGGCGCGGGCTGGCGCCACCTCGACGATGGCACCTTGCGGCGCATTCTCGGCACCCTCCGGCAGCAGCATCGGGTCAAGCGAGCCGGCGCCGACGAAAAAGCGCAGCCGGTTCGCATCGTCGAGACCGATCATCCGCTCGCGCCAGCCGGCCCCAGCGCGGACGAACTGGCGGATGGGCACGGCGTCAAACAGCTCGTTACCAACAATCAGAAGCGGCCCCTGCGGCAGTGTGTCGACGGCCTCATGCCAGGCGATGGTGGCCGACGTCCCGGCAAGCGTTCGTTTCTGGACCTCGGTCAACCGCAGACTGGTCTCGATCAAGGCGAACGATGCGCTGGCGGTAAGCGTCCGATCGAGCCGCGAAAGCGTGCGCAGCATATCTCTCATCAGCGTGCCGCGGCCGGGGCCTATTTCGGCGATGGCGACCGGCGTCGGCCGGTCGATCGCCAGCCACGCCTGATAGAGCCAGATGGCGACCAGCTCGCCAAACATCTGGCTGACCTCCGGCGCGGTGACGAAGTCGCCGGCGGCGCCGAACGGCTCACGTGTCGTATAATAGCCGTCCTGCGGATCGAACAGGCAGAGCGCCATGTATTCGCTGATGGGGATCGGTCCCACGGCACCGATCAGCTCGGCGATGCGGGTCTTCAGCCGCGTCATGCCGGCTGCGGTTTTGTCACCGGCTTGGCTGTAGCCATCGCCCAGATGCCGGCCAGCACCATCGGCAGTGACAGCACCATTCCCATGGTCAGCCAGCTCGTGCCAAGGAGGTAGCCAAGCTGCTGGTCGGGCTCGCGAAAGAATTCGACGAAGATGCGCGAGGCGCCATAGCCGGCGATGAAGGCGCCGCCGACGAAGCGCGGCGCCTTCAGCTTGAGCCGCGAATGGGTGAGGAAGCGCAGGACAAGGAACAACACCAGCCCTTCGAGGAGCGCCTCGTAGATCTGGCTCGGATGGCGTGCAAATGGGCCGCCATTGGGGAATTCGAATGCCCATGGAACGTCGGTCGGCCGGCCCCATAGTTCGGAATTGATGAAGTTTGCCAGGCGAACGAGGCCAAGCCCCACCGGCACGCCGGCGGCAACCACGTCGAACAGCGACCATGTGCGGATGCCACGAGACCGGGAAAACAGCGTCATTGCGAGAATGACGCCGAGCAGGCCGCCATGAAACGACATCCCGCCCTGCCAGACGGCGACGATATCGAGCGGATTGGCAATGTAGCGCGGCAGGTCGTAGAACAGCACGTAGCCGGTGCGTCCGCCGAGCACCACACCGATGGCTGCCCAGACGATGAAGTCATCGAGGTCGACGGGCTTCATCGGCAGGGTGCCGTCGGGCCAGAGTTTTGGGTTGGTGACGAGGCGCTTGGCGTACCACCACGCGAACAGAATGCCGACGATGTAGCCGACGCCGTACCAATGCACCGCCAGCGGTCCGATCCGGACGATGACCGGGTCGATGTTGGGAAAGGGCAGGACGGCCAGCGGCAGCAAATATTCGCTCAACAGGGTCTCCGGGTTCCCAATCAGGTTCGGGCGCGGACCATGCGGCAGGCTTTTGGCGGGGTCAAGGCAAGCATATGCTTGCATTCCGAATCGCGCGCCACTACGTCAATTCGACCAAGCGAGGATTTGCCATGGCGACCGGACCGAACCGCATTCTCGATGAATTCGCCAAGCTGATGACCGATGCAGCCGGTGCCGCGCAAGGCGTGCGGCGCGAGGTGGAGACCGCCTTCAGGGGCCAGGCCGAGCGCATACTCAACTCCATGGACGTGGTGCAGCGCGAGGAATTCGAGGCCGCTCGCGACATGGCGGCGAAGGCCAGGGAAGAAAACACCCGCCTCGCCGCTCGCATCGAGGCGCTCGAGGCCAGGCTTGCCGAATTGACCGGTCAAGCAGCGCCTGCGGCTGCGGCAAAGCCGCGTGCAAAAAAATAACAAGAAATAAATCGTTAAACTTTTCCACAAAGCCGGATCGCAAAAAGCGCTTTGTCGTGAATCGCTTACCGGTACTGCGTGAATCTTTGTGACAGCGCCTTTCCACATGCGAATGACGCAGTGCGAAAAATTTGGCTGGTCACGCGACTCCCGATCAATAGACTGAATTTGTTGCATGATTCGGAGCAGGGTCATGCGCCGGGCGGTGGGGTCCGGTCCGGGGTCTTTGCGTTCACGAAGTCCTGGCCGTCCGAGTTCTAGGCAGAATTGTTCGAGTGTGCCTCTCCCGCGGAGCGTGTGGTGGCGCTCCCAGAACGACAGGAAGCATTTCATGGAACTTCTCGAACTCGAATTCTCCCGCGAAATCCATCCGGTGGATGTTATCGAGCAGGTGGCGCACAACAACGATTGGTCCTTCGAGCGGGCCGGCGACGACGAGATCTCGATCTCGGTTGCCGGAAGCTGGACCGACTACCACGTTTCATTCTCCTGGATGGAGGACTACGAGGCGCTGCACCTGGCCTGCGCCTTCGACATCAAGGTCCCGGAGGCGCGCGCGCTCGAGGTGATGCGGCTGCTTTCGCTGATCAACGAGCAGATGCTATTTGGCCATTTCGACCTCTGGGAGCAGGAAGGCGCCATCATGTTCCGCCAGTCGCTGCTGCTGGCCGGTGGGGTCGAGCCGTCGAGCCAGCAGGTCGAGGTGCTGCTGTCGTCGGCGCTGGAAGCCTGCGAATGCTATTTCCAGGCGTTCCAGTTCGTCGTCTGGTCGGGAACTTCGGCCAAGGATGCGTTGGCCGGCGTGCTGTTCGAAACCTACGGAAACGCCTGACCGTCGATGAGTTCGAGCAACGCGCGAAAACCCGAGATCAGCTTTGCCGATTTCGACCGCGTCGACATCCGCGCCGGCACGATCGTCGAGGCCGAGCCTTTTCCCGAGGCGCGCAAGCCGGCGATCAAGTTGAAAATCGATTTCGGTCCCGTGATCGGGGTGAAGAAATCCTCGGCCCAGATCACGAAATACTATACGTCCGAAGCCCTGATCGGCCGGCAGGTGTTCGCAGTGGTCAATTTCCCGCCGCGTCAGATCGGGCCATTCATGTCGGAAGTGCTGACGCTCGGCTTTCCTGACGAGGAGGGCGCCGTTGTCCTTGGCGCGATCGAGCGCAAGGTGCCGGACGGCGGCAGGTTGTTCTAGCTGCGTTGTTGTTCACGCAGCCAGTTTACGCGTGGTACCCAGCGCTTCTTCGACCGTTTCCATGAACATTTCCGCGCAGGCCTTCCAGCTGTAGCGCATCGCGCGTTGCCGCGCCTCGGCGCGGTCGACGTGAAGGGCGGCGAGCGCTGCTTGCCGCAGGTCGTCCGACACCGCGCCGCCGATGCCGTCACCCACAATATCGATCGGTCCGGTGACGGGATAGGCTGCGACCGGCGTGCCGCTGGCCAGCGCCTCGATGATGACGTTGCCGAACGTGTCGGTACGGCTGGGGAAGACGAAAACATCGGCCGAGGCGTAGATCTCGGTCAGTTCGTCGTTCGGACGATGGCCAAGGAAATGGGCATCGGGATATCTGGCCTTCAGCTTCGCCAATTCCGGCCCTTCGCCTACGACCAACTTGCTGCCGGGCAGGTCGAGGTCTAGGAAGGCCGGCAGGTTCTTTTCGATCGCGACGCGGCCGACGCAGAGGAAGATCGGTCCGGGAAATCCCAGGTCCTTTCTTTTGTCCGGCCGAAAATGATCGGTGTCGACGCCGCGCGTCCACGGCCGGAGCTTGGTGAAGCCGCGCGCCGCAAGATCGTCGGCAAGCGACTGGGTGGCAACCAGCGTGCCCTGTCCTGAATTGTGGAAATCACGCAGCCAGCGATAGGCCCATGCTTCAGGCACCGGCAGGCGCGCGCTCAGATATTCCGGAAAACGTGTGTGATAGCTGGTCGTGAACGGGCGGCCGGCGTTGCGGCAGTAGCGCCGGGCCATAATGCCGAGCGGTCCTTCGGTGACGATATGGATGTGGTCCACCTTGCGCGCCTCGATCAGCTGCGCCACGCGGTGCGGCGTCGTCAGCGCCAGCCTGATATCGGGATAGGTCGGCAGCGGCAGGGTGCGAAAGATATTCGGCGTCAGGAAGTCCGTCTCGATATCGAAGGATTTCAGGGTCTCCGAGAGGCGCTCCAGCGTGTGGACGACGCCGTTGACTTGCGGGCGCCAGGCGTCGGTGACCATCAGGATGCGCATGGCGGTCCCTTGGCGGCAAGCTTGATTGGCTTGCCGCGATGCCTGAACGGCGACCACGCCGCCACTCTGGCCTCGCACCGGCGCACCCGGACAGGCGCGGGGTCGAAATGAGGCCGCAGGGCCGAATCAATCAGGATCGCGCGCTTCATTGGCGCTCTTCACCATGGTTTCATGACGGGCCGATGAAGGCCGGGTGTCGCTGCCGTCAAGCGGGGACCTTGATCACCGCCCGAAGGCCGCCGAGCGGGCTGCGTTCGAGGACGATGTCGCCGCCATGGCTGCGGGCAATGTCACGTGCGATGGAGAGGCCAAGGCCGGTGCCGCTGGCGTCGAGGTTGCGGGCCTCGTCCAGCCGCACGAACGGCTTGAATACATCCTCTCGCTTTTCGGGCGGAATTCCCGGGCCGTCATCGTCGATGGTGACGAGCAGCGAACCGCGCCCATGATTGGCATTGATCTCCACCGACTTGGCATAGCGGAATGCATTGCCGACGACGTTGGACAGCAGCCGGGCAAAGGCATTGGGGCGCACGTGCACATGCGGATCGCCGACGAGCACGGTCGACAGCTTGCGCTTGCGCAGCGCGGCCTCCTCGCGAAGCTTATCGAAGAAGGCTTCGAGATCGAACTGGCCGGCGTCTTCCGAAGCTTCGCCGCGTGCAAAGGCAAGGTAGCCTTCCAGCATCGACTGCATGTCGTCGATGTCCTGGTCGAGTGCCTGGGTATCGGCTGCCTTGGTCCCGGCAAGCGCCAATTGCAGCTTGAAGCGGGTGAGGATGGTCCTCAGATCGTGGCTGACGCCACTCAGCATGGCGGTGCGCTGCTCGAGCTGGCGTTCGATGCGTTCGCGCATCTGGATGAAGGCAAAGCCGGCGCGGCGGACCTCCTCGGCTCCGCGCGGGCGAAAATCGCGCGGCATCGGCCGGCCCTTGCCGAAGCTCTCGGCCGCCTCGGCCAGCGTCAGAATCGGCCGGATCTGGTTGCGCAGGAAGGGAATGGCGATCATCAGCAGCACCAGCGAGGTGCCGACCATCCAGATCAGGAAAATATGGGTGTTCGATGCATAGGCCTGGCTGCGGCGCACGAAGACGCGCAGCACCTTGTTCTCGAGCTGGACGCGGACCTCGACGATATTGGAATTGCCGACCGTATCGATCCAGAACGGACGGTTGATCTGGCGGGTGATCTCGGACGAAAGGATCTCGTCGAGGATCGAGAAGAACGGCTTTGGCCCGGGAGGCGGCAGCGGGTCGGGCGGCAGGAGGTCGACCTTCAGCTGCATGCGATCCTGGGCGATGCGGATGACGTTGGCGTAGTCGGCGTCGTGAGGATAGGTCTCTATCAGGTCGATGATGGCGGCGATGTCGCGCACCGTGGCCTGCGACAGGCGCTGCGTCACGGTCTGCCAGTGGCGCTCCATGAAGACAAAGGCGACGACCGACTGCAGCATGATCATCGGCGCGATGACGATGATCAGCGAACGGGCATAGAGCCGCTTCGGCATGTAAAGCGACACCAGGCGCCAGAAACGGTTCCAGGCGCGCGGCACGGCCTTGAGCGCCCGCGTCGCGCGAGCGCTCAAGCCGCCATCTCCCGGCCGTTCGAGTTGCGTGGTCGCCATTCGTCTTTTCGCTCACCGGCGGCCCGGCAAAGGACCGCTGTCGGCGGCATTCTATTCCACGCTGAGCCGATACCCAATACCGCGCACTGTCTGCAGCCAGACCGGATTGGACGGATCGCGTTCGATCTTGCGGCGGAGCCGATTGATCTGGACGTCGATCGTGCGCTCGCCGACCTCGGATTCATCGCCGACAAGCTCATGCCGCGGTATCGTCTCGCCGGCACGGGCAGCGAAGATCGCCAGGATTTCCTGCTCGCGGTCGGTCAGCTTGAGCGCCTCGCCGCCGCGCTTCAGCTCACGCCTGGCGATCTGGAACGTATAGGGGCCAAAGACCAGCTGTTCGACCTTGGGCGTTGTCGCGGGGCCGCCGCGGCGCAGGATATTGTTGATACGCAGGATCAGCTCGCGCGGGTCGAACGGTTTAGGCAGATAGTCGTCGGCGCCGGCCTCGAGCCCGGTGATCCGGCTGTCGGTTTCGGACAGTGCGGTGAGCATCAGGATCGGCACGTTTTTCTCCGCCCGCAGCGCCTTGGTGAGGTCGACGCCACTTTCACCCGGCATCATGACGTCGAGCACGATCAGATCGAAGTCGAGGCCGGCGAGCTTGCGCCGCGCCTCGCCGGAATTTCCGGCGACGGTGACGCGAAAGCCGTTTTCGGTCAGATACTGTTTCAGAAGATTGCGGATACGGGTGTCGTCGTCGACCACCAGCAGATGCGGCGCGTCGTCTTCCGGTGCTGTCGGATGATCAACCCTCTCAATGGTCTCCATGGTTTTTCCCTGACATCTTTGCGGGCACAATGTCGATCTGCGCCCTTAGTTCCGGATTGACCATCGCTTCAAGGAACCGTTCGATAACGGCGCGTTCGGTGGCTCCGGAATCTTCCAATGCAGCATGGATGCGGCGCGACTGTGGCCGCGCCAGCGCCAGCGCCAGGGCACGGCCCTTGGCTGTCGGGTAGAGTTCGCGCTGGCGGCGGTCGCGAGGGCCCTGCAACTGCACGATATGGTCGGTGTCGATCAGTTGCTTGAGCACGCGCGCCAGGCTCTGCTTGGTGATCTTGAGCACGTCGAGGAGCTCGGCGACCGTCAGCCCGGGCCGGCGATTGACGAAATGCAGAACCCGGTGATGGGCACGGCCAAAACCGTAATCGGCCAGGATCTGGTCCGGATCGGAGGTAAAGTCGCGATAGGCGAAGAAAAACAACTCGATGATGGCGAAATCGATGCCGTCCTCGTCGGTGATCGCCGTCCTGATCGGTTCTGCGGCTGCGTGGCTCGTCATCTTTTCTCCGTGTGAAGCAGGAAATTATGTCAGCACTATTGACGTATTTTCCGCGCGATGCTAATTTTTGGCAAGCTTTTCGGCGGATTGCGAACGAAAAGGCAAGCGAAGCCGTTTTTTCCGGAACTTCCTGAGTTTGCCAGACCTTAAATATCCGCCTACGCTTTGAGACAATGGCCGCCCACAGCGGCCGAAACGAAACACGCAACGACACAATGATGTGCGGGCCGCCGCCCGCGGGAGGTTACCATGGCATCCGTTCCCTTCGACCAACTGGACGGCTTTATCTGGATGAACGGCGAATTCGTCAAATGGGCCGACGCCAAGATCCACGTCTTGACCCACGGGCTGCACTACGCCAGCGCGGTATTCGAGGGCGAGCGCGCTTATGGCGGCGAAATTTTCAAGCTGACCGACCACACCGAACGCCTGCATGAATCGGCGCGCCTGCTCGGCTTCAAGATACCCTACTCGGTCGCCGAGATCGACGACGCCTGCCGCTCGCTGTTGAAGAAGCAAGGTTTCCAGGACGCCTATGTCCGGCCGATCGCGTGGCGCGGCAGTGAACAGATGGGCGTTTCCGCACAGAACAGCCGGATCAACTGCGCCATCGCCATCTGGCAGTGGCCAAGCTATTTCGACCCGGCGCAGAAGCTCAAGGGCATCCGGCTCGACATGGCCGAATGGCGCCGCCCCGACCCGCGCACCGCACCGTCGAAATCGAAGGCGGCCGGCCTCTACATGATCTGCACCATGTCCAAGCATGCCGCCGAGGCCAAGGGCTATGCCGACGCCATGATGCTCGACTGGCGTGGCCAGGTGGCGGAAGCGACAGGCGCCAACATCTTCTTCGTCAAGGACGGCAAGATCCATACGCCCAAGCCTGATTGCTTCCTCGACGGCATCACCCGCCGCACGGTCATCGACCTTGCCAAGGACCGCGGTGTGGAGGTGATCGAGCGCGCCATCATGCCGGAGGAGCTTGAAGGCTTCCACCAGTGCTTCCTCACCGGGACGGCGGCCGAGGTGACACCGGTTTCGGAGATCGGTCCGTACCGATTCGAGGTCGGCGATATCGCCAAGACATTGATGAACGACTATTCTGCGGCGGTTCAACCCAACCACGCGATTGCTGCAGAATAACGAAAGTCACAGGTTTTTTATCAAGTAGGGGCGGTTTTCGGGCCGCCCCTTTTATTTAAGCGTTTGCGCATTTGACTTTCATTCAATTCGGCGTCTCATGATGGCGTCGGCCTGGGAGGCTGGCAGCTATGGAGGGACTGGAAATATGGATATGAACACGCTTCTTCCGATCATTATTCAGGTGATTACGGGCATCATCGGTGGCCAGGCGGTGGGTGCGGCTATCAAGAGTGCGGCGATGGGGCAGCTTACCAAAATCCTGGGAGGCGCTGTCGGCGGCGTCGGCGGTGCGGCCATCCTCAACAGTCTGCTGGGTGGCGCGGTCGATCCGGCAGCAGCCGCCACGGCGGCAGGGGCCGGCAGCGCGTTGAACATTTCAAATATCGTTGGCGGTGCCGGCGGCGGCGCCATCCTGACCGGCATCATCGGTGCGGTCATGAACGCGATGAAGAAATAAGCTTCGACGTTTCAGGTTTTCAAATGGGCGGCTTCGGCCGCCCATTTCGTTTGCCGTTTGTGGGAGCGGTGGACGCCGTTCGCGTGTGTCTCTACATCAGGGCATGGTTCAAGGTTGGAGCTCTCCTGACGCGTTCGAGGGGACGCGCAGCACTCCGACAGCGTGAAAGGACGAATATGGGTCAGCTCAACGCCGGCATCGTGCCGGTCACGCCGTTCCAGCAGAACTGCACCATCCTCTTCGACATGGACGACAGACAAGGCGTTGTCGTCGATCCGGGCGGTGACATCGACAAGGTGCTGGCGGCGCTCGAGGACAATGCGATCACTGCCGGCGCGATCTGGATTACGCATGGCCATATCGACCATGCCGGCGGGGCCATGGAACTGAAGGAGGCGCTCGGTATCGAGATCATCGGTCCGCATGCCGCCGACCGGCCGCTGCTCGCCAATC
Source organism: Mesorhizobium sp. M0040 (assembly GCF_040323505.1). Taxonomy (NCBI): domain Bacteria; kingdom Pseudomonadati; phylum Pseudomonadota; class Alphaproteobacteria; order Hyphomicrobiales; family Phyllobacteriaceae; genus Mesorhizobium; species Mesorhizobium sp. M0040. The sequence continues at coordinate 35,547 of NZ_JAMYVA010000023.1, forward strand.
TCGAGAACCAGGCAAAGCGCTACGGCATCACCGATCCCGTGCGCAACTGTGTCCCCGACCGGTTCCTTGCCGAAGGCGAGACCGTTTCGTTCGGCTCACACGAGTTCGAGGTGCTCCATTGTCCGGGCCATGCACCCGGCCACGTCGTCTACTATAGCCGGGCTGCGAAGTTCGCCCATGTCGGCGACGTGCTGTTCCGCGGTTCGGTCGGCCGCACCGATCTGCCGGGCGGCAACCACGCCGCGCTGATCGCCTCGATCAAGGAGAAGCTTTTGCCGTTGGGCGACGACATCGGCTTTATCTGCGGCCATGGTCCCGGCAGCCGTTTTGGTGAGGAGCGGCGGAGCAATCCTTTTCTGGTCTGAAACCGCTTGCCGGAAACAAAAAGCGCGGCCTGTGCGACCGCGCTTTTTTCCGACGGGAAACTGCCTCCGCTAATTGGCGGTGCAGAAATGCTGTTCGCCGTCATAGCCGGTGAACGTGCCGGTACGGGTGTTGAAGCTCCGGTAGCGGTCCGAGCAGTATTCGTACCAGCCGCGGGTCCACGGCTCCGCATAGCTTTCGGCATAGGCCACTCGCGGCTGCACGTAATAACGGCGCACCGGGCCAGGCCTGTAGTATTCATCATCATAGGCCGGGTCGTAATAGCGGGGCTGCGGGCTGGCGAGCGCGCCGCCGATCAGGGCACCGGCCGCAAGGCCGAGCACGCCGGCCGCAACGGCGTCGCCGTGGCCGTGGTGGCGGCGGTGATGGCGCCATTCGTCGGCATTGGCCGCGGGCAAGGTCGCCAGCGTGGTCGCAACGACCGCGGCGGACAGGATGGCAGTCTTGAAAATTCGGTTCATGTCGGTCTCCTTCGTGCCGGCCCGGGTCGTTTTCGGGGGATGCGGTCCGGCTTTAACGAAGATTAATATGCGACCGTGGCTGAACGGGGGCTGAACGAAATTTGACCAGGCGGTTCATCTAACTGGGCGGTTCAAGCGTGCGGCAAACACCGCAGGCCAGACCGGCCCACGTCCATTCTGTCCGGGGGTGGTTCAGCCGATCGACAGGTTGACGGCTTTCGGACCCTTGCCGCGCTTGTCCGGCTCGGTGTCGAATGTCACTTTCTGCCCATCCTCAAGACCGGGAAGACCCGACGCCTGCACGGCCGAAATATGGACGAAGACATCCTTTGCCCCGTCGTCCGGCGTGATGAAGCCGAAGCCCTTGGCGTGATTGAAGAATTTGACGGTGCCGGTCTGCGGCATGGGAAGCTCCTTTGATCCCACAAGTCCAGTCTCGGGCCGGCAAATGCCCGGACGGAAATTTGTCCTTTATTTTAGTGCCATCGGCAAGAGAAAGTTTTGCGGCTGCGGGCAAGCATCCCGGAACACAAAAGGCGCGACGAAAACCGCCGCGCCTTTACAGAATTCAAGTTCACTCCAAAAGCCTTGCAGATCCTCACACCCCGAAAGGACGCGCGGCACGCTGTGGTTTCAGGCAGCGCGGAGATTGACCGCTTTCGGACCCTTGCCCATACGGTCGGGCTCGACATCGAAGGTGACCTTCTGACCGTCGACGAGCGTGCGCAGCCCGGAAGCCTCGATCGCCGAGATGTGGACGAACACATCCTTGGCGCCGCCATCGGGCGTGATGAAGCCGAAGCCTTTGGTAGCGTTGAAGAATTTAACGGTGCCGGTCTGGGCCATTGGGGAAACTCCTTCACCCGTGTCAGTCTTGGTGGTTCCGCCCGCCGCCTGGCGCCGTGGGCAAGTCCCGGTGGTTGCTTCGGCAGTCATGCATTGGCGCATGGGTAAAACCCCCCGCCGAAAACGGGGCTGTCAGAGATTCACAGTATCGGGGAAAGGTCGTCCAAAACGTTCCGCTCTCCGGGTCGCAAATGCCCGAACACAAAATTTATCGCACGGAAACGTGATGCTTGCAAGACACAGCCGCGGGCGGCCCCAACAGGCGCATCCCGACGCATCGCACCGATAGTCCCGGTTCTCTGCGCGGTCATCGGCCAGACTTCACCCAGGCATGGTCCAGCCAGCGGGGCAGGTGCTGTCTTGGCTTGCGCCGCCATACCGCCCTGGCTCGCCAGTTGCAAACAGGGGTTGCATCTGGCAGCGGAATGACGAGGATCGGCCTGACCCAGGCACCATTTGTGCAGGCAGGAGTTTCGAGGGAGGGAACATTCATGCGGTTTCTTGCGGCAATCTTTCCGCGGCAGGTTTTTTCCATCCTGTTCCTGTCGGTAATTCTCGCAGCCTGCACCGTCGTGGTGGATGATGAGGGGCCGGGGCCGCGCCCGCCACGGCCGGGGCCGCAATTCTGCACTAGGCAATATGACCCGGTCTGTGCCCGGCGCGGCGGCGACCGCCAGACCTTCGCCAATGCCTGCCTTGCCGAACGGGCCGGATACCGCATCATTCGCGAGGGCGAGTGCCGCGGCGGTGGTGGTGGCGGTGAGGAGCAGACATTCTGCACCCGCGAATACCGCCCAGTCTGTGCCCGTCGCCATGGCGAACTGCGCACATTCCCCAACGAATGCGAAGCCCGCGCGGCGGATTATCGCGTCGTCGATGACGGGCCCTGCTAGCGCACCGACCTACAGCCTGGCCGGATAAGCACCATCTGGGGGCCGGCGTAGAGCTCAGCGCCGTTCCCGTTGGAGATGCGCAGGCGACGCGGATCTGCGGCATCATCAGCATGTGAAGCAGCGTTGTGGCGCGTCGGCTCAGTTGGCCGGGTTGTCGACCGGTTCGAGATTGTCTTCCGTGGTGACCCGCTCATAGGTCTCCTGATCGCTGCGGATGCGATATTGCGGCGAGCCGTCCTTGACCGGCAGCCGGCTCTTGATCTGGAACAGCTCCGCGGTCTTTTGGGCAAGGCCGGTGCGGCTCTTCATGCGGACGGTCTGGCCGACGGTGAAGATATGCGCCGGCGTGTCCGTGCGCCGCGCATTCTGCTGGAAGCGGATCATGTGACATTCTCCTGGTCGTGCCGAAGCGCTGCGTCGAGCTCGGCATGGTCAATGGCGACAAGCTGGCTGGTCGCGCTTTTCACTGTCCTTGCCGGCAGATGGATGAAAGTGGCGACGCGGCGCCAGGCAGGCCAGGACATGCCGTCGATCAGTTCTTCGTCGTGGTCGATGTCATAGTCGCCGGCCGGCTGCACGCCATCCAGCCCGCCAAGCACGAAAGGTGCCGCGAAATGCGCTATGGAATGGGTGGTGCGAGCAGACATTCTTGTGCCTCGAAGTTCTCGCTTGTGCCTTGAAGTTCTCGTGCCTTGAAGTTTCTTTCCGGCCTGCCCCGGAAGCGGAGCCTGCATTGCGGTACCAGGTGTCGGCGATTTGGATAAGTTTGGCGGGCCGAGAATCCCTGACATCGCGGGGCCAAGCATGGCCCAAAACGGTTTCATACCAATAGTCTGAAAATACGGCTTATTCAAGAAGTTTTCGGCCTCTTACCCCTACCAACGTCAAATTACTTTTCTATAGTTATCCGCAGAACGATGATACGGTCCCGGTGCACCTCAAAAATTGTTTGAAGAACTTCCGAAAAAATTCCTCCGGCATTTGTATTTATCTAGCAATGGAAGGAAGAGAGTCATGAACTCCGCAAGAACACCGGATGTCCCGACAGTTGCAGTCAGTCCTGTCGCAAAGCCGATAAAGGTCTTGTCGCCGCGTCTCACGATAAGAAGCGACGAGGCGGCAAGGCGAAGGATTGCCGACACCGACGGCACGGCGCGGCGGGCGCGCCAGCTTGCCGAAAGCAACCGCCTGATTTGACGCGCAAGCCATGACGCTCAATTTTCCCAATCCCAGCCGCTCCTATGACGCGGCGGCCAAGCGCATTCGTTTCGTCGGCCATGACGGCATGCTCGAAGTCCCGTTCTTTGTCGAGGTCGCGGCACTTTCGGCGGCAAACCCGGCAGCAAGCGGAGCCGAGGCCGAATTTCTCAGCGCCTTCGACGCCAAGCGTTCGTCGATCCACGAGATTGCGCGCCAAGCCTACTCGCACGGCCGCAGGAACATGTATGTGCTGACGCCGGCCGACTTTCGGTAGGCTCCCCCGGGTTCGAAGTTTTGCTTCGTAGCGACCGCCGTCTGCTCTTGCACGCGCCGCAGCGATGGCCTAGATCGCGGCAGGCGGACAACACGGCAGGTTTCCCATCAACAGAGATCCGAGACAACCGGCAGGCGCACGTTACGGCTCAGGCGGACAGCCGCCGCTGGGGCTCGACCAGCACGTGCAGCAGGCGCTGCAGCTGCACCAGGCCGGGCGCCGGCAGGAAGCCGAGGCGCTTTACCGACAGGTGCTGGCGCAAAAGGCCAACCACCCGGCTGCTGCGCATTTCCTCGGGCTTCTGCTGCACCAGACCGGGCGCAGCGCCGAGGGGCTGGCGCTGATCGAACAATCGGTGCGTCTGCAACCGAACAATCCGGATTTCCTCAACAATCTCGGCACCGTGCTGCGCGACCTCGGCCGGGTCGCGGCCGCCGCCGATCTCTTCCGCAAGGTGGTGGCGATTCGGCCGGACCAGCTGGCGGCGCGTGACAATCTCGGCTCGTCGCTGAAGCAGCTCGGCCAATTCGAAGGCGCCGAGGATATTTATCGCGGCACGATCGGCCGTAACCCGTTCCATGTCCGCGCCCGCGTCGGGCTTGCCGAAACGCTGCAGGAAGCGGGCCGGCTGGATGAGGCACTGGCTGTCTTTCGTGAGGCGCTGACGATCCGGCCGAAGGATGCCGATCTTTTGCACGGCCTGGGTGTCGGGCTGATGGAAAAGGGAAATCTCGACGAGGCTGCGGATCTTTTCAGGCAGGCGCTGGCTGTGGACCCCGGCATGGCGAGGGCCTGGCTGATGCTTACCCAGGTCAAGCGCCAGAAGGAGCGCGACGCCGAGCTTGCCCGCATGGAGGCGGAGCACGCCAAGGCGCCGCAAGGCAGCCTGGCGCGCATGCAGCTTTCCTTCGGCCTCGGCAAGGCCAATGACGACCTCAGGGATTATGGCCGCGCTTTCGACTATTTCGCCGAAGGCAACGCGATCCGCCGCCAGGGCATCGACTACGACGCCGGCAAGACGCGCGGCGAGTTCGAGGCGATGAAGGCGGTGTTCGACAAGGCCTTTTTTGAAAGGCACAGGCCGAGCGGGATAGCCGACGACACGCCGATCTTCGTCGTCGGCATGCCGCGTTCCGGCACCACGCTGGTCGAGCAGATCATCGCCAGCCATCCGCAGGTCTATGGCGCCGGCGAGCTCAGCATATTGAAGACGGCGGTCGGCAAGCAGTTTCCGCTCAGCATGAAGGGCGGCTTTCCCTGGGGCATCGCCGACATGCCCGACAAGGCCTATGCCGAGGCCGGCCAGGCCTATCTCGACATGCTGCACGCCCGCTATCCGGGTTCTCGGCACGTCACCGACAAGATGCCCGGCAATTTCCTCTTGGTGGGCTTCATCCATTTGATGCTGCCGAAGGCCAAGATCATCCATTGCGCGCGCGATGCGGCGGCGACCTGCCTGTCGATCTACAAGGTGCACTTCCGAGGCGACAGCCATCGCTACGGCTACGATCTCGACGAGCTCGCCGATTTCCACAATCTGTACACCGACATCATGGCGCACTGGCACGCGGTGCTGCCTGATGTCGTGCACGACGTTCGCTACGAGGATTTCGTCGCCGACCAGGAAGGCCAGTCGCGGGCGCTGATCGCCCATCTCGGCCTGCCGTGGGCCGACGCCGTGCTGTCGTTCCACCAGACCGACCGGCCGGTGCGAACGGCGTCGGCTGCGCAAGTGCGCCAGCCGATGTATCAGGGCTCGGTCGACCTGTGGAAGCGCTATGGCGACCGGCTGAAGCCGCTGCACGACAAACTTGATCGAGGGGCGCCTACAGCTCGATGAAGGGCTGAAAACCGCCAAAGATCATGCGCTTGCCGTCGAACGGCATGGTCTCCCAGTCCGACTTGAGGCGCGGGTCGGCCATCACCTTGGCCATCACCGCGTCGCGACTCTGGCGCGATTCGTAGACCACCCATGAGAAGATGACGACCTCGTCGTCCTTGGCCTGTACGGCGCGCGGGAACGAGGTGAGCTCGCCATAAGGGACGTCGTCGCCGACGCATTCGAAGTAGGCAAGAGCACCGTGCTCCTTCCAGACGGCGCCGCCGGTTTCCGCCAGCTTCTTGTAAGCATCGAGCTTTGCCTTCGGTACGGCAAGTACGAAACCGTCGACATAGGACATCTGATTTCCTCCTGGGTAGGTTTCCTTCTCCGGCAAAGGGCAAAGGAAAGAACGTGCTACGCCTTCTTCACCGGTGCGTTCATTGCCCATTCGACGCCAAACGGATCACGCATATTGCCCCAGCGGTCACCCCAGAACATCACCTGCAACGGCACGACTTCCTCGCAGCCAGCCTCGATGGCCCGCTGCCACCAGGCGTCGATATCGTCGCTGCCGAGATGGAGCTGCATGGTGTAGCCCTGCGGCTTCACAACGGCCATTCCATGCTCGGGATAGAAGTCGGAAAGCATCAGGGTCGAACCGTTGATGTGGAGATGGATATGCATGGTACGGCCCTGTTCGTCCGGCGGATAGGCAAAGACCTGCTCGGCACCGAAGGCCTTTTGGTAAAATTCGGCGGCTTTGAAAGCGCCGTCCAGCTGAAGGTAGGGCGTCAATCCGCCAAGCACTTTGGCGGCGGGCTGGGTCTGCGGCTGGTCATTCATGTCATGCTCCTCTTTGCGTCTGGTTTGCCTTTGCGAACCACAGGACGAACGGAACGGCGACGATCCTACACCGATGGTTTTTTGGATTCGAAATGGCGCCTGTCGCGACGGCCAACTGCCACCTTTCAACCTTCGATGCGAATCCGCGGGCTGTTTTGCGCGTCGACGACGATTTCCGGCCAGCCAATATCTTTGCGCAGCTCGATCGGCAATGAAAGGATGGCGCGTTCGCTGCGATAACGGGCGCGAGCCGCCGAGTAACGCGTCACGGCGTGACCTATGGATGACAGAATAGACATGATGCTTTCTCCTCGATTGGCGCCGGCATCACCGTGTCGGCAACCCAAGGACGTGGCATGCGATCATCATCCGACAGAGCGCCGGAATTTTTTTCCGCAAGCCTTCAGCCGCCGGCTTCGGCAACCTCCCGGAAGAACTCCTCCGGGCTGTCGATCTCGGTCAATCGCCGTTTCTCGATCAGCCAGAAGCGGTTGCCAACCGCGCGGATGAAGGAGCGGTCGTGCGAGGCAAGCAGGCAACTCGCCTGATGTTCCAGCAATTCCGCTTCCAGTGCTTCCTGACCATCGATATCGAGATGATTGGTCGGCTCGTCGAGTAAATAGAAATTGGGATTGGCGAGCCTCAGCGCCAGCATCATCAGCCGCGCCTTCTGTCCGCCCGACAGCACGCCGATCCTGCGCTCCTGCATGTCGATGCTGACGCCGGCGCCCGCCAGCAGCGAGCGGGCGTGCTGCTCGCCGACATCGAATCTGCGCGAGAGCATCGCCAGCGGCGTGTCGTCGCCGCCGATGCCCGACAATGCCTGGTCGCTATAGCCGAGCACCGTCGACGGCGTCACCTTCAGGCTTTGCGCCGCCGTTTCCGGCTCGACGATGGCGTTCCGGATCAGGCCGATCAGCCGTGACTTGCCGACGCCGTTACGGCCGAGCAGGACGATGCGGTCGCCTTGGCAGATGTGGCGCTTGCCGGTGCTGAACAGAACCGTGCCGTCAGGTGTTCCGACCACCAAATCGTCGAGCGTGATCAGCACCTTGGCATGGCTGCCGCGATTGGCGAGCTTGATCGCGCCCGCCGATCTTTCGCGGTGTGCCGGCGCTGCCGCTTCTTCCAGACGCTCTGCCCGCTGGTTGAGCTGCTTGGTCTTGACCGTCAAAAGGTCGCTGCCGGAATTGATGCCGATATTGTTGAGCTTGGCGGCCTGCCGGCGCAGCTGCTGCGCCACTTTCATGTCGCGCTGGAATTTGCGCTCGGTCGAGGCATCGACTTCGCTCAATGCGTCCCTGGCTCGTGAATAGGGCAGCGAGAATACCGGCGACTGTTCGGGGCGCAGGAACAGCGTCCGGTTGGTCGTAGCATCGAGAAAAGCGCGGTCGTGGCTGGCAATCACCAGCGGCACCTCACGTGGCAGCGCGTTCAGCCAGGTCTCGAGCTGGCTGATCTTGCCGAGATCGAGGTGATTGGTCGGCTCGTCGAGAAGCAGGACGTCGGGGTCGGTGACCCAGACGCGGGCGATCAGCGCCAGCCTTTGCCAGCCGCCGCTCAAGGCCCGCATCGGCCGCGCTCGCATCGGCTGCGGCACGTCGAGCGAGTCGAGAACCACGTCAACGCGCCATTGCTCGCTTTCGGCCTGCTCGGCCGGCAAGGCGTCGGCCACCACCTCATGAAAGCTACGCCCGGCCAAGGCTGCGGGGACGACTTGCTCGACATAGCCGACGCGCAGGCCGCGCGTGCGGGTGATGTCGCCTGATGTCGGCTCCATCTCGCCGGTCAGGCACTTCAGCAAAGTGGATTTGCCCCGACCATTGGCGGCGACGATGCCGAGCCGGTCGCCGGTGCCGATGGTGAGGTCGAGGTTGGAGAAGAGCGGCGCACTCATGGTGACGCCGAGAGACTTGAGGCTGATCAGGGCCATGTCGATTTCTCTGGTCTGTCCGGAGCGAATTCCGGTTCAATGCACTTTGACGGTGCGCAGGCTGGCCATCAGGCTCAGCGTTGCAGCACCACGAAGGGCGGACCAAAAAAATCGAAGCGGGAAGAAAAACCCGGACCGTCTCTGGTCAGCCCTGCAAGCAAGCTCGCAGGGCAGGGACAGGGCCGCGCTGACGGTGGTGAGAAAATAACACGCAGCCCTCCTTTCAAGACGTTCGAGTTGTAGAAACTGGCTACACCAAGGGTAGGGCCGATGGCAAGTGGCTAGGCTCCCCCTTCTCCACTTGTGGGAGAAGGTGGCCGCGAAGCGGTCGGATGAGGGGTGCTCCAGCTTGGCACCGACGGCGATCCGTCCAGCACCCCTCAACCGTCTCGGCGCTGCGCGCCGATCCACCTTCTCCCACAAGGGGAGAAGGGAAGCTCGCTACCGTCCCGGCCGACCCGTCTTGCCGGGCCGGCGCTTTTCACGGCGGGCGTCGGCGGGGTCTTCGTAGGAGCCGATGCCGGCGCGCTGGCGGACAATGGGTTTTGCAAAATCGTCGCGATCCTTCGCGCCCCCCTCTGCCCTGCCGGGCATCTCCCCCACACGGGGGGAGATCGGCTGCTGCTTCGCCGGAACTTTTCCCTCGACCGGCTTCTCGGTGCGCCGCACGGTCAACTCGTCGAGCGAGTTCTTCTTGAACAGCGGCTTGGTCGGTTCGCCCGGGATGCCGAAATCGGAGCCGTGCGCCTCTTCGGCCGACTGCTTCTTGAACAGCGAACGCGACACTGCGCCGGCCGGGGTCGGCATATCCGTGCCCGGCCCCATGGCGTCGAGCGAGGGCTTCGAAAACAGCGGCTTCTTCACCGGCACGGCGCCATCGGCACCCATTTCGTCGAGCGCCGGCTTGCGGAAGAGATTGGGCCGGGCCGCCTCTTCGGCGGCACGTGCCTCGTCGAGCTTGCGGAAACGCTCCTGTTCCTCTGATGTGCGATGTTTGGCCACGCCTTTATTGTGCTTGCCCTTCTCGCGGCCCGAGACCGGGCTTTCCATGTCGGCATACTTGGCCAGCGGGTCGTCGGAGATGGACAGCTCCATCTCGCGCAGCCGTTTGATCTCGTCGCGAATGCGGGCGGCCTTCTCGAAATCGAGGTTGGCGGCGGCGTCGCGCATCTGCTTGTCCAGGGCGTCGAGATGCGCCTTCAGATTGTTGCCCATCATCGCGCCGGCGCTGTCGGTGAACTGCGAGATATCGGCGCGGACATGATCTTTTTCGTAGACCGAGTCCAGGATGTCCGAAATGCGCGACTTGACCGATTCCGGGGTGATGCCGTTGGCCGCGTTCCACTCCATCTGCTTTTCGCGACGGCGGTTGGTCTCGGCCATTGCCCGCTCCATCGAGCCGGTGATCTGGTCGGCATAGAGGATGACCTTGCCGTCGACGTTCCTGGCGGCGCGGCCGATGGTCTGGATCAGCGAGGTCTCGGAGCGGAGAAAACCTTCCTTGTCGGCATCGAGGATGGCGACGAAACCGCATTCGGGAATGTCGAGGCCTTCGCGCAGCAGGTTGATGCCGACCAGCACGTCGAAGGCGCCGAGGCGCAGGTCGCGCAGGATCTCGATACGCTCCAGCGTGTCGATGTCTGAGTGCATGTAGCGCACACGAATGCCCTGCTCGTGCAGATACTCGGTCAGGTCCTCGGCCATGCGTTTGGTCAGCACGGTGACCAGCGTGCGGTAGCCGGCCCTGGTGGTCTCGCGGATTTCGCCCACGACATCGTCGACCTGCGTCTTGGCCGGGCGCACCTCGACCGGCGGATCGATCAGGCCGGTCGGGCGGATGACCTGTTCGGCGAAGACACCGCCGGACTGCTCCATCTCCCAACCGCCGGGCGTTGCGGAAACCGCAACGGAAAGCGGGCGCATGGCGTCCCACTCCTCGAAGCGCAGCGGCCGGTTGTCCATGCAGGACGGCAGGCGGAACCCATACTCGGCCAGCGTCGCCTTACGGCGAAAGTCGCCGCGATACATGCCGCCGATCTGCGGTATGGTGACGTGGCTTTCGTCGACAAAGACCAAAGCGTTGTCGGGGATGTATTCGAACAAGGTCGGCGGCGGATCGCCCGGCTGGCGGCCGGTCAGATAGCGCGAGTAATTCTCGATGCCGGCGCAGGAGCCCGTCGCTTCCAGCATCTCCAGGTCGAAGCGGGTGCGCTGCTCAAGCCGCTGCGCCTCGAGCAACCGACCGGCCCGTTCGAGTTCGACCAGCCTGTGCTTGAGCTCTTCCTTGATCGACTTGATGGCCTGGTTCAAGGTCGGGCGTGGCGTCACATAGTGCGAATTGGCATAGATCTTGACGCTCTTCAGCTCGCCGGTCTTTTGGCCCGTCAGAGGGTCGAATTCGGTGATCGCCTCGATCTCGTCGCCGAACAGCGAGATGCGCCAGGCGCGGTCCTCGAGGTGGGCCGGGAAGATCTCGATCGTGTCGCCGCGCACCCGGAACGAGCCGCGGACGAAGTTGATGTCCTGGCGCTTGTATTGCTGGGCGACGAGGTCGGCGAGCAGCGCGCGCTGGTCGAGCCGGTCGCCGATCTGCATCTGGAAGGTCATCGCCGTATAGGTCTCGACCGAGCCGATACCGTAGATGCAGGACACCGAGGCGACGATGATGACGTCGTCGCGCTCGAGCAGCGAGCGCGTCGCCGAATGGCGCATGCGGTCGATCTGCTCGTTGATCGAGGATTCCTTCTCGATGTAGGTGTCGGTCCGGGGCACATAGGCCTCAGGCTGGTAATAGTCGTAGTAGCTGACGAAATACTCGACGGCGTTTTCCGGGAAGAATTTCTTGAATTCGGAATAGAGCTGCGCGGCCAACGTCTTGTTGGGCGCCAGGATCAGAGCGGGGCGCTGCGTCTCCTCGATCACCTTGGCCATGGTGAAGGTCTTGCCCGAGCCCGTGACGCCGAGCAGAACCTGGGTGCGGTCGTTGCTGTTGACGCCCTCGACGAGATCCTTGATCGCCGTCGGCTGGTCGCCGGCGGGCTCGAAATCCGAGACCATCTTGATGGCGATGCCGCCTTCGGATTTTTCCGGCCGGGCGGGACGGTGCGGCGTCCACAGCACGCCGTCCTTGTGCAGCGGATTGCCGGATTCGATCAGCGCCGACAGCGCCGCGACGGTGGCGGTGACGCCGCCCGAAGCCATGGTCTCGGCCTCTTCCAGGGAGACATCGAGGCCGGCGACAGGGTTGAGACCGGCCGCGGTGCGCTCCCGCGCCGAAGCCGCGCCGCCCATCGAGGTACCGCGTGCCGTACGGCCGGGGGAAGAGGAGCGCTCGGGGATTTTCTTGGCAGACTTGGCGCCTTCCCTCTCCCTCGAGGGGAGGGTGGCGGCGGAGCCGCCGGGTGGGGTCGGTGCGGCAGTACTCGACGTTCCTTTGCGTCCCGCGCTGCCTCCGGCGACCCCCTCTGTCGCCTTCGGCGACATCTCCCCCTCGAGGGGGGAGATTTGGCGCCCTTCCTTCTCGGCTTCCTGCTCTATCTGCTCGGCCCAGTCGGCGATCGAGCCGGTCAGCGGGGCGCCGGTGAACTCGGTCTGCGGCGCCTCGGCAAAGCCGCCCTTGTACAGGGGCTCCGAGGCATCGAGGAAATCGGTCAGCGGACTGAGCCGCTTGGGCGGTGAAGCGCGCTCGTCATTCGCCGGCGGAGGCGTTTTCTTGTCGGGGAGTCTGGCCATGGACCGAATATGGGAGGTATCGGCCAAAATGGAAAGAGCGGAGTGGCCGGTGGCGCGAGGCGCAATTTGGCTCCTGACAGCAGGCTGTCAGGAGTAGCGTCTAAGCACGCCCTCAGTTGAACCAAAGCGCGAACGTCAGAAACCCGGCGCCGCCGAATTGGCGCTGGATCTGGTCGAACTCCTCGCTGGTGAGAATCTTCCCGCGTTCTAGATAGGGCGCGATGGCCGGGCCGGTGATCGACAGCACCAGGTCGAAGGTTTTTGGCTCATCAAAGAAGCGCTTCATGTTGATGCCTTTGTCGGCGATGCGGAAATGCGGCAGCAAGGTGCGGCCTTCCAGCAGATCCTCGGCCATGGCCAAGGCAGCGAGCCAGGCCTGCACCTGCTGCTCGCCGACTTCGAGACCGGTCAGCGGGCTGGCGCCTTTCTGCTGCGGCCCGGGCAGCCATTCGCGGTCATTGTCGGTTTCGGCGCGGATGGCTTTCCAGTCCTCGCGCGACAGCCGGATCATTTCCATGAGATGGCGGCGTGCCGCTTGCCGGCGCTCAGGCTCGACCACTTGCCAGTTAATGAGATGCACCAGGGAGATGAAATCGGCGAGACGCCATTCGGACGACAGAATGCTGCCGCCCATGCCACCGTCCAGCGGAACGAGCGTGTCCTGCAGTGGCAGTTTTGCGCGCGGGAACAGCATGTGGAAGGAGCCGTCGAACGTGTTTCTGAACTCATGCGCCAGCCAGAAGTCGGCCTGCGCCATCAGGAACTCGGCATAGCCCTGCAGCCAGTAGCCGTCGGCCCGGTCGAAGCGGAAGGTGAGGGCTGGTGCGGCCGCGTCTGGCGCACCGCCGCCGCGTGACAGAGACGCCATGATCGCCGCGGCGCTTTCGTCCGGCGCGATCGTGCCGTCCTCGTTGAGGTCGATGCCGAGGCGGGTGAGGTCGATGACCATGCCGATGTCAGCGTCGGCGGGTACCGAACCCAGCGTGGCTGCGGATTTCTCCAGCCGGTCGCGGAAGGCGACGAGAATGGCGCGGAATTGTTCGTAGGTCAGCGGCTCGGGATTGGCATTGTCCGGCACCGGCAGCCGCATCAGCGGCAGCATGAAGGATTGCGGGCTGTCGAAACCGTGGCGGTGCAGGCCGCCGGCCAGTATCTCCAGCGCGGTGAAGAATTCGCCGGCGCCGGCGGCATAGGCGGCTGCCGGATCGCCCGGCGCGGCGGCTTCCAGAGCGGCAAGAGCGCTGTCGCGCTCAGTCACGGTTTTTGCCTCGAACAGGGCCGCCGGTTCGGGAGCCGCGGCGCTGGGTAACGCCAGCCGCAGGAGAAGAATGATGGCGCACGCCACCAGCCTGGAAAAACGCTTCATCGTGATCGCCCCTTTTGTCGCTCCGCAGTGGATCATACACGCATTTGGTTCGCTGCGCCTGTGGCCCTGTGGTTCACCCACAACAGTCGACGCTTCAATCAATCCGGCGGACGGTCTACACAAGGCAAAACGATTGGGCGTCGCGTGTCGAACTATCCGCTTTCCTACAAACTGTCCTGGCTGCCACGCTTCCTCCGGCCTTCGCTCGACGGCGACGCGCGCGGCTTTGCGCCTGCGGCAGCGACCCTGATCGAGCCGCCGCCGGCGCGGACGGTGCGGCTGGCTTTCGTCGGCGATATCTCGGCGGTGGCCAATCGCCGCGCGCCGGACTGCGATCCGGCGATTGCGGCACTGCTTGCCTCGGCCGATCTGGTGGTCGGCAATTGCGAAAGCCCGGTGGTGGAGCGGCCGAGCGCTGTTTTGGGCACCAGGCTTGGCACGCACCACGCGATGAGCGAGCGGTTCCTTGCCGAGGCGCTAGCCGCCGCCGGCATTTCGCGTGAAAAACTGGTGCTGTCGCTGGCCAACAACCATGTGCTCGACCAGGGTATTGCCGGCTTCGACGAGACCGTCGCCGCGCTGGAGCAATTAGGCATCCGCACGATCGGCACTGCGGCTCCGGTCGAGCGGTTTGCGGTTGGTTCGCGGACCATAGGCCTTGCCGCCTTTACCTTGTGGCGCAATACCGACGAGGCTCAGTTCGCGGGCCGAGTCTCGATGCAAGCCGATCCGACGCAATGGCCGCACGCTGCCGCTTCGGGTGTCGACCTCCTCTGCGCGGTGCCGCATTGGGATTGGGAATTCCGGCATTTTCCACGTGCGAAGACGCGGGCAATGGCGCGACTTCTGGCCGAACATGGCATCGGCCTGATCGCCGGACATCATGCCCATGTCGTGCAGCCGATCGAGCGGATCGGCAAGACACTCGTTGCCTATGGGCTCGGCGATTTCATCGGCACCGCCTTCGCGCGGCAGCCATGGCCCGGCCGCATCGGCGCCATTCTCGTCGTCGACATCAGCGACGATCCCGGCACGCGCGGGGCCATCGCCGCCTACCGGCTGCATGCCTTCATGCGGCTGCGCGCCGGCGATCACGAGCGGCTGGTCCCGGTTGAAACGCTGGCGGGAAAATCCAGGCAAAGGGTTCTAGCCCGCCTCGATGCGGTCTTCGGTGCCGTGCGCTGACGCGGTCCACCAAACCGGCTATCATGCCCAGCGCGGGCAGGCTTGTGGCGGCGGGTGGGTGATGGAAACTGCGGATTTCATGCCGAGCGAAGCGGTGATCGCCGGCCTCAGGAAGAACATCGAGGCCTATGAGGCGCAACGAGCTTCGGCCCATCGCCGGACGCGCTGGCGGGTGCCACTTTTCATCGGGCTGGTGCTGGTGTTCGTGGCGCTTGTGGCCTGGCTCTTCAACGGGGTTGCCGACCCCAACGAGCAGTGGTTCTCGACCCCGCATGTGTTCCTCTATATCGGCGGATTCCTGGCGGCGATCCTGCTCTATTTCCAGGCGATCAAGCCGGCGAGCAAATTGCAGCAGTCGTTTCGCAGCACGCTGTTGCCGATCATCTTCGGCTTCATCGAGGACATGCGGTACCGGCACAACGTCAAGCCGAATTCGTTCGACCGGTTGCCGCGCGAGACGGTTGGTCCGTTCAACCGGCAATCTTTCGATGATGTTTTTTCCGGCCGTTATGAGGGGTTTGCGTTCGAGCTTTACGAAGCAGATCTCCGGGAAGGGACGGGCAAGAGCACGACGGCAGTGTTCAAGGGCGTCATCGTCGCCTTCGAGACGATCGTGCCGTTCCCCGGCACATTGGTGGCCGCGCGCCGGACCAACAAGGTCGTCGGCTTCTTCCGCGGCATCTTCGGCAGCAAGATGCAGGAACTGTCCAGCGGCGTGCCGGAGCTCGATGCCGCCTACGAGTTCCGCACCGACAATATCGAGGCGGCGCGGCCGCTGGTGACCGGCCGGCTGGCGCAGGCGCTCGAATGGCTTGGCGAAACATGGCCGAAGGAACCGGCACGCGTCGCGCTCAACGGCAGCGACGGCTTTCTGCTGCTTCCGCAGACGAAGAACTTCTTCGAGCTGCCGGACATCTCTGTGCCGCTCGACTATGCCACGCATGTTGCGCCGATCATCGCCGACATGGCCACGATCCTGGCGACCGCGGCGCTGGTGCGCAAGATCGGCGTGAAGGATGTAGAAGCCGGTTGAACTAGAATTCAGCCGTCAGCAATCGAAGCCATAGTTCTGGCGATAATAGTCGGCGTCTTCCTTCGACATTTTCTTGAAGAGAACGCAGATAGTGAAACTTCCCACCCGGCGGCCGTTCTTCATGTAGCCCCAGTCGGAAATATCGTCCCGGCTGAATTCGATCTCCTGGCCTGCCAGGACGTTGTGCACGGTCTGCGGCTCGTTGTCCAAGGTTCCTGCAAATCCGGCCGCCGTCCGGTGGAAGGGAAAGACCCAGAAATGTTCAGTGGCGTCCCCGTCCCTGACCACGACTTTCAATTGGAAGTCGGCCGTTCCGGATGGCGGTGCGTCGGCCAATACCAGGAAGTCGTCGAGACTGGCACGCGCCTGCTCGATACCGGCCGCCATCTCCGGATCGTCGCCAGCTACGCTGACGACCTTGTCGTCGCCCCGACCAGGAGTTTGCGCGTCGGCTGATGCCGGAGCAAACGCAAGCAACAGGGCAAGCGCGATACGGGCTGCAAGCTTCATGATGCGACTGCTTTCGACATTTTCGCCAGACAAAACCGGATCATCGTTCGCCGAACGTCTGATTGGCAACTGGTTTTTGTCTCCATCAGGCACTATTCCTGGGACAGTGGGGTGGGGCTATGTTCGAAGAACGCAAGGGGTTTCGCCTGTCGCGGCGGCTGCTGCTGGGTGCGGCGGTGGTCGGCGGCGCGATGCTCTGGGGCGGCACGACCGTGGCGCGCCTGGCGCGCGGTCCGTCGGGGCAGAAGAATTCCGGACGCATCGCCGACATTGATGGAATTGACCTGGCGCAGAAGCCGCTGGAGGGCCCGCCAGCCTACGATCCGTCGCTGCCATGGCTGACCAAGGGCGGCGACATCAACGATGCCAGCGGCCTGTCGATGACGCCGGTCTACGGCGTCGTCGAAGTCAGCGAGGAAGACCACATCGCGAGCGCGCTGGCCTTTGCCCGCGCCAATAGCCTGAAGGTCTCGGTCGCGGCGGTGCGCCATTCGATGGGCGGTCACGCCTTCGACGATAACGCGCTGGTCCTCGACATGCGCAAATTCAACAAGGTCAGTGTCGACCCGGCGGCCAAGATGATGACCTTGCAGCCGGGCGCGCGCTGGCACGACATCCAGAACCTTTTGCACCCGCGCTTCGCGGTGAAGGCGATGCAGTCGACCGACATCTTTTCGGTCGGCGGCTCGCTGTCGGTCAACGCCCATGGCATGGACCACCAGGCCGGCTCGGTCGCCGGCTCGATCCGATCGATGCGGGTGATGCTGGCCGACGGCTCGGTGACGACCTGCTCACCGGCCGAAAATACCGAGTTGTTCCGCCACGTCGTCGGCGGCTACGGCCTGTTCGGCGTGGTGCTGGAGGCGACACTCGACATCGTCGACAACGCCGTCTACCGGACCTCACGCGAGATCATCAAATCGGACGATTTCCCGACGTTCTTCGCCGAGGTTCTGGAGCCAAACAGGGCGATCGGTCTGTTTTATGGGCATCTGTCGACTGCGCCGGGCAATTTCCTCGAGGATATGATCGTCTACCGCTATGACAAGGTGGCCGACCAGCCGCCGGCCGACCAGCCGGCAATCGGTGAACCGGGTTCGGTCGGGCTCAAGCGGGTGATCATCAACCTGGCGAAATGGGGCAGCCTGTTCCAGGAGCTGAAATGGTTCACCGAAAAGACGCTGGAGCCGCAATTCGAGAGCTGCACGGTGGCGCGGACGACGGCAATGGCGGAGGGCGAGGCCTGCCTCGTCACGCGCAACAATCCGATGCACGATTCAGTGCCCTATCTGTTCAACGATCTGCTCGATGAGACCGACATCCTGCACGAGTATTTCATCCCGCGGGCGGCCTATAACCCGTTCATCGCGGAAGCGCGCGAGATCCTGCGCAACCAGACCCTGCCGGTGCTCAACGCGTCGGTACGCATCGTCCACAAGGAGGATGTGGCGCTGAATTATGCGCCGGAGCCGGCCTATTCGCTGGTGCTCTACATCAATCAGCCGACAGACGCCGACGGCAATGCCAGGATGCGGGCGCTGACAAGGGCGCTGATCGACGTGACGATCAAGCATGGCGGGCGTTTTTTCCTGCCCTACCAGCTCCACTACACAGGCAAGGAACTGCTTGCCTCCTATCCGGAACTCCCGTCCTTCCTGGCGAAGAAGCTGCAATACGATCCGGGCGAGCTGTTTTCGTCGATTTTTTATCGCGCCGTCAAGGCACTGATCGGCACGGCCTGAAGCGGCGGCTACAGACCGTCAGGCAGCTTCGCCGCCAGCCAGTTCGCCGAACGCCTGGCGATGCCGATCGTTGCCGATGCGGCGCGGCCGAGATCGGTCTTGACCACGGCGTAGCCGGCCTTCGTGCGGTAGAGCAGGGCGCTGCCGCCATCGACCGCCGCTTCATAGGCGACCGGCCGGACGGCTTCCGTTTCCGTCGCCGTGGCCTGCGTTCCGACCGCAGCACTGGGCCGATGGCTCAGTTCCGGTGGCAGCGGGTCTGTCGCTGCGGTGCTGGCCGTCGTCAATTCAGGCTCGGAAGCGGTCGCAGCGAGCTGCGATGACGAAGACGAGTTCTGTGTCCGGCAGATGCCGGAGACCAGCGGATAGTCGAAATTGCGCTCGTGCAGCATCTGGCTTTTCATCGCCGCTTCGCATTCGGCGATGGTCGACCATTTGGCGGGCGTCTCGCCGATATATTCGCAAAGCCTGGCGTCGCAATCGCAGCCGACGATGGTCATGGCGACAAGGGCGGTCTTGATCACGGTCTTGTCCCTCCGAGTTGCCTGGCACATGTGCGCAAGACAACGTGTCTACGGCATCATCAATCGTTGCGGAACAAGGCGGGATTTGGCCGCGATTGTGGAATGAGCGTGGCGGAGCATCACGCTACGTCTTGCCGAGGCCGGCTGTGACTGAAAGGCCTCAGTAATCGTAGACGTGCTCGAGCCTGGCGCCTGCCGTCATCAGCGCCGGCAGCACAATGTGCAGCTTGCGCACGGCGACAGTCAGGCCAGTGCGGCGCGTGGAGGGTTCCGCCGGAAGCGGGTAGCTGAACAAGGTGCGTGCACCTTCGGGAACATTGATCTCGTCATTGGAAAGCATGGTGACCATGATCTCGTCATTGCCGCCGATCTCGACGAAGGAGACGCCCTTGTCGATCAGGCGCGGGATCATGTCGGTGAACACCTGATAGCGCCTGGTGACGAAGACCGTGCCGTCGGCGCCGAGATCGCGCTCCAGCAAGGTGTCGGGCTCGTTGCGCGTCACCTCGCTGACCGGACCCTTGGCCCAGACGTGAATGTCGAGCAAGGCCGGGTCGGTGGTGGCGGCGAGCGCCGACTTGATCAGATCGGCGTAGCCCTGCTTGATGGTGTCGGCGAGGCCGAAGGCGAGCTTGCGTTCGCTAGTGCGGAAGGCGCTGTCGTCCGCTGCCGGCTGGACGGCAAACAGGCCGGCACGTTTTTCGGCATAGGGAAACTGGTACCACGGCACCTGGTCGAGAAAACCGGCGTAGTCGGCCGCGACCTTGGCCTGGTAGATGTCGACGGCGGTGCGCTTGCCGGCTGTCGCTTCGGTAATGCGGCCGACCGTATTTTCATAGGCCCACTGGATGGCGTGCTCGATCGTGTGGCTGATGCCGATGATCACCAGCATCTGGTGGTTGTCGAGGTTGAACTTGTAGGTGGAGCTGGCGCGGATGACCATCGCATAGTCCTGCCAGAAGCGGCCGATATAGGAGAGATAGGGAAAACCGCTCGGCTGGTTCTTGTCGACGAAGCCGGCATATTCGCGCGCGGCGTAGACGATGGCCCATTCCGGATAGGTGAGAAAGGTCGATTCCTCCGGCCGCTGGTAGCCGGGAATCTCGGCACGGACCTTGTCGGCCAGCGCCTTCGGCGGGGCACCCTCGGCGATGCCCGGCAATGGTGTTGTGTCCAGCGACGGCGTCGTGAGAAAGCCGTAGGCCAGCCCGGCGATCGGGATCAACACGACAATGACGACGAGCCAGAGGATCGCCTTGATGATGCGCTTCAGCCAGCGAAACAGGAACATGGCCGGTCAGGCCGTGGCGAAATGGTCGTACACACGTTTCGACAGCCAGAACCCGACGTAGACGGCGAAGCCGCCGATGACGATGTGCGGCAGGTTGGCGAAGAAGCGGGCCGGGAATTCGATGTCGTTGAGGGAGCGGAAGCCGTTGATGAAAATGCCGCCATCGAGGCAGCCGGAACCGGTGACCAGGCCGAGCACGCCGTCGAACAGATAGACCGAGCCGAACAGCTTGAAATAGAACACCGCCTGGCGGTGCGAGATGAAGGCGGCCGCCAGCGCCCAGACGCCGGAGAAGGCGTGCAGCAAATCGTCATACCACTGCAGCGAAAACAGGCCGAACAGATTGCCGCCGGCGTCGTTGAAAGCCGGCACATAGCCGATGGCAACAACGCCGAAGAACAGGAAGGCATAGGCAACAGCAAGCTTCTGGATGAGCGTCATGAAATGTCCCCCTGCCGTCAGCCCTTTTAAACGGCCCCCGACGGCAAATGGATAGTAGCTGATTTTGGCGCAGCGTGAAGCGTCGCCGGCAAAATCGTCAGGCGGGGCCACAAAGACAGTCGGCGCCGGGATTTCTCCCAGCGCCTCCCTGTCAGATCAGGACACGGTCGCGGCAGCAACTCCCGAAAGATGTCGCGCCATGCCGGCCTTGATTTTGACGGTCCTGCCAGTCGCCGCCCGAAGGCAGCGTCCGTTCCGGACCACGCCGGTCTCCACTCTTGCGAGCTTTGCCCAGCGCGCCATCGAAGGTTTTTGCCGTCCTTCATGGCAGCATCGGTCCGCCGTCGGCGTTCGCACGCTTTCCGCGGCCCCGTAGGTCTCGGCGTCCATCCCTCCAACAAGCAAGCCTGTTCTCGTTCAGGGCCGTACGGGCCTCAGGAAATCCGCCGTTCCGCTTTGCCTTTCGGCGTGGCGATCGGTAGCCGCCTGAGATGGGTTTTAACGTACGTCGGATAAGCGTTTGGCGGAACTGCCGCATGCCTGTGGATAGCGGGATTATCGGGGACTGACCCTGCCAAAATAGCGACCTTCCGATCTCTGCCGCCGCCGGTCGGGATTTGCCGCCTCGATGCCGAAGCCGCATTGTCGGGTAATCGACCCTTGCCCCGCGGCCCGGCGCGGGCTTCAATGCCGGCAAATGATTGGAAGGCGTGTTCGATGGCCTTGGGGAGGCAGGCTTGAAGGTCGCGGTGGTTCTCAATCCGATCGCCGGCGGCGGCAGCCTCAAGCGGCATTGGCCCGAGGTTGCGGCTTCGCTGAAAAGACATTTCGGTGATTTCGAGCTGCGTGAAACGCAGGCCGAGGGGGATGCCGAACGGCTGGCGCTCGACCTTGCCGCCATCGGCTTCGAGCTGGTGATCGCGGCCGGCGGCGACGGCACCGCCAGCGAAGTCGCCGACGGGCTGCTGAAGGCTTTCCGGGAAAGCGGCCGGACGGCCGAACTTGGGCTGCTGCCTTGCGGCACCGGCATCGACTTCGCCCGCGGGCTCGGCCTGTCGAACAATGTCGATCTGACGCTGAAGCGGATTGCCGAGGCCAAGCCGCGCAAGATCGATGCCGGCTGCATCAGCTATGTCGACGACCATGGCGCACTGGCCAGCCGCCATTTCATCAACATCGCCAGCCTGGGGCTTTCCGGCGCTACCGACCGCGCGGTCAACGCCGACAAGCGCAAGGGCAAGGTTTCGGCCAAGGCACTGTTCTACTGGCGCACGGTCTGGGAATTCCTCCGCTATCGGTTCCAGGAGGTTGCGATCACCGTCGACGACGGTGCCCCGGTTCAGGCGCGCACGGCGCTGGTGGCGGTGGCCAACGGAAAATTCTTCGGTGGCGGCATGATGATCGCGCCCGACGCCGAGCTTAACGACGGCGAGTTCGACATCGTCATCCTGCGCGCCGCCGGCAAGCTGAAGCTGATCTGGGACATCCGCCTGCTCTATGGCGGGCGGCACCGCAACCATCCGGCGATCACCATCCTGCGCGGCAAGAAAGTGGTTGTCGAGCCGCTCGGCGATGTGCAAAAGAACGCCGCGCTGATCGACATAGACGGCGAATCGCCGGGTCGCATACCGGCGACCTTCGAAATCCTGCCCGGCGCATTGACGCTGAGATATTGAATCAAGGCATTGAGGGATTGATTCAAGTTCTTTCGGCGGTGATTCCGATCCTGCGTCCAACGCGTTGAAATCGCGTGACATTGTCGCCCGCTCGACAGGTCACGGCATCAGCGGTGTCTGCATCATCTGCAAATGCAGGTCCTTGCCGGTCCAGGGATGCGCCTCGCAGACGGCTTCGTCGAGTTCGACGCCGAGGCCTGGCTCCTTCGACGGGATGACGTTGCCGTCCTGCCATTCGATCTTCTTCTTGAGCAGCTTCGCGTGAAAACCGTCCCACTGTTTCAGCGATTCCAGAATGAGGAAGTTGGGCAGCGTTACCGCGAGCTGGATGTTGGCGGCGCCGACGATCGGACCGCAGTAGCAGTGCGGCGCGACCTGGATGTGGTAGGCTTCGGCCATGGCGGCGATCTTCTTGGTTTCGAGAATGCCGCCGGAGCGGCCAAGGTCGGGCTGAAGAATGGTCGCCGCACGGTTTTCGATGACGCGGGCAAATTCGAATTTTGTGGTCAGTCTTTCCCCTGTCGCGATGGGGATCGACGTGCCCCTTGCCACTTGAGCCATGACCTCGGGCATGTCGGGCGGCACCGGCTCCTCGAACCACAGCGGATCATAGGGCTCGATGGCGCGGGCGAGGCGCAGCGCGCCCGATGCGGTGAACTGGCCGTGCGTACCGAACAGGATGTCGGCTCTTGTGCCGACCGCCTCGCGGATCGCCTTGACCATGCGGGCGGAGAGATCGATGTCGACGAGGCGCGGCTGGTGGCCGTCGAAGGCGGTGTAGGGGCCGGCTGGGTCGAGCTTGACCGCGTTAAAACCCTGCTCGACATATTCGAGCGCGCAGGCGGCGGCCAGATCGGGGTCGTTATAGACGTTCTTGCCGCGGGCGTCCTCGGAGTGGACGCTGCCGCTGTGCGGGTAAAGGTAGGTATAGGAACGCAGCGTTTCGTGTACCTGGCCGCCAAGCAGCTTGTAGACCGGCTTGCCGGCCTCCTTGCCGATAATGTCCCAGCAGGCGATTTCGAGCGCCGAAAAGCATCCCATCCCGGACACGTCGGGGCGCTGGGTGAAGCCGGACGAATAGGCGCGGCGGAAGAAGGTCTCAATATCGTGCGGATCGCGGCCGATCAGATAGCGTTCGGCCATGTCCTCAACCATTTTCGCCGTGACATGAGCCGAGAAGGTGGCGTTGTAGGCCTCGCCATAGCCGACGACGCCGCCATCGGTGGTGAGCTTGACGAAAATGAAATACTTGCCGCCGATGCCGGGTGGCGGATTGCCGACAACCCAGGTCTTGACGTCGGTGATTTTCATTTTTGATCCTCCAATACCAGTTCGGCGCCCTTCCATCCGGTCATGATCGCGGCGGCGTTGGTGTTGCCGGTTATGTTGTCGGGAAAGATCGAGGCATCGATGACGCGCAAGGTCTGGATGCCGTGCACCTTGAGGCGCGGATCGACGACGGCGTGCGCCGCGTCCGGCCCCATGCGGCAGGTCGAGACCGGGTGATAGACGGTGCCCGAGCGCTTCCTGAAATCCTGAATGAGATCGGCGTCGGAGGTGATCGAGGGACCAGGCAAAACCTCTTCCTCGATGATCTCGGCCATTGCCGGCATCGAGGCGATCTTCCGGACGAATTTCACCGCCGCCAGCATTTCAGCGACGTCCGCCTCGGTCGAAAAGGCATTGGCGACGATTTTGGGATAATCGCGCGG
Source organism: Mesorhizobium sp. M0040 (assembly GCF_040323505.1). NCBI lineage: Bacteria > Pseudomonadati > Pseudomonadota > Alphaproteobacteria > Hyphomicrobiales > Phyllobacteriaceae > Mesorhizobium > Mesorhizobium sp. M0040. Next base: position 59,415 of record NZ_JAMYVA010000023.1, read on the forward strand.
ATTGGCGGAGCGGATCATGATTTCGCCGCGGCTCGACGGACGGCAATTGGACAGCCCGATGGAAAAGCCCGGCCATGGATCGGGCGTCAGGATCGGGCGTTCGCCGCTCTTCGGAATGACGGTCGAAAACGCCTGGAAATAGAGCTGCATGTTGGGCCGTGCCGCGGCCGGATCGGTGCGGAAGAAGCCGCCGGCATTGTTCATCGACAGCGACAGCGGACCCGATCGCAGGAGGACATATTGCATGCCGACCAGCAGCTTGCCCCACCACGGGCGCAGGATCTGGTTGAGCGTCGGCAGCCTGCCCTTGAAAGTGTAGTTGATGCCGACATGGTCCTGCAGGTTTGCCCCGACATTTTCGTTGGCGTGAACGACAGGAATGCCCAGACCAGCAAGAAGCGCCGACGGGCCGATGCCTGAAAGCTGTAGCAATTGGGGCGAATTCACCGAACCGCCGGAGAGAATGACCTCGCGGCCGGCGCGGGCGGTCTTTGTCTCGCCATTCTGGAGATATTCGATGCCGACGGCGCGCTTGCCCTCGAACAGGATTTTTGTTGCCAGCGCGTTGATCTCGACGCGGACGTTTTTGCGCTTCATCGCCGGGTGCAGGAAGGCGCGCGCCGCCGACATGCGGCGGCCGTTCCTGGTAGTGATCTGGTAGACGCCGACGCCTTCCTGGAAGGCGCCGTTGAAATCCGGGTTGAGCGGCAGGCCGGCTTGATTGGCGGCGGCGAGATAGCGCTTGGTGAGCGGATGGACGGAGGTCGAGCAGTCGGTGATATGCAGCGGCCCGCCGACGCCGCGCCATTGGTCGGCGCCGGCCTGGTTGTCCTCCAGCGCCTTGAACGCAGGCAGCAGGTCGTCGAAGCCCCAGCCGGGATTGCCGGCATCCCGCCAGGCATCGAAATCCTCGCGCGCGCCCCTGATCCAGACCATGGCGTTGATCGAACTCGAGCCGCCGAGCAGCTTGCCGCGCGGCCAGTGGTCGACATTGCCGGCGAGACCGGGGTCCGGCTCGGCCTTGTAGTTCCAGTTGACCGCCGGGTCGAAGAAGGTCTTGCCGTAGCCGAGCGGCATCTGCACGTAGAAGCGGCGGTCGCTGCCGCCGGCTTCCAGCACCAGCACCGAGAAGCGGCCGGAAGCCGACAATCTTTCGGCCAGGACCGAGCCGGCCGAACCGGAGCCAACGATGATGAAATCATAGGTCTGCATGGTGGCTGCGGCTGGCTCCGGAATTCGGCTCTAACCTAGGCTTGGGCGCGACGCGGCGTCGCCGGGTCTTCCGGCATCCGATGTGAAAAAAGCGACTGGTGATATTCGGTTTGAATGGCCGCTTGTTGCCGTAGTTAGTTTTGCTACTGCAACAATTATACGTGTTTTTAGCAATCAATGCCGATGTGTTCGAGCAGGGATGACCGAAGGCTGCCGTTCGCGCTCGGTCATTGAATTGATCCGCACGATCAGTAATGTTCGCCGGTGACGCTCAACATTTACGATTGCCGTTGAAGAGGTTAGATGTTCTCCCGCTTGATCGAAAGATTTCGTCGGCAGCCAGACCTCGGTCGTGCGCCTCAGCGTGGTAAAGCGTTGGGCGACATTGCCGCTGGAGCATTGGAAGGCGGCTTGGCATCCGATTTTCAACGAGTAGGGGATTTGTTCTGGGTTGGCCGTCCAACAGATCACATACGCTATCTGCTGAAATTTCAGATGTTGAAAGGCATGACCTTCTCCGCCTGTTGGGGCGTCTCGATCGACTTTGTGCCACTTTTCAGAGGCGGAAGCCTCCGGTGGAAAAGGACGGCGAAGTCAGCGAATTTTGACCTTTGCATTGACCCGATAGATTCATCGGGCCGGATTCCCAACTGGTGCTCATTCTATAGTAGCGATAGCTCCTATCAGGTTGAACGCGCAGCTTTGGCGGCGCTCAATGCTGCCCAGCAGGACTGGTCCAGAATCACCGCACTAAAGGACGTTGCTGCTAGTTTCGAACGACGATCCAAGATGAAATTTCGACGTTTTTCGTTGGAAAACTATGTGCAAACAGACCTCGCCTGGGGCTTGGCCCTTGTTGCCGTTGGAGACGCGGGTCGGGGCCAGCATCACATCGATGCATTTTGTGAGCAATTTGCCGTTGCGCCGGAGACGACCATCCTCGCAAAAGCGAGAAGAGAAGCGGGCGCAATAGCGGCTGGATGACAACTTTCCACCCATAGCCGAAACTTCAAGCTGCGATCACAGGCGATGATCGGCAATCTGCTTGAAATCATAGCGCATGATCGGGCGGGCCGGCGTTCTGCGAGCGACGACCCTGAACCCGGCGCGCGCGAAGGTGGAGGCATATCCGCTGCCGGAAGCACTCGGCGATACGTCGGCCTCGAAAGGATAGGCTTCGAGTGCCGGAGCATTTGCGCGCCTTGCGACTTCCAGTGCTTCCGCAATCAGCTGGAATGTTACGCCCCGCCTGCGGTATCGTTTTCGCACGTAGAGGCAGGACAGGGACCAGACCGGCCTGTCGTCCACGCGCTTGAGCTGCCATAGCCGATCGAGCCAGGGCAGGGCATCTCGCGGTGTCACCTGACACCAGCCGACAGCCACATCGCCGTCGAAAGCAAGCAAACCCGGAGGCGGACCATGCTGGACGGCTTGCCGGAACGCTGCCTTGTTTTCCTCGCCGGGTCTCTTTCGGTAAGAACGACCGATCCGTCCGTACATACACCAACAGCGACTGCAGACGGCGCTGTCACCGAACAGGTCCTCGAGCGCCGGCCACAGATCGGGCGTTAATGGGCGAAAGCCAAGTTCCATGTCAGCCGTCATCCGCTACCTACCTTGCCCAGTCTAGCCTGAGCTACGCGTTAGTGCATCATAGGTTGCGGTCCATGCGGGGGATGTTCGAAAACGGGGTTTCACTCAGTGCTCCATCTCAGCGCAGAAAACCAAGCACGGCCTCCATGAATTCGGCGGGGTACTCGACGTTCGACAAGTGGACCGCGGGCAGGACAACCAGGTTCGCGCCGGGCACCGTCGCCGCGATTAGCTCGCTACGGCTGGCGGCTGTCACAGTGTCGTGCCGGCCGGCGATCACCAGCGTTGGCCTGGAAATCAGCGCTATGGTTCGGCGAAGGTCCGCATCGCGAACCGCCGCGAACAGACCAGCCAAGCCTTGCCGGTCGATGGCCAGCAGCATGGTGCGAAATTCTTCGATGACGGGCTCGTTGGCCGCCAGCATACGCGCAGGAAACCAGTTGCCCAGGAACATCTCGGCGGTTTCGGACATATCCGGCGCCTGCAGCACGGCGGCAATCCGCTCGTCAAACTGCTTTGCCGGTCCGAGGTAGGATGAGGTGTTGCTCAGGATCAATCGTTCGATCCGCTCGGGCGCGTGGATGCCGAGCCACTGCCCGACGAAGCCGCCCAACGACAGACCGAGGAAGTGTACGCGTTCAATGCCCAGGGCGTCGAGCAACTCGATCACGTCGCGGCCAAGCCGGTCGAGCGAATAAGCGCCGGCCGGAACGCTCGACCCTCCGTGGCCGCGAAAATCATAGCGCAGAACACGGAAATGCTTCGACAACTCGCCGACCTGCATGTCCCACATCCGCAGCGTGGTGGCGATGGAATTCGACAGCATCAGCACGGGCTTCCCGGCATCGCCGTCGATGCGGTAGGCGATGCGTGTGCCATCGCCGACGGTCACGAAATCCAGCTCATTCATGGTGAATACACCTTCCTTCTTGGAGCGTTGAATGTGGCAAAGCCTAGTAGCGGCGCGCTTTTGACGATATTACAAAGATAGGACTATCTCTGTAATAGAAGCTGACATGGCCGAATTCACCCTGCACGACCTGCAATGCTTCGATGCCGTGGTCCGCTGCGGCGGCTTTCAGCCTGCGGCGGCCATGCTGCATCGCTCGCACCCGGCGGTGTTCGCAGCCGTTGCAAAGCTGGAGCGGCAACTCGACCTCGTTCTCTTGGATCGCAGCGGCTATCGCGTGCGCCCCACCGAGGCAGGGCTGTCGTTCCATCGCAGGGCACAATCGCTGCTGCGCGAGCTCGAGGGCTTGCGGCTTCATGCTGCTCAGCTGTCAATGGGCGAAGAAAGCGAGATCCATGTGGTGATCGGCGACCTTTGCCCGCGCCCGCAGGCATTGGGCATGCTCGGACGGTTCTTCGCCCAGTGTCCGGGCACACGCCTGCATCTGCACTTCGAGGCGGTGGGCGGCCCGTGGGAGCGCCTCTTCGATGACGAAGCCGATTTGATCCTGCACTGGATCGACAAGAGCGATCCGCGGGTGGAATGGATCGATCTGTGCAAGGTGCCATTCGTTCCCGTAGTGGCGTCGGGCTTTCTACCGGAGCGCATCAAGCACCCCATCACGCCGGATCAGATGCACGCGTTCACCCAATGTGTCATACGCGACACGGCCCGCCATTCACCGCAACAAGACTACTTCATGATCGAGGGTGCGCCGCAATGCATGGTGGCCGATCAGGGTATGAAGAAGGAAATCATCCTGCAGGGCCTCGGATGGGGCCACATGCCCCGCTTCCTGATCGAGGAGGAACTGCGCGACGGACGCCTGCAATCCATGGCCGGCCGTCATCTGCCAGGCCGTACCGAGGAGTTGGTGGTGGCGCGCCGCCGCGACCGGCCGCACGGGCCGATCTCGAACCGTCTGTGGGATTATATCGAGCAAGAGGCGCCGACGTTGCGCCGAGCGCTCGAGCCCCGGCAACCTGTCCAGTAGGCGAAGCCGGGGCTCAGCGAGGCCGTTCGGAGGGCCAAACCAGCGGCCTTACCCGCTTAAGTTCACTGCTGCATAAGCTGCAGCAGTGAACTGCATCCCATCGCTATTCCCGCAGTTTGTGAGGCGGATTATTGATGTCGCGAGGAGTTGGCCATGAACCGCGCCGACCCCCGCCCAAGAGTGGTCCGAGCGGTCGGCATCCGCCCCGGCAGCGACGACGTAGTCTGGGACTAGCTTCATCTGCAATTCGAAGGACAAGACCATGAATATCGACCGTCGAACGTTCGGCATCGGCACCTTTAGTGCCAGCGCCCTGCTACTTTCCCCGATCAGCCTCTTTGGGAGCAACGCTGCGGCTATCGCCGCCCGGTCTCCGGCTTCGCTTGCGAGCGCCCACAGGTTCATGCTCGGCGACCTCGAGATCACAGCACTGAGCGACGGCTACCTCAATCTCGGCCTCGAACTCTTCCCTTCCGCAGATACGGCTGCCGCCGAAGCGCTGCTGGCAAAGGCATTCCTGCCAAAACCACTCCCGACCTCGGTCAATGCTTACCTTGTCACCAAAGGCGACAGACGGGTGCTGATCGATACCGGCACGGCATCGGCGATGGGGCCTATATTGGGACATATACCTGAGGCGCTCGCCGCCGCTGGCGTCAGGCCGGAAGAAATCGACACGGTAATCATCACCCACCTCCATCCCGACCATGCCAACGGCCTTGTCGGTATTGGAGGCAAGGCCGCCTTCCCGGCAGCGGAGGTCGTGGTTGCCGCGCCGGAATTCGCTTTCTGGCACGATGACGGGATCCGGTCCAAGGCGCCCGACCAGATGAAACCGTACTTCGAAATAGCGCGCAAATCGCTGGTGCCTTACCATGGCAAGGTCCGGAAGATCGAAGGCGAAGTCGAGATCGCGCCCGGGATCAGGGCGTTGCCTGCGCCTGGACACACGCCGGGGCATCTCGCGCTTCGAATTGGCACTGGTGACGCCAACCTGCTGCTCTTCACTGACGTAATCCACGCCTCCGCGCTGCAATTTGCGCATCCGGAATGGGCAATCGCCTTCGACGTGGACCAGCAGGCCGCAATCGCCACACGCAAGAAGGTGCTCGACATGGTGTCGGCGGATGGCCTGCTCGTCGCAGGCATGCACCTGCCCTTTCCAGGCATCGGTCATGTTATTCGCGAGGGCAACGCCTATGCCTACGTCCCGACGCCCTGGCCCGCTTTGTGAAGCACGCCTATTGGTAAGCTTTCTTACCTCGGCCATGGAATGCAATCCTGCTGGTGCGCTCGTCTAGCTCCGCACAGCATCTTTTCAACACTGTCGACCGATAGCCGAACCTCAGGCCGCGACCTGTTCAGTGGCGCGTTGACCTGTCCGTGCCATGACGATACGGGATCGGGACAATCGGCTTCGAGAGGATTGGCCAAATGGTGCATTACGCGGACGGGCGGCCGATCGGCGATCTGACGCTCAGGACGCTGGCCATGCCTTCCGACGCCAATGCGGCAGGCGACATTTTTGGCGGCTGGGTGATGGCGCAGATGGATCTTGCCTGCGGCATCCGCGCCGCCGAGCGCGCCAAGGGCCGCGTGGTGACGGCGGCGGTGAAGGAAATGTCCTTCGCCAAGCCGATGAAGATCGGCGACACGCTGTGCATCTATACGCATGTCGAACGCGTCGGCCGCACCTCGATGACGCTCAAGGTCGAGGCCTGGGCGCAGCGCTATCTCTCCGACCTGATGGAGAAGGTCACCCATGCCGACTTCGTCATGGTGGCGCTGGACGGCGAAGGCAAGCCGAAGGCGGTTCCGGCCGAAGGCTGACCCGGCCTGATTCCAGAAGACGGATTTAAACAGCCGTCTCTCCCGCGCGGGGGATGCGGACAGCGATCCCGCGTGGTCTTTGGCTAACGGGTTCCCGCATGCGCGCCTGCAGCGCGACCGACGGGATCTTGGGAGGAAAGACAATGCGTCAACACATGCTGAACGCTGCCCTGGCGGGTGCCTTTGCAGCCTTGCTCTGCCTGTCGTCCGCAAGCGCTTTGGCCGAGGTCAAAAAAGGCGATCCAGGCGCCACCTGCACGTCGGAAAACCGCACCATCAACGGGCAAGCGGCCAAGTGCGAGATCTGCTCGGCGACGAAATGCGACACCAGCGGCACGACGGTGAGCAATTGCCGCAAGGAGACGACCACGACCTGCACGATTGGCGGCAAGGTGGTCAGTCCCAACCCGAAATGGAATCGGATCGAGAAGCTGCCGAAGAGCAAGATGCAGTTACAGCAGTAGGGCTCGTCCGGAGGATCCCGACAGGTTCAAACCCTTGCAGCACAAGGGTTCAGCTGTGCATGGCGTCGAACTTCTCGCGCGCCGCCTTGACGCGCTCGGTGTTCTTGCGTGCCCATTCGCCGAGCGCATCGACCGGCACCAGCAGTTCGTAGCCAAGATCGGTCAATTCGTAGTCGACCCGCGGCGGGATGGTCGGGAACACGGTGCGCGTAACGAAGCCGTCGCGCTCGAGCCCGCGCAAGGTCGTGGTCAGCATCTTTTGCGAAATGCCGCCGACCGCGCTGCGCAACTCGTTGAAACGCAGCGGCCCGTTGCCAAGCTTGCCGACCACGAGCACCGTCCATTTGTCGCCGACGCGCTGCAGGATTTCCGAGATGGCGCGGCAGTCCTCGGTGCGGTGCGGGTGCCTTGGTAACAAAAAAGTGCCTCCTTGCACATTGAGCGGCCAGTTACTCATATAGCTCAGGTATCCAAACGATACCAGTATTCCCGTAAGGAGAGCCCCCTCTATGTCAAAACCCAAAATCGCCATCATCATTGGTTCAACCCGCGCGGCCCGCTTTGCCGACGTCCCGACCCAATGGATTGCCAAGATAGCCAAGTCGCACGCCGACATCGACGTTGAAGTCGTCGACCTGCGCGATTTCCCGCTGCCGTTCTTCGATGAGGTCGCATCCTCCGCCTGGGTGCCGTCGCAGAACGAAGTGGCGCAGCGCTGGCAAAAGAAGGTCGCCGGATTCGACGGCTTCATCTTCACCGCCGCGGAATACAATCATGGCCCGACGGCTGTGCTGAAGAACGCCATCGACTACGCCGCCAACGAGTGGAACAAGAAGCCGGCCGGCTTCGTCGGCTATGGCAGCGTCGGTGGCGCGCGCGCGGTCGAGCAGCTGAGGCTGCATGCGGTCGAGCTGCAGATGGCGCCGGTGAAGTCCGCCGTACACATCGCCTGGGCCGATTTCCTTGCCGTCAAGCAAGGCGACAAGACGCTCGATGAGTTCGAGCACCTCAACCAGGCGGCAACCGCGCTGGTCAACGACATTGCATGGTGGGCCAGGGTGCTGAAGACGGCGCGTCAGGCCGATGCCGTCGCCGAGGAAGTCAAGGCGGCCTGAGCACAGGTTCGAGCAGTCCTCCCAAGGATTAATTCTCCCAAGCATTGGGGCGGCGCATGCGCCGCCCTTTTTGTTCACACGGCATGGGCGTCCTGCGCTTGCCGTGGTCTGATGACGCAATCGGCAAGGCGGTCCATCTCATTCAGCTCGTCGGCGTGATGCTGGCCCCACTGGCAAAGTGCCAGCAGGATCGGCTCGAGGCTGAGGCCGAGCCGCGTCGCCGAATATTCGACGCGCGAAGGTATCTCGGCAAAGATCTCGCGGCGGACGAGGCCGTGCTCTTCCATTTCGCGAAGCTGCTGGATCAGCACTTTCTGGGTGATATCGGGCATCAGCGCCTGCAGCGCCGACAGCCGCCGGGGCCCGTCGAAGAGATGGTACAGGATGACCGCCTTCCAGCGGCCCGAAATCACTTTCAGCGCGCGCTCCGCCGGCAGCGTCGGCAGTCTCTTGATCAGCTTGGCCATGGTCACCTCCCGGTCAGCAGCGGACAAATCGGTGTGTAGTCGAAGCCAGGCAGATAGTGGCAAACAGCGGCCGATGCCAACAGCGATCGGTGCATGCGATGAGAGCCATTCAACTGAGCCGCTTCGGCGGGCCCGACGTTCTCGACATAGTCACGGTGCCGAAGCCTGAGCCGCAAGCCGGCGAGGTCTTGGTCCGCGTTCATGCGGCCGGGGTGAATTTCTTCGAAGTGCTGATGCGCGCGGATCGCTATGCGGTGACGCCGCAACTGCCGATGATCCCTGGCGTCGAGGCCGCCGGGATCGTGGAGGCGCTTGGGCAGGGGGTGGACGCTTCCTTGCTCGGCACGCGCGTCGCCGCGCCGTTGTTAGCCTCGAGCCGCCCGTTTGGCGGCTATGCCGAGTGTGTGACGATCGACGCAAGCCTGGCCGTGCCCTTGCCGGATTCGCTCTCGTTCGAAAACGCGACGGCATTGATGGTGCAAGGACTGACGGCATTGTATTTATCGCGGCAAAGCCCGCCGGCCGGCAGATCGGTGCTGGTCGCCGCTGCCGCGGGCGGCGTCGGTTCGTTGCTCGTCCAGCTTCCCAAGCGCGCCGGCGCGAGCCGTGTCATCGCGGCAGCCGGCAGCAAGGCCAAGCTCGACCTTACTTTGTCGCTGGGAGCCGATGCTGCCGTCGACTACAGCAACACGGATTGGCCGGTGCACGTCCGGGCAGCGACAGGTGGCGCTGGCGTCGACATCATCTACGACATTGTCGGCGGCCCGCTGACGGCGGTTGCGCTGGAGGCTCTGGCACCTCGCGGAGAGTTGGTGTTTGCAGCACTTGGCAGATACGCGCTCGGCGCCCCGAAGATGGAGGCGATGATCGGCCGCAACCAGTCGCTGAAGGGTTTTGCCCTGCTGCCGTTGCTGTCTACGGACGGGCTCCGTGACGGCCTTTTGGAGCTTTTCGATCTGGCCGCTGGTGGTCAGCTTGTGGTGACCAAAGGTGGCCGCTTCCCGCTCGACCAGGCCAGCCACGCACATCGCCTGCTGGAGGAGCGCGGCGCGACCGGCAAAGTTGTCTTGATACCTTAGTAGGTGCTCGGCAAAGAGCCGAGGATCCGGGCTTGTGCCGTTCCGGCCGTCAGCGAACCCGGTAGAACGGATTAGGCAGCAGGAACAGCTTCTCGGCATGCCCACCGAACAGGTCGGATGGCTGATCACCGACATTGGCAATTATCGTGTAGCCGGCCTTTTCGATTTCGGCCCTTATGGGTGCCTTGAAATCTGCGGCGGAGCCGTATTTGGCCCCAGGCTGGACCATGTAAAGGTGCTCGTAGCCGGCATAGCCGGCCGACTGCAGGTTCTGTTCGGTTGCCTGACGCTGGTCCTCCGGACGTCCGGTGATGAAGAACACCGCGACTTTCGCCGCTCGTGCCTGCCGGAAGACCTCCAGCACGGCGTCGATGGCCGGATCCTTCGCAAGCTGATCCCAGGCGGCCCAGCCACAGGGACCATCGATTGCGATGTCGCAGGCGCCGCCGATCGGGCGGCCGAAATTGTCACGTGTGATCACTTCCCAGTTGGCCAAAGCCGTCTCGTCGATATCGAGCACCAGTGCGGGGCGAGGCACCTCCATTGCGCGCTTGATGACCCAGTCGCCTGCCTGCTTCGCCACAGTGGCCAGGTCGCGGTCATAGTCGCCGGAATCATGATAATTGGCAGCCGCCAGCATTGCATCGCCGACATTGGCTGGCTGGGACGGGCTTGTGAGAAGGAGCGAGTCGGAACGCGCCGGCGCAGGAACATTTGTGCCGATCATCAGCACGATTGCCCCGACACGCGCAATTCTATTCCAACCAATCGCCCGCATCACGAGACTTTGCTGTCACGAGAAGTCGGCTGTCAAGCGAGGTCTTCCACAGGTCCTCGAGACTGCGACGCTGAATTGGACATTCCAGATGCCGAATGTCTCTATGGGTGGTGCAACACGATTTCCGCCGTCGCGGTCTTTCCCTCCGACAGGTGACGCACCGCCGAAACCGCCAGCAGAAGTGCGTCACCCGAAATCATAGCCACCGCGGCCTTGGCCGTGTCCTACGCCGCCTGAACGATCTCGACCAGTTCAACGTCGAACACCAGATCCCGTCCGGCCAACGGATGATTGCCGTCGAGCTTGACGCTGGTGTCGTCCACGCCGACGACTGTTACCGGCATCGGGCGCCCTTCTGAGGTTCTGACCTGCAATCGAGTGCCGATATCGACGTTGATGTTGTCTGGCACGCGGGCGCGGTCGACGGTCATGACCGCTTCGGGGCGGTGGGGGCCATAGGCGGCCTCGGCGGGAACAGTCACGGTGCTTTTCGCGCCCACCTCCATGCCCTCGACATGGGTTTCAAGACCAGGGATCACTTGTCCTTCACCCAGCGTGAATTGCAGCGGTTCGTTGCCGGAAGAATCGAATTGGGTGCCGTCTGCCAGGCGTCCATTGTAATTGATGCGCACGGTGTCGCCATTCTTGGCCTGTGTCATGATAGCCATCCTTTGAAAGTTTCGAGGGGCCGGCCAAAGCTCACGGTCCCGTCCTCGATCATCCACGCACTTAGGTGCGCAGCGCGAAACGCTAAAACTAGGGACCTGGCCGCCGATGTAAACCCCGATTGAGCGACGCCGGCATGACCCGCCGGCGTTCGTCGCCTTCGGCAGCAGTGCACCGGACTAGCGGTCATGCCGGCTCAACCCATTCAGGCGGCGTGCAAATGGCGGCTAGATCAGGTTATGGCCGCCATCGATGCGGATCGTCTCGCCGGTCGTGAAGTCGCTTTCCATGAGGTAGAGGTAGGCGGCGGCGACGTCCGCAGCGGTCGGAATTTTTCTCGATGGCAACCGGGCAGCCATGTCGGCAAAGAAGCTGGATTTGGCTTCTCCAACAATGTCCCACATCGGTGTGTCGACCCATCCGGGCGACACGACATTGACGCGCGTCGGGGCCAGTTCGAGCGCCAGGGCGCGGGCGAAGTAGCTGAATGAACCGGCAATCGCGGAGACGACCGAGCCTCCCGGCACCGGCGGCCGATCCTTATTTATTCCCGAGGTGAAGGTCATCGAGCCGCCGGCTTTCAGGGTGCGCACAGCGTGCTTGGAGAGCAAGACGGCGCCAATCAGCTTGTTATCGACGAAGCCTCGCACAGCCTCCATGTCGGTACTGCCGATAGGATCGCCGGGCGGCAGTGTTCCGGCGGTCGATACGAGGTGATCGAAGGGACCGACCTCGCCGAACAGGCGAGCGACGTCCGCTTCGTCGGTCATGTCGGCGACCACGCTTGTCACGCGGCCCGCATTGAGCGTCCGTTCGGCAGCCAGCAGTTTCTCGGGCGAGCGTCCGACGATCACGACCTTCGCTCCGCCGTTGAGAGCAGCTTCCGCGACGCCGAGACCGATGCCGGAACTACCGCCGACGACGATGACTTTCCTGTCCACGAGCGATGTCATGAGGGTTCTCCGTTCGTTGCGATTGCGGTGGGAGAGTCAGGCCTTGCCGGCGTAGGCGGCTTCGAGCTCGGCGATGATGATCTTGCGCATCCCATACATCGCCTGCCGGACGCGGTTGGCCTTTTCGCGATCCGGATCGGCACTGAGCCGCGGCAGGATTTCCGGGATGACCTGCCAGTAGACGCCGTATCTGTCGGTGAGCCAGCCGCAGGGTTGTGCCCTGCCGCCGCCGGCGGTGAGCGCCTCATAGTAGTAGTCGGTCTCGGCCTGGTCCCTGGTCTCGATGTAGAGCGAGAGCCGCTCGTTGAAGGGCGGCTGCGGCCCGGCATTGAGCGCAGTAAGGTGCAGTCCTTCGAGCTCGAAATCGAAGGTGGCATGCGGGACCGTCTTGTTGGTTCCGGACACCCAGTCGGTGTATTCGATGGTCTGGAGCGCTTTGCTGTTCTTGAAGACCGAGAGATAGAAGTCGCGGGCTTGCTCCGCATCGGTGTTGAACCAGAGGAATGGGTGGATGGTGGCCATGTCCGTTCTCCGTTAATTCCTTGCGACAGCGATCTTTTGCGAAGACCCTGTCCGCTGTTGCTTTCGTTTAGGCTAGCGGTAGTCCGACGGCCGATGGACCGAGCCGTCCCAGTCGCGGGCAAATCCGAGGTCTTCGAGCCGGCGGGTCGAGAAGCGTGCAATCTGCCGCCCGGTCCGGCGCCGGCTGCTCGAGGCGAGGATGCGGCCGGCCATGCCGGTCAGGACGTCGACGATGGGTTCAACTCGTTTGGCGTTCATGGTGCTCTCCCAGAGTGGCGGCAGTTTTGGTTTCAGCAGTTGCCCCGCGACTTTCGTCAGCGAGAGTATCAGTCACATCAAACTCGCCTTTTGCAGCGGCGGTGAATGACTGATTACGCGAGCAAACATGCCGGCTTCTGGCCTGGACGACAAACGACTTATCGGCGACAATGTGTGAGCATCACTCACACGTACAGGTATCGATCCATGCCCCGGAAGCTGCCTCCCCTCACCACCTTGCCAAGTTTCGAGGCCGCGGCGCGCCTGTTGAGTTTCTCCAAGGCGGCAGAGGAACTTCATGTCACCCACGGTGCGATCAGCCGGGCGATCAAGAATCTTGAGGATCAGCTCGGTGTGCAGCTGTTCGAGCGCGGTACGCGTTCGGTGAGCCTGACAGCCGTCGGCGAACCCTATGCGCGGGCGGTGCGCGAGGCGCTCGCCCAGTTGGCCACCGCCACCGCTGCAGCAACAGCCCGCTATTCGAGCTCGACATTGAACGTCAGCACCTCCGATGGCTTTGCGGGGAGATGGCTGGTGCCGCGCCTCTATCGCTTTCACCGTGCGCATGGCGACCTCGATGTGCGGGTTTCGACAAGCGGGAAGCTGACCAACTTCCTCGGCGACGGCATCGATGTTGCCGTCCGTTATGGCAACGGAAACTATCCGGGGCTAACGTCGGAGTTCCTCACCGGCGAGGAGGTGTTTCCAGTGTGCAGCCCAAAGCTTCTTGAGGGTGCACATCCGCTCCGCACGCCTCAGGACCTCAAACACCACACGCTGATCCGTGACAGCTTTCCGATCGACTGGGCGACCTGGCTAGCAAGCGCCGGGGTCGAGGGCGTTGACCCGCAGAGCGGGATTACCTTTGACTCTGCCACCTTTGCCATGGAGTCGGCCGCACAAGGCGAGGGGGTGGTGCTCGGCCGGACCATGCTCGTTGCGGCCGACCTTGCCGCCGGGCGGCTCGTCCGCCCCTTCGGCCACGCCCTGAAATCCCCCTCCAGCTTCTATTTCGTCTACCCGCCAGAGGCGATCCGTCAGCGCAAAGTCAAGGCTTTTCGGGATTGGCTGCTCTCAGAAGTCGCGCCGCAAATGGACTGACGGGAAGGCCGAGAGAACAGGATCGTCTACATCGCGCAGTCACCATCGGCTCGCCCGAAACGCGGTGACGATCCAGGCACGCGAGTCGAAAAGCACACCGTCCGCGGTCAAATGCGCGTCGAGCAGATCGCGCAACCGCCGCAGCGGCGCGTCGACATCCACATCTGCGCGGGCGAGCGGATCCTTGACCAGTTGCAGGCCAAGCAAAGCGTCATAGGCCACATCGACGTCCTGGCCGTAGAAGACCGGCTCATGCACTTCGGCAAAGTCGACCGAAACAAAACCGGATGCACGCAAGATCTCCGCGGTGATGGCGGGGTCGCCAAGCGAAAACGGGGTGGCGGCGCCCCCCGATATGGCGGTCCCCGGCGCAATTGCCCGCTGAATGGCAGTTGCCCACTCGTTACGGTCCTGGCATCGCCATACCATCCACACAAGACGTGCCCCTGGTCGCATCGCCCGGGCGATATTGGCGAACGCCGCCGCCGGATCGGCAAAGAACATCACTCCAAATCGACTAATGCACAGATCGAAGCCGGCAGGCGGAAATACCAGCAATTGCGCATCGCCGCGCTCAAAGGCGACGTTTCGCAATCCCTCTTTCGCGCTACACTTCCGGGCGATCTCGAGCATCTCGGCCGATACGTCCACGCCGAGCACGCTGCCTTCCACCGCGACACGGGCAGCATCACGAGAGGATTGTCCCGAACCGCATCCGATATCGAGCACGCGATCGCGCGTTCCCACCTTGACCGCAGCCCTGAAGACCTCGTTGTGCCGTCGCAGTTCGGCGTCGTAAAACGCAGCGCAGTTCAGCACCATCGCACGCCTGCCTGGAGATGATGGGCCGGCAGCATTTCCGGCCGCTCTGCCCTGATCTTTTCGCGTCGGGCCACCCCCGAACTGTCAGCCGCGCCGCGCCGCCTCGATCGCTGCAACGTCGATTTTCTTCATCTCCATCATCGCCTCGAATGCGCGCTTTGCTTCATCGCCGCCGGCGGCCATCGCTTCGGTCAGCACGCGCGGCGTGATTTGCCAGGAGATGCCCCATTTGTCCTTGCACCAGCCGCAGGCACTTTCCTGGCCGCCATTGCCGACGATGGCGTTCCAATAGCGGTCGGTCTCCTGCTGATCGTCGGTGGCGATCTGGAAGGAGAAGGCTTCGTTGTGTTTAAACGCGGGCCCGCCATTGAGGCCGAGACAGGGGATGCCGGCGACCGTGAACTCGACCGTCAGCACGTCGCCTGCCTTGCCGGACGGGTAGTCGCTGGGAGCGCGGTGGACGGATTTCACCGAACTGTCGGGAAAAATCTCGGAATAGAAGCGGGCCGCAGCCTCGGCGTCCTTGTCGTACCAAAGGCAGATCGTGTTCTTGGCGATTGTCATTGCTGGTCCCTTTGCTTTCGAAATCAATCGGGGCTTTTGAAATCAACCCGGGTTTTTCACAGCTGGCCTCGGCGTTGCACCGGACATGGAAATGCGCTCGTGCCATCGACGTTCCGGCAGCAGCAGCTGCCCGGAATCAAGGTACCACGGCTGGTGCTTTCAGGACCAGATGCGGGCAGTGACTCGAATCGGCGATGGTCCGCCTGCTCCGACCGGCGGCCTCACTCTTTGCGTAGGGCAGCGCCGCTTTGCTCAAGGTCGCGCTGGCTTTCCGTTGGCGCGCCGTTGCCTCAGAAGGCGCATGAGCAAGTTCCGTCTGTCCTTGCGCGGGACGAGTTCGATATCGCTGACAAGTTTTGCGCCGCCCTTGTGCCGCTCCAATGTGATCTTGCGGCTGTGGAAGGCCTCCAGCTCGGCGCGGTGCGCTACGCTTATGATGGTGACCTTCGGCAATTCGCGAATAATCATCTCCATCATCTTGTCCTGGCTCTTCTCGTCGAGTGCCGACGTTGCCTCGTCCAGCACGATGATATCGGGGCGGTGCAGCAGAAGACGCGCGAAGGCGAGGCGCTGCTTTTCGCCACCCGACAAGGTCTGGTCCCATGGCGCGTCCTCCTCGATCCGGTCGTTGAGGTAGTCGAGTCCCACCTTGTCGAGGGCAGCCTTGATCTTATCCAGCGTCCAGTTGTCGGCGGCGCCTGGATAGGCGACAGCGCGGCGAAGCGTCCCGGTCGGGATGTAGGGCCGTTGCGGCAACATGAACAACCGTCTGTCGGCGCGGATGTTGACGCTGCCGCTACCCCATGGCCACAGACCCGCGACGGCCCGCACCAACGTACTCTTGCCCGAGCCGGATTCGCCGGCGACGAGCACCCGCTCGCCTGGTTCGATCACGACCTCGGTTTCCTTGACCACGGCGGTGCCGTCGTCGAGCGACACGGAGAGATTGTTCAGGCTGAGCATCGCATCGCCGCCGGTCTCGCCGCGCTTTATGCGTCCCAGCGTGTTGCTCTGTTCCGCGCGCTCGAGCCCGTCGAGCGACATCATCAGCGAGGCGATGCGCCGTGCACAGGCGTTCCAATCGGCGAGACGGGGATAGTTGTCGACCAGCCATCCGAACGCGCCCTGCACGATGGCAAAGGCCGAGGCAGCCTGCATGACCTGTCCAAGTGTCATGCTGCCTTCGAGGAACTTTGGAGCGCAAAGCAAGACCGGCACGACAGGCGCAAACAGGCTCGACCCCTGAGACACCAGCGCCGTGCGCATGTGCTGGCCTGCAAGGAGCGCCCATTGCCTGAGCACATGGGCAAATGTCTTGTCCATGCCGCTGCGCTCCTCCTCCTCGCCGCCGAGCAATGCGATGCTCTCGCCGTTTTCCCGCACGCGCGTCAGCGTGTAGCGGAACTCGGCTTCCGCCTGATTTTTTCCCTCGGAGAGGTGGACGAAATGGCGGCCAATGACCGCCATCGAAGTGGACGTGATCGCGGAATAGAGCACTGCGGTGATGACCAGGAAGCCGGGAATGGTGACCGTCGAACCTGCAATCGTCAGGGTCAGGGCGCCGCCGATCGTCCACAGCACCACGATGAAGGTCGAGGCCGACAGAAATGCGACGATGACACCGGCGATGAAATCGACGGGCGATTCGGTGGCAATCCGCAAATCCTCGGCGATGCGGGCTTCGGGGTTGCTATGATCGCCGCCGACGAGGTTCAGCTGATAGTAGCGGCCGCTTGCGAGCCAGCGCGCGATGACCGCGGTGGTGAGCCAGGACCGCCAGCGGCGCTGTATCCTCATGCGAAAGAAGACTTGTGCCACCACAAGGCTGGCGCTTCCGATCACGAGTGGCAGGAATACGGCGCTCAGCCAATATACGGTGTGGGCATTGCGTTGCTCAATGGCGTCGAAAATTGCGCGATTCCAGACATTGATCCCATACTGGAAGCCGACATTGGCGACGATCAGGACCAACAGCCCGATCGTCAACGGCCAGGCGACCCTGTCGCCACTGCCGCTCCAGTAACCGCGCGCGCTGATCCAGAAGCGCTTAAGCAGGTATCTCTTGCGCGCCCGCTCGGCCTCTTCAGGTGTCAGCTCAGGATCGGGTTCGGTGACATCCGGCGGCGGCGCGGGCTCGCCGACGACCTCGGACGCGACTTCGACAGTCGACTGTTTCTCGCGGCGCGACTTCTCGGCATCGCGCGATTGGGCGCCGTCAACCGATTTCAGCTTAAATTTAGCCTCGGGCATCCGGCGATAACGGCTTAAAAATCAGAAGGTTTCATAGCGTCCGCTCGAGATCCCAGATGCCAACAACGCCAAGGCTTCTCAGCTGTTCCGGTGCTCGCAGCAGCCTATGGTCGTTCTCGATGACAGGCTTTGATCGTTGCGGGGCAGACCGCCGAGCGTCGGCTGCGGGTCAGTCTGCAACAAAGCATCACCTGCTGCGGTCTCGAGAATTCGCTTCAGGCTCTCAAGATTTGTCCGCATGCTGCATTCGAAGAGGCTGGACGCAAGCGGCGCGAGAAGTGCCATCGGCCCGAGTCAACAGGATCGAGGAGGAGAGATCATCTCGATTGCGATTGCGAGCATCTGCTGCCCAGCCGGACCGCGCCAGCCCCGAGTTCCGGAACAAGGGTGCGATTTTGCCGTTGAGCCAGAAACTGGAAGCGACCCGCATGTCCGAATTGCCGAATGAAGAGATCGAAGGGCGGCTGAACGCCCAGCGCGAGACTCTGGCGCTGGTCGTTGCGCTGCTTGCCAGCAAGGATACGGCACCCGAGCGAATATGGGCCGAACTGGAGGCCCGTTTTCAGTTTCAGAACAGTCAGGAGGACCCTGGCGTCCTGCCAAGCCGCGCATTCGCCATCGAAGCTGCGAAGATGCGGGAGTTCAAGCTGATCGCCGAAGAGGCGCAGGCGCGCAATGCGGAATGGAACCGCAGGGACAAGCCACAGGGCGCCAGCTGAAACCCCGGAGAGTGGATGCAGGACCGGCTATTTTACAATGACTGAGCAAGCGTCAGCTTTGCTGCAAAAGTGTACGTGCCAACTCTTGCCATTCCTCGTCAAGCGTTAAGGTCGACGGCGCCGCCTTGCTGCGGCGATACCAATATTCCGCATTCGACTGGTCGCCTTCCTTGCGGTGGAGATAGGCATGCACGTGCATGCCCGCCGTATCGTCGCGCTGCTGCGCGCACTCGTGCGCCTTAGCCCAATCGCCCTTTGCATCCCACCACAGCGCCTGCAGGGCAGGGCTCAAGCCGGCTGGCGGCTGTGGTTTCGCAATCGAATCCCTGAAGGCTTGCAGATCCATTTTTCCACCTCGGTAAGATGCAGAGCGCCAATAATACCCGCACCGGCAGCCGACCGAAAGCGTGCTTTGGGCGGGATGACCGGAATGGGCGGACGTCCGATAACCGAACGGCCAGACGGTTGATTCGATGACGTGCATGAAATAGTGCGCGCCACGACACCATGACGCCTGAGACAGCGAGGATGAGCCGATGACAGCCTCCGACAAGCCGCGCCAATTCTACCACGGCACCCGGGCCGATCTTAAGCCGGGAGACCTGATCGAAGCCGGTTACAGCTCCAATTACGGGGCGCGAAAGCAGGCAGCCTGGGTCTATCTAACCGGCACTCTGGATGCGGCTATCTGGGGTGCAGAACTGGCCGCCGGTGACGGACGCGAAAGGATCTACATCGTGGAACCAACCGGCCCGGTCATGGACGACCCCAATCTTACGGACAAGAAATTTCCCGGCAATCCGACGCAGTCCTATCGCTGCCGCGAGCCGCTCAGGATCACGGGCGAGGTCACCGAGTGGCAGGGCCACTCCCCCGAGCGGCTGAAAGAGATGAAGGACCATCTCGAACGGCTGAAGGCACAAGGTATCGAGGCAATCGATTGATCGCTGAGTTCTGCGATTGCCAAGCTTGGCTCTGACCTACGGTCGGCGGCAGTCCCCGCGAAATACGGCTCCACGTCCGCAATGGGTCCGCGAGTTGTCGTTGCTTGCAGGGCTGGAGAGCGGATGCTCCTTTTCATCTCGTCGCGAACGTGATGATCTCTGGGCTCGAAGGGCCAAGTGGGCTGCCGTCAAAGCCGCCGAATTGCTGTTCGATCCGTAGCCCCGCGTTCCCCAGCAGGCTCGATAAGGCGTCCGTCTCGAGGAATCGCAAGGTGCTGCGACTAACTTGCGGAAGGCTCGGATGCTTTCCGCCGAACCTGTGGGTGAATGTCACCGTCTGTCCATCGAACCGCATGATCACCTCTGTTGTGATCTGCACCAGCGACCCGTCAGGCAGCTCAACGACGACCGCATTTTCGGGTGTCCAGTGCTCCCACGCCCGCACCGAAGGGTTCCGCGTTTCGAACGCGAAGCATCCGCCTGGCACAAGGGCGTGTCGGACAGCCGCCATGAAATCCCTCAGGTCTTCGTCGCTGACAAGGGCCTGGAATGCGTGCCCCGTCATCACAATGAGATCAAACTCGGCTGTCCAGCCGGCCGATTGGAGATCGCCGAGAACCCATTCGATATCCGCGCGCGTTCGTGCGCGATTCAACACGCCGGGTGCTGGGTCGATGCCGCAGAGCCGCCCTGAATGTCCGGCCAGGCGTGCCTCGTGAAGGAGGGTGCCCGTTCCACATCCGACATCAAGCACCGCGTCTGCTGTTAGAATGCGGGGCAGGTAGAAATCATAGTCGTCGCGCGCAGATCTCGGGTGCCAGGCGTCGTAGACAGCAGCGAGATATGGGTCGGCGAAAAGGTGGTCGACCATAGGCGGTATTCCCAATCAACTTTGACTGTGCGAGCGGCGTCGCCGCGAGCATATAGCCCATAAGTCGCGTCGATCGTTACCGCACGACCTCGCGGTGGCGGCCGGGCAGGCGGGTGGCGATGAGCTTGTCGATGCGGCGGCCGTCGAGGTCGACGACCTCGAAGCGCCAGCCTTGCGCGTCGACACATTCGCCGGTCGCCGGCAGATGGTGCAAATGCGACAGCACATAGCCGGCGACGGTTTCGTAATCGCGGCTCTCAGGCAGGTCGATGCCGAGGACCTCTGCCATCTCGTCGGCCTGCATGTAGCCGGCGAGCAGCCATGAGCCGTCCTCGCGCTTGACGGCGTTTTCCTCTTCGCCGGCGTCGAGATCCGAACGGAAGACGCCGGTGATCGCTTCCAGAATGTCGGCCGGGGTGACGATGCCTTCGAAATGGCCGTATTCGTCATGCACCAGCGCCATCGGCACGTCGGATTCCTTCAGCGTCGCAAGCACGTCCAGCGCGTCGGCCTGGTCATGCACGATCGGCGCGGCCCGCACGTGCCGGCGCGGGTCGAGAGCGCGGCCGCCGAGCATTGCGGCCAGCACGTCGCGGGTCTGGACGACGCCGATCATGGCGTCGACGCCGCCGTCGCCGGCCGGCAGGCGCGAATGCTGGGTGTCCATCAGCAGCTTCCTGATGGCCGCCTCGTCGGATTGCAGATTGATCCAGTCGACCTCGGTGCGCGGCGTCATCACCGCGCGCACGGCACGGTCGCCGAGCCGCATGACGCCGGCGATCATCCGCCGTTCGTCGGATTCGATGGTGCCGTGGTGCTCGGCTTCGGCGACCAGCATCTTGATCTCCTCGTCGGTGACCTTATCCTCGCTCTGACCGCGCTGGCCAAGCAGCCACAGGAGGGCGCGGCCGGAAAAATCGAGCAGGAAGACCAGCGGCGCCGAGACGCTGGCGAGGATGGTCATTGCCGGGGCGACCCTGACGGCTACCCGTTCGGGGTCGCGCAATGCGATCTGCTTGGGCACCAGTTCGCCGATGATCAGCGAGCCATAGGTGATGAGGGCGACGACGATGCCGACGCCGAGCGGATCGGCGAGGCTTTCGCGGATGCCGGCCGACGCCAGGGAGGTGGCCAGCCGCTCGCCGAGCGTGGCGCCGGAAAAGGCACCGGACAAGACGCCGACCAAAGTGATGCCGATCTGCACCGAGGACAGGAATTTTCCCGGATTGGCGCCGAGCGCCAGGGCCCGGCCGGCGCCCTTGACGTTGCGGTCGATCATCGTCTTGAGGCGCGCCGGCCGCGACGAGACGATGGCGAGTTCGGACATCGACAGAAGGCCGTTCACGCAGATGAGGACGACCACGATGGCAATTTCAGCATAAAGCATGCCGGGTCCATAGCATTGCCGCGCGGTTTTCGAAAATAGGACGGTCGCGTCTTTTTAAATTTAGCGAGCCGGGCAATCAGGCGGCACCCATGCCGCATCCCAGGGCGGCGCGGAAAAATGCTCGATCAGGGCGTCGACGACGACGCGCACCTTTGGCGCGAGATTGCGTGTTACCGGCCAGATGGCATGCACCACGGTGTTTTCGACAAGACAATCCGACAGAACCATTTCGAGCTCGCCGCGCCTGATGCTGTCGGCCGTCAGCCATGTCGGCAGATAGACGATGCCGCAGCCGGCCAGTACCGCATCGAGCATCGGTTCGCCGTGGCCGAGCACCAGCCGCGCCTTGGGCGCGAATTTTTCGAGACGGCCGTCGACATGCCTGACGGTCCAGGGATGGACCGTGCCGTCGCGGCCGTAGCCGATGAGGCTGTGCCTGGCCAGGTCCTCGATCGATAGCGGCCTGCCGTGGGCGTCGAGATAGGCGGGGGCGGCGCAGATGGCCGAACGTTGGGCATAGATGCGGCGCGCGGCGATCGACAAGCTGTCGTCGAGGTCGCCCATACGCACCGCCAGGTCGATGCCTTCCTCGATCAGGTCGACGCGCCGGTCGTTGAACGAGATTTCCATCGTCAGGTCCGGGAATTTTTTGGAAATGTCGAACAGCAGCGGGGCGACGCACCGCCGGCCGAAGGCCAAAGGCAGGTCGACGCGCAGCCGCCCGGAAGGCACCTGCTTGCGGGAAGCCAACAGAGACCGGGCGGCTTCGATCTCGGCCAGTGCCCTGACGCAGGCTTCGTAATAGCTCAGGCCCTCGCTGGTCGGGCTGAGGCTGCGGGTGGTGCGGTTGAGCAGGCGGACGCCCAATCGCTGTTCCAGCTGCGCGATCGACTTGCCGACCGCCGATTTGGTGACATGCAGCCGTGCGCCAGCGCCGGTGAAGCTGCCGGCCTCCACCGCGTGAACGAATGCGACGATGCCTTGCAAATTGGCCGATTCCAATGAAGCGCTCCTATTGTAGAGTTTTGCTCCTTAATCTGTTGCAGAACATGCCACATGGAAGCACTTTTCTCCATAGTGAAACGGCGTAAATGTCTCGCGCAATCATCAACCACGGAGCGCGAACCAAATGAGCACCGAAAACAGATCCTGGCAGATGAACGGTTTCGGCCTGGCCAGGTTGAAGCCGGCTGATGGAAAGCTGCCCCAACCCGGGCCGCATAATCTTCTGGTACGCGTCACAGCGGTATCGCTGAATTACAAGGACAGGATGATCGTCGATGGCGTGCTGATACCGGACCTCAGCTTTCCGTTCGTGCCGACATCGGACGCGGTAGGCGAAGTAGTCGCCACCGGCAGCGAAGTCAGCCGCTTCGGCATCGGGCAGCGCGTGCTCGGCCAGGTGATCGCCGACTGGCCGGACGGCGACGCCCCGCCGGTGCTGCACAAGCATACGCTTGGTTCGTCACTGCCCGGCATGCTGTCCGAGCATGTGCTTTTTCATGAGGATGCCGCCGTGGCGGCGCCGCCGTCGCTCAGCGACGTCGAGGCATCGACGCTGCCGATTGCGGCGCTGACGGCGTGGTTCGCGCTGGTCGAGGGGGCCAAGCCGATCCCGGGCGAAACCGTTCTCATCCAAGGCACCGGCGGCGTGTCGCTGTTTGCGCTGCAGTTCGCCGCCGCCTTCGGCCTGCGCGCCATCGTCACCTCGAGCAGCGACGAGAAGCTCGAACGGGCGAAGGCGCTCGGCGCCTGGCAAGGGATAAACTATCGCAGCCGGCCGGCGTGGGACGAGGCCGCGCGCGACCTGACAAACGGCGCCGGCGTCAGCCATGTGCTGGAAATGGTCGGCGGCGACAATGCGCGGCGCTCGCTCAATGCGCTGGGCGCCGACGGCAGGCTGTCGCTCATCGGCCTTCTCGGCAGCATGGAGCTCAGTTTCCCGATCATTCCGTTCCTGCGCAACCGGATCGTCGTACAAGGCATATCGATCGGCCACCGCCGCGCTTTCGAGCGAATGAACCAGGCGATCGAGACGCTCCCCATCAAGCCGGTGATCGACAAGGTGTTTGGCTTCGACGAGGTGCCGCAGGCATTTGAGCGTCTGGAGACAGGACCGTTCGGCAAGATCGTGATCACCGTGCCCTGAGCCCGTCGGGACGAAATGGCTGTCAGACGGGAAGGCCGATTGCGCGCCTACGGCAGTTGCAGCAGGACCCCGACGATGGCCTTGCCGTCGGTGAAATAGGGATCGCCTTCGCCGTTGCGCCCGGTCTTTGTGGCGCCGACGCCTGGTATCTCGCTGGTCGAGATCAGCATGCCGGCGGCGGAGAGGTCGCGCATCAGCCCGTCGCGCTCGGCGTCGATGTCGGGGCCGATGTGATGAGTGATCGCGCCGGTGTCATGGCTGAGGCCGACGCCGCGGTCAAAGCTTGCCGAGCCGAGCCAGAGCGGCCGGCCGTCGTCTCCGGTCGCATCGGTCTGCCAGAAGCGGACGTGGTGGCGCCGGTCGGCACTGTCGCCGACCGGTTTTTCGAAGGCGAGGTCCTGGGCGCGGCCTTCGAACAAAAGCCGGCTGACCGGCGCGTCGGGATAGGGGCGGTTAAACAGCACGCTTTCGCCGATCTCGATCGCCGTCTTCAGCGAGACCGCGTCTGCCGTATCCCAGCCGGCGACGGCAAAAGCATGGACAAGCTCCTTCTTGGTGCCGACAAGGCCGACATTGATCGGATCGCCCGGAATGCCTTGCGGCGTGTGCGTCACCATCTCGAATTGCTGATTGCGAAAATTGCGGTCCCGCAACGTCCAGAACTCAGGCGCGGCGAAATAGGCGAGCGAAAGATAGGCGGCACAGCATGCCACCAGCCAGGTCGTTGCACGTCGTCGCAGGCTTCGTTGGCTCAAGAGGCACCACCCAAGCGTCTGCGCACCATCTTAACCGGCGCAGCAAGTCTTGGGCAGGGGCTGCAATCAGCGGCAGGCGCGATAGCCGTTCTTGCGGTTCTTGATGTCGAAATGGAAATGGTTGCGGTGATCGTAATTGTAGCCGGGGCCGAGCACGGTGGTGAAATACTGGCAGCCGTCGGCGCGGACATTGTTGAGGAAGCCGCGGGTGCGGAAGGCGAACAGGCCGGGCTTGCGGACGTCGATATCGTCGCCATTGTTGAGTTCGATGCTCATCACGTCGAGCGCATTGCCCTTGCCGTGTTCCGACAAAACACCTTCGCCGGCAATCCTGCGGCAGGAATAGCTCGAGCCCTGGTGGATGGTCTTGACGCCTGAGAAATAGCGCCAGCGGGCCGACGGCACGAGTTCGTTCCTGGTCCAGCCGGCAAAGGTGGCGGCCATGTCGCAGGTCAGCGTCGCGGCCGGCTTCATCTCGACGCTGCCGATGGCCGAGACCTTGACCGGATAGTCGATCCCGCACTGGCCTTCATGGATCGGCGCAACGTCGGTGTAGACGACGCCGAGGCGTTTCAGCTCCTTTCGGCAATCGATCTCGGTGGCCGGCATCTGTTCGGCCGGCGACATCGGGTTGTCCATGCGCGGATAGGCGGCGGTCATATAGGGGTTGGACGGGACGAGGCGCTGCATGCCGGAATATTCCGGGCCGGAACTTTGTGGGTCTGAATTGGGCGCGCCGGAATTGGGCGGGACGGCAGCGGTCTGGCTGCCGACATCGACGGCCGGCTGCAGCGACAGCACGCTGCCGGTATTGCAGGCGGAGAGCCCCGCAATGGCAAGCATGGCGGCAAGCCTGCCGGCTATGCGCGCGCATCCTGTGTGCCGCGCAGCGGCAAGCGCAGCGCGAAATAGCCCGGCCATCGGAAGGGTTCCTGTCCCCAGATGGCACAGACTCTAAACCTGAAGAGTAAAGGAAAAATCAGCGGCGCCGTTCACGCCTGCGGCCAAATTGCGGCGCCCCATTACCGGCGGCCGGCGTCATTGGCAAAACGTGCCGCCGTTGCGGCGCGGTTCGAGGTCGAAGTGGAGATGCTGCGAATGATCGGCGTCGCTGCCGGGGCCAAGCACGGTCTTGAACGGTCCGCAGGCTGCCTTGCGCACTGCGTTCAGGAATTTCGCGTCCTTTTCCGGCGGCGCCGGGCCGACATCGATCTCCTTCCCGTCCGAAAGCTTGAAGCTGGCGATATCGAGCGCGTTGCCGAAGGCGTGCTCCGACAATTTGCCGCCGCCATTGCGCGACCGGCAGACAAAGGCGGAGGCCTGGCCGATCGATTTAATATCCGCGCCGAACTCGGCCTTTGCGGCAGGCTGGATGACTGAAGCAGCAAAGCGTGCGGCCGCTTCCGCCATCTGGCAATTCAGCTCGGGCTCCGGGCCGATGGCGATGGATTTGCCGAGCGTCCTCAGCACGATCGGGTAGGGGATCGAGCAACCGACCGCCGTATCGCGCTCGGGCTTGCGCTCCACGAAATCGACGCCCATCGACTTCAGCCGCCTGCGGCAGGCCAATTCTTCGGCCGGCATTTCTTTCCCGGCAATGGCGGCCGATCGAGGATCAGGAAGGATTTTTTTCTCCGCCTTCTCGTCTGCCTCGGCCGGGTTTGGTGGCGCGCCTGGTGGGGTTGCCGGCGGCTCAGCCCGTGCCGGCTTTTCGGGCGGCTGCGGTGCAATCGCCGGCGGCTCCGGAGCATCCTCCGGGCGCGGTTCGGGGACCGGGATCTCGGTTGGTGGCGGCGGAGTGATTTGCCGGTTGAACTGCGGAACCGGTGCGGTTTGCGGTAGATCGGGTGCCTTGGCTAAAACGGGTCCCGCCAGCGGCGTAGCCGCAACGGCCAGCAGCAATCTGCCCAATCTGAAAAAGCCAAACGCCGCCATTACGTCGCAACGGCCAGAATGCAGGGAAGTTGCCTTGAGCGAGGGGGGCGGCCGATCACAATCGGTAACCGCGCCGTCACGCGCCGATCGCTTCCAAGCCTTCCTCGAGCCAGTCCGCCAGCAGCGGCATGCCGAGCAGATATTTTGCCGTGCGCTTGTTGGCGCGCTCGCGGGCGGCGGACAGCGCGTCCGTCCATTCCGTCGCGTCATAGTCGCCGCGGCCGACCCAGGCCAACGCAATCAGTTCGGCCGCTTCGTCGACATTGAGATCGTCGATCAGCTCGCGCAGTTCTTCTTCGGTGAGATCTTCGGAGCTTTCCTCGGCAAGGCCGTCATGATGGTGGTTGTCGTGCGCGTTGCCGTCGAGCTCTACCTCGTGCTCGGCGCCGTCGGCATAGTCTTCGTTGACGGCGGCGCTGAGCGCCTTCGCCTTCAGGATGAACAGGCGGACGGTGTCGGGACCGATCGAAAGCTCCCAGTCTCGTTCAACGCGTTGCTGCACCGGCCGTCTCCCTGCTTCGTGCTCGGTCGGCCCGATGATAGCGGATTTGCAGCGCTCGTCACATTATCTTGCGCGGCGGCGTTGATCGTGAAGCATGATTTCCGATGCCCTCTCTTCCCGGGATAAGATGGCCTTGCTGGGAGAGATCGCGGTTTTGAGATAGGATGACATTTTCCGGGACGAAACGGCTTTGGCCCGGCGTTAGTGTTGCATTGTCAGGTTCAAAGGAGAGTGTAATGCGCAGACGACTGCTGATTCAGGTCATGGCCATCGCCGCCCTGCCGCTGTTTGTAGCGCCGGCGTTTTCGGCTGGTGAAGGCGGAGGAGGTGGTGGCGGCGGCGGCGGCAATGGCGGCGGCGGCGGCCAGAGCCAGTGCAAGAAGGGGGAGGCGTGGGACAAGAAACAGAAGAAATGCGTCTCCCCGAAGCAAGGGATGCTGGACGACGACAGCATCTACGATGCCGGTCGCGCGCTGGCGATGGATGGACGCTACGACGAGGCGATCGCCGTGCTCAGCCTCGCCGCCAACAAGCAGGATCCGCGCATCCTCAACTATCTCGGCTATTCGCACCGCCATTCCGGCCGCGTCACCGTCGGCCTCGGCTACTACGAGGAAGCGCTGCGCATCGACCCGAACTACACGCTGGTGCGCGAATATCTCGGCGAGGCGCACCTGCAGATCGGCGATCTTGCCGGCGCCCAGGAACAGCTCCGCGAGATCGAGAAGCGCACGGGCAAGGGGTCTCGCGAATATGGCATGCTGTCGGAGCAGATCGATCATTTCATGAGGAGCTGATCCTCCTGAACGCTCCTCATAACCGGCTGTGAGCGATCGCAGCCGGTTTTTTGCTGTGCTGCACATGTTGGCCACAACCGAGATTTGGCATCACGGTACACGATACGATCTTGGAAACCCCCGCTTGACGTGGGGTCAGCCGTGCAATCGGTGGATGATTTTTCAAAAACCGACTTTTTGGACGTGAAAAACCCGCGAAGATTGCTATATCTTGCGAAATTGTGGTGAGACGGTTCCGTTAGCCCGAGGCTGCCGGACCGTTTTCTTTTTGTACCATCGACAAGGTCGCTCCCGATTGCGGGGGCGGCGGCAGGAAAGGTCAGGCATTATGAACAAGGTCCCGATGACAGGCGAGGGGTTCGCGTCATTGAAGGAAGAACTGCGCTGGCGCCAGCAACAGGAGCGGCCGCGTATCATCGAGGCGATTTCCGAAGCGCGCTCGCATGGCGACCTATCCGAAAATGCCGAATATCACGCGGCAAAAGAGGCACAGAGCCTCAATGAGGGCCGGGTCAACGAACTCGAGGACCTGATCGCGCGGGCCGAGGTGATCGACGTCACCAAGCTCAGCGGCGACAAGGTCAAGTTCGGCGCCACCGTGGTGCTGGTCGACGAGGATACCGAGGAGAAAAAGACCTACCAGATCGTCGGCGACCAGGAAGCCGACGTGAAGTCCGGCCGCATCTCGATCTCCTCGCCGATCGCCCGCGCCCTGATCGGCAAGGAAGTCGGCGACGCCATCGAGGTCAACGCACCTGGTGGCGCAAGGGGCTACGAGATCGTCCAGGTGCAATTTATCTAGGGGATTGGCGCTGCTCTGCCTTCTCCCCTTGTGAGGGCTTTGCACGGGGAAGCGAAATCCTGGTTGGTGAGTTAATGGGGCTTTTTTGATGGCCGGGAAAGCAGTTTTCGACGGCTTGGTATGGCATCGACCGGC